>NZ_JBJGZP010000061.1:0-519 GCF_054050555.1 Blastococcus sp. SYSU D00695 | reverse complement strand
ACCCCCCCCCCCCCCCCCCCCCCCCCCCCCCCCCCCCCCCCCCCCCCCCCCCCCCCCCCCCCCCCCCCCCCCCCCCCCCCCCCCCCCCCCCCCCCCCCCCCCCCCCCCCCGACGCGAGACGTCCGGGGCGGTCGCAGCACGACGGTGGAGCTGCCGGGCGCCCGAGGTGGCCCGACTTCCGGGCGATGTGCACCTGGGGCGGGTTCTGGGGCCGGGACGCGCCGTGGGTGCACATCGCTCGAGCGGCGCCGGCCCGTGGGTGCCGCCTCGTCACCGGAGATGCCGGGGGAGTGGCGTGGACCTCACGACCCGCGGTGGCCCTGCGCGGCACGCCCTCGGCGCTGTCACTCGATCGGTGGGACCTGGTCGAGGCGGCCCGGCCTCTCGGTGTTGTGCAGTTACGGGGGGGGGGGGGGGGGGGGGGGGGGGGGGGGGGGGCGGGGGGGGGGGGGGGGGGGGGGGGGGGGGGGGGCGCGGGGGGGGGGGGGGGGGGGGGGGGGGGGGGGGGGGGGGGGGGGG
>NZ_JBJGZP010000060.1:0-537 GCF_054050555.1 Blastococcus sp. SYSU D00695 | reverse complement strand
GGTGCGGTGCGGGACCGGTGGGCGGCGCAGGGCTGGGAGACCGGTGCGTTGGGGTATCCGGTGTCGGATGTGACGGCGTTGGCCGGTGGTGGGTCGTTCGCGCACTTCCAGGGTGGGTCGGTGTACTTCAGCCCGGCGACGGGGGCCCGGTTGTTGCGGACCGCGGTGCGGGACCGGTGGGGTGCCTCGGGGTGGGAGAACGGGTCGTTGGGGTGGCCGGTGGCCGACCAGGTGGCGACGCCGGGTGGTGCCGGTCAGGTGGTGGCGTTCCAGCGGGGTTGGGTGTACTGGTCGCAGGCCACGGGTGCGCGGGTGGTGGACGGGCCGGTGCGGGATGCGTGGTTGGCTGCCGGTGGTGATGGTGGGTCGCTGGGGATGCCGATCAGTGACACCGGGACCACGGCGGACGGGGTGGCGCGGTTCGGGCACTTCCGGGGTGGGTCGGTGTACGTGCACCCCACGCTGGGCACGCGGGTGCTGCCGGCGGACGTGGTGGCGGCGTGGCAGGCCTCGGGTGCCGAGACCGGCCCCCTGGGC
>NZ_JBJGZP010000059.1:0-746 GCF_054050555.1 Blastococcus sp. SYSU D00695 | reverse complement strand
GTTGCGCGGGGCGCTGCGTGCGCCCCGCGCGCACCGGGTGCTCGTGGTCGGCCTGCTCGTGCTCCTGCTCGGCCGCAGCACCGTGGAGAGCGGTCTGTTCGACGCGACGCCGGCCTTCCTGCTGTTCCTGGCCGTCTCGGCAGCAGTCGAGGGCGGCACCCGGCGCCGGCTCGCCGGCGAGGAGCGGGACGCAGCCCCCCTCCTGGAGGGTTCCCGCTCCTCCCACTCCGGGGCTCCGGCGGCCGCGGCCTCCTGACCCCCTCCCAGCAGCCGCCCACCGATCGTGCGGCCCGCCCGGGACCGGCCGGCCGCGGGTCCCGGACGCCGTCCACGGGCCGGCCCGTCAGGTCGGCCGGGCCGGGGGAGCGCCGCCGCCGCCGCGCCCGCCGCCGCCGCGCCCGCCGCCGCCGCGCCCGCCGCCGCGAGCGCCCGGCGTCGCGCCGTCAGCCGCGCGCCCCGCGACCGGGTCCGACTGGGGACGCGACGGTGACCGTCGTGCGCCGTCCCGGGCCGCGCCACCCCACCTTTCGCGTCCGCGCCGACCAGCGCCGCCGCCAGGACGGTCAGCCGGCCTCGCGCCAGCCGGGATCCCGCCGACCGGCGTCGCACCAGGCGAGGTGCCGGACGGGGGGGGGGGGGGGGGGGGGGGGGGGGGGGGGGGGGGGGGCGGGCGCCGCCCGCGCGCCCCGCGCCCGGCCGCGCTCGCGGCCGCCGTCGCCGACGCACACCTTCATGCACACCCACCA
>NZ_JBJGZP010000058.1:0-780 GCF_054050555.1 Blastococcus sp. SYSU D00695 | reverse complement strand
GAGCGCGGCGATCTCCTCCATCGACACCGCCATCGGGCTGGTCTCCACCACCCGGGCGAACCTCGGTGCGCTGCAGAACCGCTTCGAGCACACCATCAACAACCTCAACGTCGCCGTCGAGAACCTGACCGCGTCGGAGAGCCGCATCCGCGACACCGACATGGCCCAGGAGATGACGGCGTTCACCCGCTCGCAGATCCTGACCCAGGCCGGCACCGCGATGCTGGCCCAGGCGAACCAGGCCCCGCAGGGCATCCTGCGCCTGCTCGGCTGATCCACCGCACCACCTCGGCACCACCCGGTGAGGGGGGAGGCGCACCGCCTCCCCCCTCACTGCTGCCCGGAGCGGATTCTCCTCGGATTTCTCACGACTCGGGTTGAGAAGGCACCGCCGCCGCCGTAACTGCAAGTGCACCACCCGCAGCACGGATGCAGCGGATCACCTGCAAGACCCCGTCCAAGGAGGATTCCCATGGGTCTCAGCGTCAACAACAACATCGCGGCGATGAACTCGTACCGCAACCTGTCGATCACCGACAGCCAGATGGGGAAGTCGCTGGAGAAGCTCTCCTCCGGTTTCCGCATCAACCGCGCCGCCGACGACGCGGCCGGCCTGGCCATCTCCGAGGGCCTGCGCTCGCAGATCGGTGGTCTCAAGGTCGCCGTCCGCAACACCCAGGACGGCATCTCGGTCGTGCAGACCGCTGAGGGTGCGCTCACCGAGACGCACTCGATCCTGCAGCGCATGCGCGACCTGTCGGTGCAGGCCTCCAACGACGG
>NZ_JBJGZP010000057.1:0-797 GCF_054050555.1 Blastococcus sp. SYSU D00695 | reverse complement strand
CACCCCCGGCCAGCGGCGTCACGTCCGACGTCGGATACCCCAACGCCGAGTTCTCCCAGCCCAGCGCCGCCCACCGGTCCCGCACCGCACCGGTCAGCACCCGCGCACCCGTCGCCGGGGAGTAGTAGACCGACCCGTGCTGGAAGTGCGCGAACGACCCGCCACCGGCCAACGCCGTCACATCCGACGTCGCCAGACCCAACTCCCCCGACACGCCACCCGAGGCGACGAAGCGGTCGAGGACCGGTCCGGACAGCAGACGCGCCGGCCCGCCGTCGGCCGCGAGCAGCGCCCCACCCTGGAACGTCATCTCCTGGCCGTCCGGAACGGGAGTGGCCTCCGAGGTCGGGTAGCCCAGGGGCCCGGACTCCCAGCCGGAAGCAGCCCAGCGATCGCGGAAGGACCCCGTGACGAGACGAGCACCCGTGGCCGGCGTCCAGTAGATCGACCCTCGTTCGAAGTGGGCGTAGGCACCACCTCCGGCCAGCGCCGTCACGTTGGTCCGCGGACGACCCAGTGTGCCGGCGGGCCCTCCACCGGCGGTGTACCGGTCGAGCACCGCCCCCCACAGGGCAGCACCCACGCCACCGGAGGCGAAGACCTGGCCGTGCTCGAAGGCGGTGACGGTGCCCGTCCCGCCAGCGGCCGCCACCGGGTCGCCGGTCGGGTGGCCCAGGGGGCCGGTCTCGGCACCCGAGGCCTGCCACGCCGCCACCACGTCCGCCGGCAGCACCCGCGTGCCCAGCGTGGGGTGCACGTACACCGACCCACCCCGGAAGTGCCCGAACCGCGCCACC
>NZ_JBJGZP010000056.1:0-800 GCF_054050555.1 Blastococcus sp. SYSU D00695 | reverse complement strand
GGTGGCGCGGTTCGGGCACTTCCGGGGTGGGTCGGTGTACGTGCACCCCACGCTGGGCACGCGGGTGCTGCCGGCGGACGTGGTGGCGGCGTGGCAGGCCTCGGGTGCCGAGACCGGCCCCCTGGGCTACCCGACCTCGTCGGCGAGCGAGGTCCCCGGCGGCCAGGCGGTGACCTTCGAGCACGGCGCCGTGTACGCCGAGGACGGCGTCGGCACGGGCCACGTCCTCACCGGAGCGGTCCTGGACCGGTACCTGGAGGCGGATGGCCCGGCCGGTGAGCTGGGGCTGCCGGCGTCCAGCGCCGCGCCGCTGGCCGGAGGCGGGTCCTACGCCCACTTCGAGCACGGCTCGATCTACTCCTCCCCGGCGACGGGTGCGCGGGTGCTGACCGGAGCGATCCGTGGCCGGTGGGCGGCTGCCGGCTGGGAGAACTCCCCGCTGGGGTACCCGACCTCGGACGTGGCGGAGGCCCCGGGTGGCGGCGAGTACGCCCACTTCCAGCAGGGCACCGTGACCTGGTCGTCCGCGACCGGCGCGCGGGTCCTCACGGGCCCGGTGCGTGATGCCTGGCTCGCCTCGGGTGGCGTGTCGGGGGAGTTGGGTCTGGCGACGTCGGATGTGACGGCGTTGGCCGGTGGTGGGGCGTTCGCGCACTTCCAGCACGGGTCGGTGTACTACTCCCCGGCGACGGGTGCGCGGGTGCTGACCGGTGCGGTGCGGGACCGGTGGGCGGCGCTGGGCTGGGAGAACTCGGCGTTGGGGTATCCGACGTCGGACGTGACGCCGCTGGCCGGGGGTG
>NZ_JBJGZP010000055.1:0-1935 GCF_054050555.1 Blastococcus sp. SYSU D00695 | reverse complement strand
GGCTGGGAGGGCGGCCCGCTGGGCTACCCGACCGGGGACCCGCAGGCGATCTCCGGCGGGACGCGGCAGACCTTCCAGCACGGCGTCATCACCTCCTCGACCAGCACCGGCCGCACCACCGTCACCCGGTGACGCCCGCCATCGCCCAGCCCGACTCGAACCCGGCCCTCCGAGGAGGACGCAGCGTGACCGAGACACCCCGCCGCCTTCCCCGGTGCGGGGCGATCGCCCCCGTGCTGCTGGGCGGTCTCCTCCTCGCCGGCTGCTCGGGTGGGACCGGTGACGGTGACGGCCCCGCCGGCACACCGGCGGTCTCGGCCGGTGCCGCCGAGACGGCCGTCTCCACGGGTGTTGCGGAGACTCCGGCGGTCTCCACCGGTGCGGACACGGGGACGTCGGACCAGGACGTCGACGCCGCGACGGACGCCCCTGGCCCGGACACCACGGACGTCGTCCTCTCCTTCGTCGCCTACGACGAGGCCTCCGACGAGCTGCAGGCCGGGGGTTACGTCCGCCCCGTCGTCGAGGACGGCGGCACGTGCACCCTCGTGCTGGTGCCCGAGGCGGAGGGCGCCGCGGAGCTCGAGGTCACGGTCAGCGGTCTGGCGGATGCCTCCACCACGGTCTGCGGAGGGTTCTCGGTCGCCGGGGACGACCTCGTCCCGGGTACGTGGACGGCGGTGCTGCGCTACGGGTCCGCCGCTGCCACCGGCGAGTCCGCCCCCGTGACGGTCGAGCTGCCGGAATGACGGGGCTGCGCAGACTCGCCGCGTCGTTGCTGGCTGCCGCCTGCCTGGCCGCCCTCGTCGTCGGCGGGGGACTGCCGTCGTCGCCGACGGGCCCGGCCCTGGTGCCGGCCGCGGACATGAGCCAGTTCCGGGCGGGGAACATCATCAGCGATCAGCTGTTCTTCGACGGCAACGCCATGTCGGCGCCCGACGTCCAGGCCTTCCTGGTGAGCAAGAACCCCCGATGCGTCGCGGGGTCCGACGGCACGCCGTGCCTCAAGGACTACCGCATGGACACCACGACCAAGCCCGCTGATGCCAGCTGCCGCGGCACGTACCAGGGGGCCGGCGGGGAGACGGCGGCCACCATCATCGCGAAGGTCGGTCAGGCCTGCGGCATCAGTCAACGCGTCCTGCTGGTGATCCTCCAGAAGGAGCAGGGCCTGGTCACGGCCACCGGGAGCAGCCTCTACGCCCGGCGGTACCGCGAGGCCATGGGCTTCGCCTGCCCGGACACCGCCCCCTGCAACCCGGCGTACAACGGCTTCTTCAACCAGGTCTACAGCGCCGCATCGCGGTATCGCTACTACGCAGACAACCCGACGCGGTTCAACCACCGTGCCGGCGCGGTGAACCAGATCCGTTTCGACGTCGAGGCGGACTGCGGCTCCTCCGGCGTCTTCATCGAGAACCAGGCCACCGCGGGCCTGTACAACTACACGCCCTACCAGCCCAACCCCGCGGCGCTCGCGGCGGGGAGGGGCACGGGTGACCGCTGCTCGGCGTACGGCAACCGGAACTTCTGGATCTACTACACCGACTGGTTCGGCTCCACCCAGATCCCGGGCGCCGCCGAGGTGACCGGCCGGTACGCGCAGACCGGCGGCGAGGTCGGACCGCTGGGCGCCATCGCGGCCAACGTGCTGTGCGGCCTGCGCGACGGCGGCTGCTTCCAGGGCTACGCGCGCGGCGCCATCTACTGGTCCCCGGCCAGCGGGGCCCGGATCGTGTACAGCGGTGCCGTCCGGGATCGGTGGGCGGGGCAGGGCTGGGAGACCGGGGCGTTGGGGTATCCGGTGGGTGACACGGTGTGTGGGTTGCGTGATGGTGGGTGTTTCCAGGCGTTCCAGGGTGGGGCGGTGTACTGGTCGCCGTCCTCGGGGGCGCGGGTGGTGTCGGGTGCGGTGCGGGACCGGTGGGCGGCGCA
>NZ_JBJGZP010000054.1:0-5391 GCF_054050555.1 Blastococcus sp. SYSU D00695 | reverse complement strand
GCGCGTCCGTTCCTTGAGAACTCAACAGCGTGCCGAAAGTCAGTGCCAAGTATTACCCCGTGCACTGCATCCTCTGGGTGTGGTGTGGGGATTCCTTTGGTTGATTGACATCGAGAGTGCTAGCTCTCGGTTCTCTGCCATGGATTGCAAATTCATCTACGGAGAGTTTGATCCTGGCTCAGGACGAACGCTGGCGGCGTGCTTAACACATGCAAGTCGAACGGTGAACCCTTCGGGGGGATCAGTGGCGAACGGGTGAGTAACACGTGGGCAACCTGCCCCTGGCTCTGGGATAACTCCAAGAAATTGGGGCTAATACCGGATATGACCGCTGACCGCATGGTCTGGTGGTGGAAAGATTTATCGGCTGGGGATGGGCCCGCGGCCTATCAGCTTGTTGGTGGGGTAGTGGCCTACCAAGGCGACGACGGGTAGCCGGCCTGAGAGGGTGACCGGCCACACTGGGACTGAGACACGGCCCAGACTCCTACGGGAGGCAGCAGTGGGGAATATTGCGCAATGGGCGAAAGCCTGACGCAGCGACGCCGCGTGGGGGATGACGGCCTTCGGGTTGTAAACCTCTTTCAGCAGGGACGAAGCGCAAGTGACGGTACCTGCAGAAGAAGCACCGGCCAACTACGTGCCAGCAGCCGCGGTAATACGTAGGGTGCAAGCGTTGTCCGGAATTATTGGGCGTAAAGAGCTCGTAGGCGGTTCGTCACGTCGGCTGTGAAAACCTGAGGCTCAACCTCAGGCCTGCAGTCGATACGGGCGGACTTGAGTACTGCAGGGGAGACTGGAATTCCTGGTGTAGCGGTGAAATGCGCAGATATCAGGAGGAACACCGGTGGCGAAGGCGGGTCTCTGGGCAGTAACTGACGCTGAGGAGCGAAAGCGTGGGGAGCGAACAGGATTAGATACCCTGGTAGTCCACGCCGTAAACGTTGGGCGCTAGGTGTGGGGGCCATTCCACGGTCTCCGTGCCGCAGCTAACGCATTAAGCGCCCCGCCTGGGGAGTACGGCCGCAAGGCTAAAACTCAAAGGAATTGACGGGGGCCCGCACAAGCGGCGGAGCATGTTGCTTAATTCGATGCAACGCGAAGAACCTTACCTAGGCTTGACATGCACGGAAATCCTCCAGAGATGGGGGGTCCGTAAGGGCCGTGCACAGGTGGTGCATGGTTGTCGTCAGCTCGTGTCGTGAGATGTTGGGTTAAGTCCCGCAACGAGCGCAACCCTCGTTCCATGTTGCCAGCACGTGATGGTGGGGACTCATGGGAGACTGCCGGGGTCAACTCGGAGGAAGGTGGGGATGACGTCAAATCATCATGCCCCTTATGTCTAGGGCTGCAAACATGCTACAATGGCCGGTACAAAGGGCTGCGATACCGCGAGGTGGAGCGAATCCCAAAAAGCCGGTCTCAGTTCGGATTGGGGTCTGCAACTCGACCCCATGAAGTTGGAGTCGCTAGTAATCGCAGATCAGCAACGCTGCGGTGAATACGTTCCCGGGCCTTGTACACACCGCCCGTCACGTCACGAAAGTCGGTAACGCCCGAAGCCGGTGGCCCAACCCTTGTGGAGGGAGCCGTCGAAGGCGGGATCGGCGATTGGGACGAAGTCGTAACAAGGTAGCCGTACCGGAAGGTGCGGCTGGATCACCTCCTTTCTAAGGAGCAACTCGCCGGCACACGTTGTGTGTCGGTGCAGAGCCATGCCAGAACGAGACGCCGGCCCCGTCGTGGGGTGGGCGCGGGGTGTCTGGATGGTGCTCGAGGGTGGAACGCTGACCAGTTCGGTCGCCGGCGCGCGCCGGCTCCCAGTACGACCTGGTGTCTCTTGCGAGATGCGGGTGTGGACCGGAGCGGGGGTGCGGGTGGTGGTCGTAGGCACGCTGTTGGGTCCTGAAGGAACGGATCCCGTCCCGGGGTCGGGTGCCGGTTCGCCGGCCCGCCCGGGGTGGGGGTTTCTTCGTCAGGGCCTTCCGCGTCTCATACCGCTCGGTGGCTGCTTCGTCGGAAGCAGGGGTCGGGGTCTGGTGGGGTGGGGTCGGGAGGTCGCTGGTCGTTCGTTGAGAACTGCACAGTGGACGCGAGCATCTTCAACAGTTCGCGGATCCTTGTCTGGATCGTTGTCGGTGGGTGCCCTGCGGGGTGGTCGCCGCCGGCGGTGTGGTCCGGGGTTCGTGGTTTGTAGGTTTTGTGTGGCCAAGTTGTTAAGGGCACACGGTGGATGCCTGGGCACCAGGAGCCGATGAAGGACGTAGGAGGCTGCGATAAGCCTCGGGGAGCTGCCAACCGAGCGTTGATCCGAGGATGTCCGAATGGGGGAACCCCGCACCAGTCATGTGGTGTGACCCGCGCCTGAACACATAGGGCGTGTGGAGGGAACGTGGGGAAGTGAAACATCTCAGTACCCACAGGAAGAGAAAACAACCGTGATTCCGTGAGTAGTGGCGAGCGAAAGCGGATGAGGCTAAACCGTTTCCATGTGATAGCCGGCAGGCGTTGTGGAGGCGGGGTCGTGGGACCGCTCAGTACCTTCTGCCGAGGGTACGGGGAGTCAGAAAGACGGATGGTTAGTGGAAGGCCTACTGGAACGGGTCGCCGTAGAGGGTGAGAGCCCCGTACACGAAAACTGCCGTCCTCCCGAGCGTGTTTCCCAAGTAGCACCGAGCCCGTGAAATTCGGTGTGAATCTGGCGGGACCACCCGCTAAGCCTGAATACTCCCTGGTGACCGATAGCGGACAAGTACCGTGAGGGAAAGGTGAAAAGTACCCCGGGAGGGGAGTGAAATAGTACCTGAAACCGTGTGCCTACAAGCCGTGAGAGCCGGTCGTCCTTCGGGGCGGCGGTGATTGCGTGCCTTTTGAAGAATGAGCCTGCGAGTTAGCGGTACGTGGCGAGGTTAACCCGTGTGGGGTAGCCGTAGCGAAAGCGAGTCCGAACAGGGCGAACGAGTCGCGTGCTCTAGACCCGAAGCCGAGTGATCTACCCATGGCCAGGTTGAAGCGCGGGTAAGACCGCGTGGAGGACCGAACCCACCAGGGTTGAAAACCTGGGGGATGAGCTGTGGGTAGGGGTGAAAGGCCAATCAAACTCGGTGATAGCTGGTTCTCCCCGAAATGCATTTAGGTGCAGCGTCACGTGTTTCTTGCCGGAGGTAGAGCACTGGATGGCCGATGGGCCCCACAAGGTTACTGACGTCAACCAAACTCCGAATGCCGGTAAGTGAGAGCGTGGCAGTGAGACTGCGGGCGATAAGGTTCGTAGTCGAGAGGGAAACAGCCCAGATCATCGGCTAAGGCCCCTAAGCGTGTGCTAAGTGGAAAAGGATGTGGGATCGCAGAGACAACCAGGAGGTTGGCTTAGAAGCAGCCACCCTTGAAAGAGTGCGTAATAGCTCACTGGTCAAGTGGTTCCGCGCCGACAATGTAGCGGGGCTCAAGCACACCGCCGAAGCCGTGGCATTCATGAGTTAGCCCGCCGGTGCCCTTCGTGGGTGCCGGCCAGGTTCATGGATGGGTAGGGGAGCGTCGCGTGGCGGTGGAAGCGGCGGAGGAATCCAGCCGTGGACGCCACGCGAGTGAGAATGCAGGCATGAGTAGCGAGAGGGGAGTGAGAACCTCCCCCGCCGGAAGACCAAGGGTTCCTGGGCCAGGCTAATCCGCCCAGGGTGAGTCGGGACCTAAGGCGAGGCCGACAGGCGTAGTCGATGGACAACGGGTTGATATTCCCGTACCCGCGAAGGAACGCCCATGCTGAACCCAGCGATACTAACCCACCGACGCCGGTGATCTTCCTTGTGAAGGGATCCGGACTAGCTGGGGACCTGGACTGGTAGTAGGCAAGCGATGGGGTGACGCAGGAAGGTAGTCCTACCGGTGAGTGGTAGTACCGGTGCAAGGGTGTGGCCCGTGGAGCAGGTAAATCCGTTCCACACACAGGGTGAGGCCTGACGCATAGCCGAATGAGGCGAATGGGATGATCCTATGCTGCCGAGAAAAGCCTCTAGCGAGTTCCGAGCGGCCCGTACCCCAAACCAACTCAGGTGGTCAGGTAGAGAATACCGAGGCGATCGAGCGAACTGTGGTTAAGGAACTCGGCAAAATGCCCCCGTAACTTCGGGAGAAGGGGGGCCATCTACTGTCAGCACTCTTGCAGTGGGCAGCGGTGGGTGGCCGCAGAGACCAGTGAGAAGCGACTGTTTACTAAAAACACAGGTCCGTGCGAAGTCGTAAGACGATGTATACGGACTGACGCCTGCCCGGTGCTGGAACGTTAAGGGGACGGGTTAGCCGCAAGGCGAAGCTCAGAACTCAAGCGCCAGTAAACGGCGGTGGTAACTATAACCATCCTAAGGTAGCGAAATTCCTTGTCGGGTAAGTTCCGACCTGCACGAATGGCGTAACGACTTCTCAGCTGTCTCAACCACAGGCTCGGCGAAATTGCACTACGAGTAAAGATGCTCGTTACGCGCGGCAGGACGGAAAGACCCCGGGACCTTCACTATAGCTTGATATTGGTGTTCGGTTCGGCTTGTGTAGGATAGGTGGGAGACTGTGAAGCGGGCACGCCAGTGTTCGTGGAGTCGCCGTTGAAATACCACTCTGGTCGAATTGGATGTCTAACCTCGGTCCGTGATCCGGATCAGGAACAGTGTCAGGTGGGTAGTTTAACTGGGGCGGTTGCCTCCCAAAATGTAACGGAGGCGCCCAAAGGTTCCCTCAGCCTGGTTGGCAATCAGGTGTCGAGTGCAAGTGCACAAGGGAGCTTGACTGCGAGACCGACGGGTCGAGCAGGAGCGAAAGCTGGGACTAGTGACCCGGCACCGGCATGTGGAAGCGGTGTCGCTCAACGGATAAAAGGTACCCCGGGGATAACAGGCTGATCTTCCCCAAGAGTCCATATCGACGGGATGGTTTGGCACCTCGATGTCGGCTCGTCGCATCCTGGGGCTGGAGTAGGTCCCAAGGGTTGGGCTGTTCGCCCATTAAAGCGGTACGCGAGCTGGGTTTAGAACGTCGTGAGACAGTTCGGTCCCTATCCGCCGTGCGCGTAAGAGACTTGAGAAGAGCTGTCCCTAGTACGAGAGGACCGGGACGGACGAACCTCTGGTGTGCCAGTTGTACCGCCAGGTGCACTGCTGGTTGGCTACGTTCGGCAGGGATAACCGCTGAAAGCATCTAAGCGGGAAGCTCGCTTCAAGATGAGGTCTCTCACCCAGTCAATGGGGTAAGGCCCCCGCCCAGACCAGCGGGTTGATAGGCCGGAAGTGGAAGCATCGCAAGATGTGGAGCTGACCGGTACTAATAGGCCGAGGGCTTGACCACACAACCTCCTTCACGACCACGAACACACTCCGTGTGTCTGCCGCGTTGAAGACACGA
>NZ_JBJGZP010000053.1:0-8215 GCF_054050555.1 Blastococcus sp. SYSU D00695 | reverse complement strand
GGAACCCAACAACCCCGCCCCCCCCCCCCCCCCCCCCCCCCCCCCCCCCGCCCCCCCCCCCCCCCCCCCCCCACCACGGCTCACCGCTGCGGCGGGGCCTCGGGGTCCTGCGGCGGCTGCTGGCCGGGCACCGGGGGAAGCGGCGGGGCCTCCTCGGCCGCGGTGTGCGCCATCGCGCCCGTCGGCGGCAGCGTCGGTGTCGGGACGGCGGGCACCGTGTCGGCCAGCTCGGTCATGTGGATCTGCGCCTCGGGCTGCGCGGCGGCCGGCGGCAGCTGCGACTCGAACCAGTCACTGGTGTCCATCTGCCGCGCCGGTCCGGCCGCCCCGTCGGACGGTCCGACGTCCATCCACGAGCGGCCGTCGCCGTCCGCCCCGCCCATCCGGGCCAGCCCCTCCAGCGCCTTGCTGAACTCGCTGGGGACGATCCACATCTTGTTCGCGTCGCCCTGGGCGATCTTCGGCAGCGTCTGCAGGTACTGGTAGGCGAGCAGCCCCTGGTCGGGCTTGCCCTCGTGGATGGCCTGGAAGACGGTCTCGATGGACTTGGCCTGGCCCTGCGCCTGCAGGTAGAGGGCCGCCCGCTCGCCCTCGGCGCGCAGGATCCGGCTCTGCCGCTCGGCCTCGGCCTCCAGGATCGCGGCCTGCTTCTTGCCCTCGGCCGACAGGATCGCCGCCGCCTTCTGCCCCTCGGCGGTGGTGATCTGCGACTGCCGCTGCCCCTCGGCCTGCAGGATGAGCGCCCGCTTGTCGCGGTCGGCGCGCATCTGCTTCTCCATCGAGTCCTGGATCGACGCCGGCGGGTCGATCGCCTTGATCTCCACCCGGGCCACGCGCAGGCCCCACGGGCCGGTCGTGCCGTCGAGGACGGAGCGCAGCTGGCTGTTGATCCCGTCCCGGCCGGTCAGGGCGCCCTCGAGGTTCAGCCCGCCGACGACGTTGCGCAGGGTCGTGGTGGTCAGCTGCTCCATGCCGGTGATGTAGTTCGCGATGCCGTAGACGGCCAGCCGCGGGTCGGTGACCTGGAAGTAGACGACCGTGTCGATGCCGACCTGCAGGTTGTCGGCGGTGATCACCGGCTGCGGGGGGAAGGAGATGACCTGCTCGCGCAGGTCGATGGTGGCGCGGACCCGGTCGATGAACGGCACGAGGATCGACAGGCCGGGCGACAGGGTGCGGCTGTAGCGGCCGAGGCGCTCGACCACCTTGGCCTGCGCCTGCGGGACGATCGTCACGCTCTTGGCGAGCACGAAGACCACCAGCAGCGCGACCACGAGCAGCGCGATCAGGGCGGGCGTCACGGGAGGGCTCCCTCGGTCGGGGTCGGGTGGGTCACTCGAGTTCCAGGGCGTCGCCCACCACGGCGGTGGCGCCGTCGACCTGGAGGATGCGGACGGTGGCGCCCACGGGGAACGTCTCGCCGCCGTACTGGCTGCGCGCGGTCCACTCGTCGGCACCGAGCTGGATGCGGCCGCCGTGGCCGTCGACCGCGCGGGTCACCCGGGCGGTGCGGCCGATGACGGTGGCCACGCCGTCGAGCTGCTCCGGGGTCCGGTCCACCAGGTGCCGCTTGGCCAGGGGCCGGACCAGCACGAGCAGCAGCCCGCTCACGACGATGAAGGCGGCCAGCTGTAGGACGACGGGGCCGCCCAGCAGCGCCACGCCCATGCCACCGAGGGCACCCCCGGCCAGCATGAGCAGGAAGAGGTCACCGCCGGCCAGCTCGCCGGCCACGAACAGGCCCGACGCGATCAGCCACAGCAGCCAGGGGTCCACGGGGCCACTGTCGCATCCGGACGCCGCGTCGAGAACGCCGTCGTCGATCATGTTGCCCGACCGTTGCCGCGGCGCGGGCCGGCGCCCGACGTAGCCTCGCGAGGTGCACGACCTCCCCGCCGGCCGGTTCGCCGCCTGGGCCACCGCGCTGCTGTCCGGCCGCTGCTCCTTCGACGACGCGCTGGACGCCGTCGCCGGCGAGACGGCGCACTCGGTCACCGGGCTGCCGGGCACCGACGGGTCCGTCCCGCTGGGCCGGGTGCTGGCCGGGCTGCGCGGGGTCGGCGAGCGGCGGGTCGCGCTGGCGCTGCCGGTGCCCGGCGACGTGCGTGGCGTGCCCCGGGCCCCGGGCCTCGTCGAGGCCGCCGTGGACGCCGGGCAGGTGGCCGTCGGCAGCGTGCTCGCGCTCGTGCCGCGGCCGCTGGGCACCGAGATGGTGACCTGGACGGCGTTCGGGCTGGCCGGGGTGGCGCCGGCGCCGCCCCCGGTCGAGGGGACGCTGCGGGCGGCGTCCGGCGCGCTGGACCTGGCCGTCGGCGACGCGGCGCGGACCCTCGCCGGCCTGGACCTCGCCCGCTGGCACCCCGAGGTCCCCGCGCTGCTGTCCGGCCTGGGCCGGCCGGCCGCCGCGCCCGGCATGCCGGCCGACACCGACCCGCTGGCGCTGTCGGTGCTGGCGAGGGCCCGGCGGCTGGCCCGGGTCCTCGACCTGGCCCTCGCCGACGCGCCCGGCGGTGCGGTCACCACCGGGCAGGCCGCCGCCCGGGACGAGGCGCTGCGGCCGCTGTCCGACGCCGTCCGCGCGGCCCTGACCGCCGCCTACAACGCGGTCCCGCGCTGACGGCCCGCACCCACCGGCGGCGCGTCGCGGCCCGGTGACCGCCGGGACCTCACCGCCGCCGGACCGTCCACCCTGCGGGCCGGTCCCCGAGGCTGCGGCCGGGATCCCGCCCGCACGGTGCGGAGTCCGCCCGCAGGGTGCGGGGCCGGGTCAGCGCGCGGGGCGGGCGGGGCGAGCGACGTGGCAGCAGGCCGCCGGGCAGTTCGTGCCCAGCCGCGGGGCGGCCCCGGCGCGGCGCTCCTGCAGCAGCTCGCGGACGGTGGCGACGAAGGCCGGGTGCGTCCCGGCGGTCCCGGCCCGCACGAAGGTCAGCCCCAGCTCCTCGGCGGTCTCGCGCGCCTCGGTGTCGAGGTCCCAGACGACCTCGAGGTGGTCGCTGACGAACCCGACCGGGAAGACCACGACCGCGGTCTCCCCCGCCGCGGCGAGGGTGCGCAGGTGGTCGTTGACGTCGGGCTCCAGCCACGGCACCGACGGCGGGCCGCTGCGGCTCTGCCACACCAGGTCGACGTGCCGCCCGGGGGCGACGGCGTCGACGACCGCGCGGGCCGCGGCGTGCAACTCGTCCTGGTAGGCGCCGCCGTCCGGCCCGGCGACCGCGGCCATCGCGTCGGGGATCGAGTGCGCCGTGGCCACCAGGCGCGCGGCGCCGCGGACCTCCTCGGGCAGCTGCGCCAGCGCCGCGGCCAGGGCGTCGACGTTGGCCCGGACGAAGCCCGGCGCGTCGAAGTAGTGCGGCAGCTTCTCCGCGGTCGGGGCGCCGGGACCGTACGCGGCGCGCGCCCGGGCGACGTCCTCGTGGTACTGGCGGCAGCCCGACGCCGAGGCGTAGGCGGAGGTGGCGAAGACGTACACGTGCTCGATGCCGTCGTCGGCCATCTGCCGCCAGGCGTCCTCGACGTAGGGCGCCCAGTTGCGGTTGCCCCAGTAGACCGGCAGGTCCACCCCGGCCGCCCGCAGGTCCGCCTCCACCGCCGCGATCAGCGCCTCGTTCTGGTCGTTGATCGGGCTGACGCCGCCGAAGTGCAGGTAGTGCTCGGCGACGGCCTCCAGCCGCTCGCGGGGGACGCCGCGGCCGCGGGTGACGTTCTCCAGGAACGGCATCACGTCCTCGGGGCCCTCGGGACCGCCGAAGGACAGCACCAGCAGCGCTTCCCGCCGGCCCGCGGGTGCGGGGTCGGCGGACGGCTCGCGGCCGCCGTTGTTGCGGACCGCCAGCGACGGGTCGTCGTCGGGGGCCTGGCCGGGGTGGATGTCGACGTCGGTGGCGCGGGGCACGGAGGGGGTTCGCCTGCCGGGACTCGTTCGGATGCGGGATTCAGACGCCGACGGCGTGGAAGCCGCCGTCGACGTGCACGATCTCACCGGTGGTGGCCGGGAACCAGTCCGACAGCAGGGCGACGACGGCCTTGCCGGCGGGCTCGGTGTCGGTGACCGACCAGCCCAGGGGCGCGCGGCCCTCCCAGGCCTCCTCGAACTGCTGGCTGCCGGGGATGGACTTCATCGCCATGCTGCGCAGCGGCCCGGCGGCGACGAGGTTGACCCGCACGCCCTCGGGACCCAGCTCGCGGGCGAGGTAGCGGGAGGTGGACTCCAGCGCCGCCTTGGCCGCCCCCATCCAGCCGTAGACCGGCCAGGCCACCGAGGCGTCGAAGGTCAGCCCGACGACGGAGGCCTGCTCACCGAACAGCGGCCGGCAGGCCTGGGTGAGCGAGGCCAGCGACCAGGTCGAGACCTGGAAGGCGGTGGCCGCGTGCTCCCACGCGACCTCGGTGAAACCGTCGCCCATGGCCTCCTGCGGGGCGAAGCCGATCGAGTGCACGACCCCGTCGAGCGGGGCGTCGCCGATGTGCTCGCGCAGCCGGCCGGCGAGGGTCGCCAGGTGCTCGGGATCGGTCACGTCGAGCTCGATGACCGGCACCTCCTGCGGCAGCCGCTTGGCGATCCGCCGGGACAGCGACAGCGCCCGCCCGAAGTTGGACAGGACGACGGTGGCGCCCTGCTCCTGGGCGATCCGCGCCGTCGCGAACGCGATGGACGCCTCGGTGAGGACGCCGGTGACCAGGATGGTCTTGCCCGCCAGCAGGCCGGTCGCCGTCGTGTTCGTCATCAGTGCCCCATCCCCAGTCCGCCGTCGACCGGGACGACCGCCCCGGTGATGTAGCCGGCGTCCGCGCCGGCCAGGAAGGTCACGACCCCGGCCACCTCGTCCGCGGAGGCGTAGCGCCCCAGCGGGACCTGGCCGAGGATCTCCTGCTGCCGCTTCTCGGGCAGCGAGGCGGTCATGTCGGTCTCGACGAAGCCGGGGGCCACCACGTTGGCGGTGATGCCGCGGCCGCCGAGCTCGCGGGCGATCGAGCGGGCCAGACCGACCAGCCCCGACTTGCTCGCCGCGTAGTTCACCTGCCCGGCCGAGCCCAGCAGGCCGACCACCGAGGACACGAACACCATTCGCCCGGCGCGGGCCCGCACCATCTTCGGGGTGGCCCGCTTCGCGACCCGGTAGGCCGCGGTCAGGTTGGCGTCGACGACGTCGGTGAAGTCGTCCTCCGACATCCGCATCAGCAGCCCGTCGCGGGTGATGCCGGCGTTGCTGACCAGGACCTCGACCGGCCCCTGGTGCTCCTCGACCTCGGTGAACGCGCGGTCGACGGCGGCGGCGTCGGTCACGTCGCAGGTGACCCCGAAGAGCCCGTCGGGCACCCCGCTGCCCCGGTGGGTCACCGCCACCGCGTCGCCCTGCGCGGCGAAGGCGCGGGCGATGGCCAGGCCGATCCCCCGGTTCCCTCCGGTCACCAGCACCGACCTGCCCACGACCATCTCCCTGCGCCGACGCCCGACTGTCCGCACTGAACCTAGTGCCCGCCTCCGGGCGACCGGGTCCCGGCCGGGCGGCACACTGGGGCGGTGCCCCTGCCCGACCTGCGCACCGCCCGCGGGGTGGTCCGGCTGCTCAACAGCAGCGCCGGCGGGGTGCTGTGCCTGGCCGGCGCGGTGGACTCGGCGGCCGTGGCCGACTTCGTCCGCCGCTACGGCCGGGAGCCGGCCCGCGTGGCGCTCGTCGACGCGGGCTCGGTGACGGCGCTGTCGCCGTCCGGCCTGGAGATCCTGCTGGACCACCTGGAGGTGGCGCGGCGGTCCGGCCGGCCGGCGACCCTGCGCCCCTCGCCCGCGGTCACCTCGGCTCTCGCGGCGGTCCGCGCCGGCCGGTGACCGGGCCTCACGCGCCCCGGGCGTTGTGGAGCTGCTTGCGCACCCAGCCGGCCAGGCAGTGCAGCGCCGCGTGCGCCTCGGCCGAGGCGTAGCCCTGCTCCACCCGGACGGCGTCCAGCAGCTCGCCGCTGTCGACCGTGCCCGTGCGGGCGAACCGCGCGAGCACCTGGCCGGACGGGGTCGGGCTGCTCAGCATGCTCGCGATCCCGAGCGCCACCCGGTCCGACACCGCCACCGTCACCGGCGCCCGGGCGACGGCACCGCGGGCGTCCAGCACCGCGGCGACCTCGCTGAGCACGGTGAGGTCGCTGGCGGGGGCCTTGGCCTTGCTGTGGATGTTCACGTTCCCCCCTCGCCACGCACGTACGGGCACCCCACGGCCGGCGGCTGCGCCGGCCGGGTGCCCCACTGCTGGATCGGCACCGCCCCGCCACCCCCACAGCCGGGGCACCGGTCCGGCCACCCGCAGGGGTGAGCCGACCCGCCGGGCGCCCGGCTCGCGCACCCGCACGGATGCCGCCGGGCGCACGGTCAACATCTGACAAACCGGACCAGTCCGTCTCATCCTCGTTCCCCTCGTGCCCCGCCCGACTTCCCCCTTACCGTCGGTATCAGCACAGACGCGGAACGTCGCCACTTCGGCCCGCGCCGCCCCGCCCGCCTCCGAGAGGAACCCCGGTGTCCCTTCCCCACCGCCCCGCTCCCCGCCCCGCCGTCCCGGGCCAGCGCCTGCAGCGCCCCGCCGCGCCGCAGGGCGCCCGCCCGTACCCGGGCACCGGGACCCTCGGTCAGCGGCCGCTCGGTCAGCGCCCCGCCGGCGTGCAGCAGATGGCCGGCCACCCGATGACGACCCACCCCATGACCCCGCACCCCATGACCGCCCGCCCGCCGGTGCCGCAGCCGTCCCGCCCGGCCGTCCCGTTCCTCACCGTCGCCGAGGTCGCGGCGATCATGCGGGTGTCGAAGATGACGGTGTACCGCCTGGTGCACAACGGCGAGCTCGCCGCCGTGCGCGTCGGCCGGTCCTTCCGCGTCCCCGAGCCCGCCGTCCGCGCCTACCTGGCCGAGGCGCGCACCGACGTCGCCTGACGGCCCGGGGCGGGACGCCGGCGACCGGTCACAGCAGCCGGCCGCAGGTGGGCCAGGCCCCCGCGCCCTGCCGGGACAGCACCACCTCGGCGACGGCGATCTGCTGCTCACGGCTCGCCAGGTCGGCACGCGCGGCGTAGGCCCGGCCACCCGCGCCGTCCCAGGTGCGCTGGTTGAACTGCAGACCGCCGTAGTAGCCGTTGCCGGTGTTGATGCTCCAGTTGCCGCCGGACTCGCAGCGCGCGACGGCGTCCCAGTCGTGTCCGGCACCCCCGGCCGGGACGGGCGCCGGGGCGGGCGGCTGTGGTGCGGAGGGGCGGGGCGCCGGGGGCTGCGGGGACGGCGGCTCGGGCGCCGGGGGCGGCTCCGGCGCCGCCTGCGCCTGCAGCTCCACCAGCGTCGTCCGCGCCTGCTCCAGCTGCGCCTGCAGCTCCGTCTGGCGCGCCTGCAGCCCGGCGACCCGGTCGACCGCCGCGGCGCGCACGGACTCGGCCGTCGCCAGCGCCGACCCGGCGGTCTGCCGGAGCTCCTCCGCCCGCGGCACGGCGGCCTGCGCGACCGCCCGGGCGTCCTCGGCCCGCTGCCGGGCCCCGCTCGCCTCGGCCACCACGTCCGACCGGTACTCCCCCACGACGTCGAGGAGGGCGGCCCGCTCCACCACCTGGGCCGCGCTGCCGGAGGTGAGCAGCCCCTCCAGCACCGGCGAGGTGCTCCCCGACATGTAGCTGCGGCGGGCGAAGACGGCGACGGCACCCTCCGCCGACGCCAGCCCGTCCTGCGCGGCCCGGGCCGCGTCGTCGGCCGCCTGCGCCTCGGCCCGGGCCTGCTCGTACGCCTGCTGCGCGGCGTCGGCCTGCGCCCGCGCGGACGCGACCCCCGCGTCGGCCTCGGCGACGGCGGCCTGCGCCGTCCCGAGCTCGGTCAGCGCGCCCTGCACCTGCGCGGCCGCCGCGTCGGCGACCTGCTGCGCGTCGGCCACGGGGGCGGGCGGTTCCGCCGACGCCGGCGTGGCCACCACCGCCAGGGCCAGGACGGCGGTCCCGACCACTGCTGCCCGTCGGCACCCCCGCCACCGGTTCGACGTCCGCACGCTGGTCCCCCTCGTCGCCGCGGTCGGTCCTCCCCCACGGTGCCATGCGCGCCGCCGGGCCCCGACCCGAGCCCCCCTGCCGGCCGGCCGGGGGGGGGGGGGGGGGGGGGGGGGGGGGGGGGGGGGGGGGGGGGGGGGGGGGGGGGGGGGGGGGGGGGGGGGGGGGGGGGGGGGGGGGGGGGGGGGGGTGTGGGGGTGGGTGGTGG
>NZ_JBJGZP010000052.1:0-10792 GCF_054050555.1 Blastococcus sp. SYSU D00695 | reverse complement strand
GCGGGGGCCCCGGCGCCCCCCCCCCCGCCGCCCCGCCCGCCCCCCCCCCCCCCCACCCTCGCGTCCGAGACGCCGAACGGCCGGCCCCGGGAGATCCCGGGACCGGCCGTTCTGCGATGGAGTGCGACTACTCGCCGACGTGCGAGCCGGGGCGACGGCCCTGGCCGCGGTACTGGCTCGGGCGGCGCTCGGCGCCGGTCCGGCGCTCGCCGCCGTAGGGCCGGTCACCGGCGGGCCGGTCGCCGTACGACCGCTCCGACCGCTCCCGGTGGGGACGCTCGGACCGCTCGCCGGAGGACCGCTCGCCGTACGGACGGCGGGGGCGGTCGCCGTCGCGGCGGGGCCGGTCACCGTCGCGGCGCGGGCGGCGGCCGCCGGGGCCACCGTGCCCGGAGGGACGGCGGGACTCGCGCACCGGGCGCTCGACCGGCTCGACGTGCACGCCGGTGGCGACCAGCTCGGCGATGGGGGCGTCGCCCGGGCGGATCCGGCTGACCGCCGGGTCGACCTTGGCCGAGCGGAAGCGCCGCTTGGCCTGGCCCACCTGGTCGGGCAGCAGCAGCGAGACCACGACCCCCGCGGCGCCGGCGCGCGCGGTGCGGCCGGAGCGGTGCAGGTAGGTCTTGTGGTCCGCCGGCGGGTCGTAGTGCAGGACCAGCGACACGTCGTCGACGTGGATGCCGCGGGCGGCGACGTCGGTGGCGACCAGCACCGGGCTGCGGGCGTCGGTGAACGCCTCCAGCGCGCGGCGGCGGGCCGACTGCGGCAGGCCACCGTGGATCGCCTCGGCCTTGATGCCGACGGCCTTGAGGTTCTCGGCGAGCCGGTCGGCGCCGAGCTGGGTGCGGACGAACACGATCGTCCGGCCCGGGCGCGCGGCCAGCTCCTGGGTCACCGGCACCTTGTCGCGGAAGGCGACGCTGTAGGCACGGTGCTCGGCCGGCGGCGCGTCGTCGCCGGCGCGCTTGACCTCGTGGCGGGCCGGGTCCTTGAGGTAGCGCCGGATGAGGGCGTCCACCTCGCCGTCCAGGGTCGCCGAGAACAGCAGCCGCTGGGCGTCGGGCCGGGTCTGGTCGAGCAGCTCCTGCACGACCGGCAGGAAGCCCAGGTCGGACATGAAGTCGGCCTCGTCGACGATGGACACCTCGATCTCGTCGAGGGTCACCTCGCCCTGGCTGATCAGGTCCTGCAGGCGGCCGGGGGTGGCGATGACGACGTCGACGCCGCGGCGCATCTGCTGGATCTGCCGGTACATCGAGGCGCCGCCGTAGACGGCCGACACCTGGACGCCGAGGGCCTGCCCGAGCGGGGCGAGGTTGTCGTGCACCTGCTGGGCGAGCTCGCGGGTGGGCACGAGGACCAGCCCGCGCGGCGAGCGGCGGCCGCGGCCGACCTCGGCGCCGAGGCGCGCGAGCATGGGCAGGCCGAACGCGAGGGTCTTGCCCGAGCCGGTGGCGGCCTTGCCGAGCACGTCCCGGCCGGCGAGCGCGTCGGGCAGCGCGGAGGCCTGGATGGCGAACGGGTGGCGGATGCCGCGCCGCTCCAGCGCGGTCACCAGCGTCTGGGGCAGGCCCAGCTGGCCGAAGGTGGGGCCCTGCGGCTCGGCGGGGGCCTCGGTGGCGGGGGCCTCGGTGGCGGCGGCCTCGGGGGTCTCGAGGACGGGCGCCTCGGGAGCGGTGTTCTCAGGGGTGGTCTGGACGTCGACAGCGTCGAACGTGGTCAAGCGTGGGACTCCGATACAGCTCGGGCGCGTCCCGTGGCGAATGCGCGGACACCGGACCGGCGTCCTCACTGGCGGTCGATCCCGTCTCCAGACGGCGAGGACCTGCACGGATGCGCTCATGCCCGGACGGACCGTCCGGGAGGATGACCGGCGACTGCCGGCGCACCCAGGTTAGCAGCGCGACCGGTCGCGCTGTTCCCTCGCCCGGGGGTGGCCGTGGTCACCCCCGGGCAGCTCAGGCGGCCAGTTCGGCGAAGCGCGGCCGGACGATCCCGGTCAGCAACCGGGCCCGCTCGGCGTCGTCGACGAAGGCCGCGGCCAGCGCCCGCTCGGTCACCCGCTGCACGTCGGACCAGCCCCAGCCGAAGGTGGCGGCGACGTCGGCGAGCTCGCTGGTGGCGCTGACGCCGCTCATCAGCCGGTTGTCGGTGTTGAGCGTGACGGCGAACCCCGCCCGGTGCAGCCGGTCCACCGGGTGGGTGGCCAGCGACGGGTAGGCGCCGGTCTGCACGTTCGACGACGGCGCGACCTCCAGCGGCACCTGCTCCTCGAGCACCCGCCGCGCCACGTCGCCCAGCGGCCCGTCCACGGGGACCTCGTCGGCGATCCGCACCCCGTGACCCAGCCGCTCCGCGCCGGCGCCGTCGAGCGCGGCGCGGATGCTGTCGACGCCGGCGGCCTCGCCCGCGTGGATCGTGCGGTGCGCGTCGGCGCGGTCCAGCAGGGCGATGGCCGAGGGGTGCCGGTCGGGCGGGAAGCCGATCTCGGGGCCGGCCAGGTCGAAGCCGACGACGCCGGCGTCCCGGTGGCGGACGACCAGCCGGGCGACCTCGTCCCAGCGGTCGGCCTGGCGCATCGCGCACAGCAGCGCCCCGACCCGGATCGGCGTCCCGGCCGCGGCCGCCTCCGCGCTGCCGGCGGCCAGCCCGTCGAGGATCGCCTCGACCGCCTCCTCGATCGGCGTCCCGCCCGCCGTGAGCAGTTCCGGCGCCATCCGCACCTCGGCGTACACGACGCCGTCGGCCGCCAGGTCCAGTGCGCACTCGCGGGCCACGCGGCGCACCGCGTCGGGCCGCTGCATCACGCCGACGGTGTGGGCGAACGTCTCCAGGTAGCGCACCAGCGAGCCCGAGTCCGCCGCCTGCCGGAACCACGTGCCGAGCGCGGCGGCGTCCCCGGCGGGCAGGCCCCGGTAGCCGGCCTCGTCGGCGAGCTCCAGCACGGTCTGCGGCCGCAGCCCGCCGTCCAGGTGGTCGTGCAGCAGCACCTTGGGCGCGCGGCGCAGCGCCTCGGCGGTCGGCGGCACCGGCATCAGTCCAGGCCCCGGTCCTGCCAGCGGAAGGTGCGCACGCACAGCACGAGGCCGACGACGCACCAGATGCCCAGCACCAGCGCCACCCGGCCGAGCTCCCAGTGCCCGGCCGGCTCGTTGGCCGCGAGCGCGTCGGGCAGGAACACCGAGCGCAGCCCCTGGGCCATCCACTTCAGCGGGAACAGCGAGGCGATCGTCTGCAGCCAGGTCGGGACCTGGCTGAACTGGAAGAACACACCGGAGATGAACTGCAGCACCAGCGCGATCGGGGTGACCGTGGCCGACGCCGACCGTCCGTTGCGGGCCAGGGTGGACACCGCGATGCCGAGCAGGGTGCAGGCCGCCGAGCCCAGTGCGGCCACCCAGGCGAAGGTCAGCCAGTCGGTGCCCGAGGGCAGGTCGATGTCGAACACGAGCACGCCGATCGCCAGCAGGACCACGACGATCGCCACGGTGACGACGAGGACCTGCACGACCTTGCCGACGAAGAAGGCGCTCTTGGGCATGGGCGTGCCGACCAGGCCCTTGAGGGTCCCGTCGGAGCGCTCCGTGGCGATGCTGATCGCCATGTTCTGCAGGCTCGCGCCGAGGATGCCCGCCGCGATGACCCCGGCGATGAAGTACTGGGTGAACGTGACGCCGCCGCCCAGGTCGTAGTCGAGGACCGACCCGAAGACCAGCAGCAGGATCACCGGGAACATCAGCGTGAAGACGACCGACTCCCGCTGGCGGAAGAACTCCTTGAGCTCCACGCCCGCGCGGGTGCGGCAGACGCCCAGCACCGGGGGCAGGGCGCGCTGCGAGGTGGTGGTCACGCCGGGTCTCCGATCATGCGCAGGTAGACGTCCTCGAGGGTCGGCCGGGAGACGGCGAGGTCGGGCACCTCGCCGCCGAGGCGGCCGGCCAGTTCGGCCACCAGCGCCGTGGGCGTGTGGGTGTCCTGCGTGCGCCGCACGCCGTCCTCGGTCCAGCTGACGACGGCGGGCGCGCTCCCCCGCCCGCCCAGTGTCGACGGGACGGCGACCTCGACCAGCCGGCCGCGGGCGATCACGCCCACCCGGTCGGCGAGCGCCTCCGCCTCGTCCAGGTAGTGCGTGGTGAGCAGCATCGTGGTGCCCAGGTCGCGCAGCGAGCGGATCAGCGACCAGAAGTGCCGGCGCGCCTCCGGGTCGAACCCCGTCGTCGGCTCGTCCAGGAACAGCAGGGTCGGGCGGCCGATGATGCCCAGGGCGACGTCCAGGCGCCGCCGCTGACCGCCGGACAGCAGCCTCCCGCGGACGCCGGCCTTCTCGGTCAGGCCGACCAGCTCGAGCACCTCGTCGGGGTCGCGCGGGTCCGGGTAGTAGGACGCCCGGGCGCGCAGCAGCTCCCGGCAGCTCAGCTGGCTGTCCCCGGCGCCGGACTGCAGCACGATGCCCAGCTCGGACTTCCAGTGGCGCCCGCCCGTGGCCGGGTCCACGCCCAGCACGCGCACCTCGCCGCCGTCGCGCCGGCGGAAGCCCTCGCAGATCTCCACCGTCGTCGTCTTCCCGGCGCCGTTGGGACCCAGCAGGGCGAAGATCTCGCCGCGGCGGATGTCGAGGTCCAGGCCGTCGACGGCGGTGAACGTGCCGTAGCGGCGGACCAGCCCGCGGATCGAGATCGCGGCGTCGGGGTCCAGCGGGCTGTCGGGGCGCGGCGCGGCGGTGGCCGCCGGGACCGCGGTCGGACTGGTCACGGCTGCCCAGTGTGCTCCGTCGCCCCGCGTGACCGTCGCCACCCCGCCCCTGGCGGGTCGGTCACGCGGTGATCCGGTCCAGGACCAGCGGCAGCGGGCGGTCGCCGGTGTCGACGCCCACCGCCCCCTCCAGCGCCTCCAGCGCCCGCGGGATCCGGGCGGCGTCGTCGGTGTGCAGCTCCAGCAGCGGCTGCCCGGCGGTGACCTGCTCCCCCACGGTCGCCGTCCAGGTGACCCCGGCGGCGGCCGACACCGGGTCCTCCTTGCGGGCCCGGCCGGCACCCAGCCGCCAGGCGGCGACCCCGAGGGCGTAGGCGTCCAGCCGGCTCAGGGTGCCCGTGGCCGGCGCGGTGACGACGTGCCGCTCCGCGGGACGGGGCAGCGCGGCGTCCGGGTCCCCGCCCTGGGCGGCGATCATCGCCCGCCACACGTCCATGGCCCGGCCGTCGGCCAGCGCGTCGGCCGGGTCCACGTCCCCGCGCCCGGCGCCGGCGAGCATCTCCCGGGCCAGGGCGAGGGTCAGCTCGACGACGTCGGCGGGGCCGCCGCCGGCGAGCACCTCGACGGACTCGGCGACCTCGACGGCGTTGCCGGCGGCGCGGCCCAGCGGGCGGTCCATCGCCGTCACCAGCGCCACCGTGCGCACCCCGGCGGCCTCCCCCAGCCCGACCATCGTGCGGGCCAGCTCGCGGGAGGCGTCGGGGTCCTTCATGAACGCCCCCGAGCCGGTCTTCACGTCCAGCACCAGCGCGTCGGCGCCCTCGGCGATCTTCTTGCTCATGATCGAGCTGGCGATCAGCGGGATGGACTCGACGGTGCCGGTGACGTCGCGCAGCGCGTAGAGCTTCTTGTCCGCCGGCGCGAGGTCGTTGCCGGCCGCGCAGACCACGGCGCCGACCTCGCGCAGCTGCCGCAGGTAGGCCTCCTCGTGCACGTCGGCCCGCCAGCCGGGGATCGCCTCCAGCTTGTCCAGCGTGCCGCCGGTGTGCCCGAGGCCGCGGCCCGACAGCTGCGGCACGGCGACGCCGCAGGCCGCCACCAGCGGGGCCAGCGGCAGGGTGGTCTTGTCGCCGACGCCGCCGGTGGAGTGCTTGTCGGCCGTGGGGCGGCCCAGCGACGACAGGTCCTTGCGCTCGCCCGAGTCGATCATCGCCTGCGTCCAGACGGCGAGCTCACCGGGCGTCATCCCGCGGAAGAACACCGCCATGAGCAGGGCGCTCATCTGCTCGTCGGGCACCTGCCCGGCCGTGTACGCGCCGATCACCCAGCGGATCTGCTCGTCGGTCAGCGTCGCGCCGTCCCGCTTGGCGCGGATGACGTCGATCGCGTCGTGCGCGCTCACCGCTGTGCCGCCGCGGCGTCCCCGGCCGACCGCGCGGCGGCCTGCACCAGGTCGTCCGGGCCGAACGCGTCGGGCAGCACCTCCCGCATCGGCACGATGCCGAGCGACACCGTCTCGATGAGCATGTCCGCGCCGCCGTGCTCCCACAGCAGCTGGCGGCAGCGCCCGCACGGCATGAGCGGCTGCCCGTCCCCGCCCACGCAGGCCACCGCGACCAGCCGGCCACCGCCGGTGCGGGCCAGGTCGCTGACCATGCCGCACTCGGCGCACAGCCCCAGCCCGTAGGAGGCGTTCTCCACGTTGCAGCCGGTCACGACGCGGCCGTCGTCCACCAGCCCGGCGACGCCCACCGGGAAGCGCGAGTACGGCGCGTACGCGTGGGTCATCGCCTCCCGTGCGGCGGCGCGCAGCGCGTCCCAGTCGACGTCCACTAGTGCTCCCCTCGTCGCCAGACCAGACCGTCGGCCTTGGGCATCCGCAGGCGCTGGCTGGCCAGCGACAGCACCAGCAGCGTGACCAGGTGCGGCGTGAAGGACAGCAGGCTGCCGTTCGGCTCGTCGACGGTCAGGTACCCGGTCAGCGCGATCGCGGCGAACACCAGCGCCACCCCGGCCCGGACCGTGTTCCGCCGCCACAGCTGGTACGCGGCGACGACGATGAGCAGGATCGCCAGGACCAGCAGCAGGGCGACCACCGCCGACGCGCTGCGCACGAGCAGGGCGTCGGAGTAGCCGAACAGCCCCGCGCCGGCCGCCAGGCCACCCGGCCGCCAGTTGCCGAAGATCAGCGCCG
Source organism: Blastococcus sp. SYSU D00695 (assembly GCF_054050555.1). Lineage (NCBI taxonomy): Bacteria > Bacillati > Actinomycetota > Actinomycetes > Geodermatophilales > Geodermatophilaceae > Blastococcus > Blastococcus sp. SYSU D00695. Next base: position 3,906 of record NZ_JBJGZP010000052.1, on the reverse strand, counting down.
CGAGGCCGATGAACCCGCGGCCGTCGGTCTGCCCCTCCCGGTAGATGTCGGCGTAGTACACCAGCGCCACGCCGCCCAGCCCGGCCAGCGCACCCGAGACGACCACCGCGATGTACTTGAACCGGTAGACCGGCACCCCGAGGGAGTCCGCGGCGTCCGGGTTCTCGCCGCAGGACCGCAGCCGCAGCCCGAACGCCGTCCGCCACAGCAGGAAGTACGACAGCGGGACCAGCAGCACCGCGCCGAAGGTGAACCAGCTGATGCCGGTGACCAGCCCGCGCAGCACACCGGCGGTGTCGCTGAGCAGGAACCAGTGGAGGTCCTCCACGTTCCGGAGCCCGTCGGACAGCAGCGGGACGGTGAACTCCGGCGCGTCCCCCTCCATCGGCGGGGACTGCGCCGGACCGCCGCCGGTCTCCTCGGTGTAGAGCAGCTCCGACAGGAAGCGGACGACGCCGGCGGCGAGGATGTTGATCGCGACGCCGGAGACCACGTGGTCGACGCCGAAGGTGACCGTCGCGACGGCGTGCAGCAGGCCGCCGGCGGCGCCGAGCACCAGCCCGCCGACGAGTGCGCCCTGCCAGCCCCACTGGTAGCCGGCCCAGCCGGCCCCCCAGGTGCCGAGGATCATCATGCCCTCGAGGCCGATGTTGACCACGCCGGCCCGCTCGGAGAACAGCCCGCCGAGCGCGGCCAGGCCGATCGGCACCGCCAGGCCCAGGGCGAGGGAGATGGTGGCCCCGTCGGTCAGCCGGTCCTGGCCGGAGATCACCCGCGCCAGGCTGAACAGCAGCATCAGACCCAGCGCCATCCAGGCCGCCCGGCGGACGGGACCGCCGCCGAGGAAGAGCTCCGCGACCGGCCCGCGGCCGGACCCCGCGGTGCCGGGGGTCGTCTGCACGGCGGTCATGCCCGGGACTCCTCGTCGCCCCGCAGCGTCGCGTCGACGCGCTGCGTCCCGTCCGGTCCCTGGGCGACCGGCCCGCTGCCGGCCGGGCCCCCGCCCCCGGTGTCCGGTGGCGCGCCGGTGGCCGCGGCCGCGCCGCGCTCGGCCGACCGCAGGGCCAGCCGCCGGGCGATCTCGTTGGCGATGACCACGGCGAGCACGATCGTCCCCTGGATGATCGTGATGACCGAGGAGGGGACGTCGGCGAACTGCAGGGGCAGCGCCGCCCTGTCGAGGAAGGCGAACAGCAGGGCGGCGACGGCGATGCCGACGGGGCTGTTCCGGCCGAGGAGCGCGACCGCGATGCCCAGGAAGCCGAGGCCGGCGGTGAACTCCGTCGAGTAGACGTAGGTGGAGCCGAGCAGCTCGGGCAGGCCGACCAGGCCGGCGACCGCGCCCGACAGCAGCATCGCCTTGACCGTCATGCTCCGGGCGTTGACCCCGCTCGCGCTGGCGGCGGACGGCGAGAGGCCGGTGGCGCGCAGGTCGAAACCAAACCGCGTCCGCGACAGCAGGACGGCCACGAGGCCCCCCACCACGACCGCGACGAGCAGGAACCCGTACAGGTCCGACCGCGGCTCCTCCAGGCCCAGCCCGGTGAGCAGGCCGGTGAGCGCCGGGACGTGCGCCGAGTCGGGCAGCGGCTCGGTGGTGACGATGTTCGCGCCCTCCTCGCTGCCGAGGAACGGGCCGGTGAGCAGGTAGGCCGTCAGCCCCACGGCGATCGCGTTGAGCATGATCGAGCTGATGACCTCGCTCACCCCGCGGGTCACCTTGAGGACGGCGGCGATGCCGGCCCAGCCGGCGCCGACGGCCATCGCCACGACGATCACGAACAGCACGTGCAGCGGCGCCGGCAGGGCGACGGCCGCACCGGCCGCGGCGGCGACCAGCGTGGCCAGCCGGTACTGCCCCTCGACGCCGATGTTGAACAGGCCCATCCGGAAGGCGATGGACACCGCAATCCCGGACAGGAACAGCGGCACCGCGCGGTTGAGGATGACGACGATCGACTGCACCTGCGCGGACGGGGTGTCCCCCAGGTTGAACATCACGCTCAGCGCCTCGACCGGGTCCTCCCCGATCAGCGCGATCACGATCGCCGAGATCACCAGGGCGACGACGACGGCGATCGCGGGCCCGAGCAGGGCGAGACCGACCCGTCGCAGGGTCTCGACCGGCCGGCGGCTCACGCCGCACCCGCCGCGGTGCGCGCGCCGGTCATGTAGCCCCCGAGGTCCTCCGGGGTGACGTGGTCGGGGTCGAGCCGGGCGACCAGCCGGCCGCGCAGCATGACGTGGAGGGTGTCCGACAGGCCGATCAGCTCGTCGAGGTCGGCGGAGACGAGCACGATGGCGAGCCCCTCGGCACGGGCCTCCTTGAGCAGCCCCCAGATCACGGCCTGCGCGCCGACGTCCACGCCGCGGGTCGGGTGGGCGGCGACCAGCAGCCGCGGCCGGGCGCTCATCTCCCGGCCCACGATCAGCTTCTGCTGGTTGCCGCCGGACAGGGCGACGGCCAGGGTGTCCGGCCCGGGCGCCCGCACGTCGTACTCCCGCATGATCCGGGCGGTGTCGGCCCGCGCCGAGCGCCGGTCGATGAACCACCCCCGCGCCGCCGGTGGGCGGGTCTGGTGGCCCAGGACCCGGTTCTCCCACAGCGGGGCCTCGAGCAGCATGCCCTGCCGGTGCCGGTCCTCGGGGACGAAGCCGATCCCGGCCTCCCGGCGCGCCCGGGTGGACCAGGCGGTGATGTCGTCGCCGGCGAGCGCGATCGTCCCCCCGGCGGGGGCGCGCAGGCCCATGATCGCGTCCACCAGTTCCGCCTGGCCGTTCCCCTCGACCCCGGCGATGCCGACGACCTCGCCCTCGCGGACGGTGAGGCTCACGTCGTCGACCAGGGCGCGGCCGTCCACCCCCGCGACGGTCACCGACGACAGCTGCAGCACCGGGGTGTCGCGCACCGTGGACGTCCGCGTCTCCGGGGTCGGGAGCTCCGTGCCGACCATCATCTCGGCGAGCTGCTTGGTCGTCGTCGTCCTCGGGTCCGCGACGCCGACGGTGGTGCCGCGGCGGATCACGGTGATCGCGTCGGCGACGCGGCGGACCTCGTCCAGCTTGTGGCTGATGAAGATGACCGTGAGCCCCTCGCGCTTGAGCTCCGCGAGGTTGCCGAACAGCTCGTCGACCTCCTGCGGGACGAGCACGGCGGTGGGCTCGTCGAGGATCAGGGTGCGGGCGTTGCGGTACAGCACCTTGGCGATCTCGACCCGCTGCCGGTCGCCCACGCCCAGGTCCTCGACGAGGGCGTCGGGGCGCAGCCCGAGGTCGTACCGCTCGGAGAGCTCGGCGATCCTCCGGCGGGCCGCGGCGCGGTCGAGCCGCCCGCGGCGCGTCGGCTCGCTGCCGAGGACGACGTTCTCCAGCACCGTGAAGTTGTCGGCCAGCATGAAGTGCTGGTGGACCATGCCGATGCCCGCGGCGATGGCGTCCGAGGGGCTGCGGAAGGAGACCTCCCGGCCGTCGACGAGGATCTGGCCCTCGTCCGGCCGGTGCTCGCCGTACAGGGTCTTCATCAGGGTCGACTTGCCGGCCCCGTTCTCGCCCACGATGGCGTGCACCTCGCCGCGGCGGACCCGCAGCTCGATGTCGCGGTTGGCCACCACGCCCGGGAAGCGCTTGGTGATGCCGCGCAGCTCGACGGCGAGTGCGGCCGCTCCGCCGTCGGCACCGCCGTTCGCCGGTGGTCCACCCGGTGCGGACATGGGCCCCTCCTCGGTACGCACCCGCGGGTGCGCGGGCCGGTCGTGGTGGTCCGGAGCCGTGGGATCGACCACGGCGCCCGGGCGGTGCGGGCGGCCTCACGCCGCCCCGCCGCATGATGACGCACTCCGGGGCTCCGCGCCGGGAGACGTCGAGCCGGACGGACCGGCGGGCCCGGGACAGGTGCTCCCGGGCCCG
>NZ_JBJGZP010000051.1:0-10984 GCF_054050555.1 Blastococcus sp. SYSU D00695 | reverse complement strand
CGGGGGGCCCGGCCCGGGCGGCGCGCCCCCCGGGGGGGCACCAGCGGCGCCGCCCCCCCCCCCCGCCCCCCCGCCACCCGGCCCCCCCCCCCGGGGGGGGGGGGCGGGCCGCTGTCGTCGGTCGCGGGGTGGTCAGGCGCCGGTGCAGTTGGCGGTGCCGAACTGGTTCACGGCGGTCCCGGACGGACCGGTGAAGACGCTCTGGAACTCGGTGGCCGCCGTCGCCAGCTGCTGGCCGCCCTCGGGCGTCGTGAGGTCGACGGAGTTGGCGGTGTCCGCGAAGGAGCGCAGGGCGTCCCCGAGGACCGCCCAGTCCTCGGCGATCTCGGCCGGCGGCTCGGCGGCGTCGAAGGCGGCGGAGGCGTCGGACAGCGCCGTCGGGATGCTCTGGGGAGACGAGGGGTCGACCTGGTCGAGGGCCGCCACGAACTCCTGGGTCTGGGCGCAGAAGGCGGCGACGTCGGCGTCGCCGGAGTCCGCGCTGCTCTCCGCCGAGCTGCTGGAGGACGACGAGGACGAGGACGAGGACGAGGACGAGGACGAGGACGAGGACGAGGACGCGGAGTCGTCGTCGCCCCCGCAGCCGGAGAGGAGGAGGACGGCGGCGGCGGCCGTGGCGACCGCGGGGGTGGCCAGGCGTCGGAGTGCTCGCATGATCGCGACCGTAACCCGCCGGGCACGCGCGGAGCGGTCCGCCCCGCTAGCGTGCCGGTTCGTGGACGCACCGCTGGACCCTCGCCTCACCTGGGACCTCCCCCTCCCCGGCGCGATGGTGCGCACGGCCGAGCTGGAGCCACTGGTCACCCGGGTGCTCGCGCCCAACCCCTCGGGCCTGACGCTGGACGGCACCAACACCTACGTGGTGGGCGAGCCGGGCAGCGGGCAGGCGGTCCTCGTCGACCCCGGTCCCGACGACGCCGCGCACCTGGCCGCGGTGGAGGAGGCGCTGGCCGCCCGGGACGCGCGCTGCGTCGCGGTCCTGGTCACCCACCACCACGGCGACCACGCCGACGCCGCGCAGCCCTGGGGCGCCCGGTTCGGCGCGCAGGTGGCCGCGGCCGACGCCCGCGTCGCCGGCCCGGGCGGGCGGGTGCTGGAGCCCGGGGAGCGGCTGCGGCTGGCCGGGACGGCGGTCGAGGTCGTCGGCACCCCCGGGCACTGCGCCGACCACCTGGCCTTCCGGGTGGAGTCCGGCGCGGTGCTCGTCGGCGACCACGTGCTCGGCCGCGGCACCTCGGTCATCGCCCACCCCGAGGGCGACGTCGTGGCCTACCTGGAGTCGCTGCGGCGGGTGCACGACCTCGGGCCCAGCGCGCTGTACTGCGGGCACGGGCCGGAGCTGACCGAGGACCCGCGCGCCGTCCTCGACTACTACCTCGCGCACCGCGCCTTCCGCGAGGCGCAGGTGCTGGCGGCCGTGGACGCCGGCGCGCGCAGCGTCGACGACCTCGTCGCCACCATCTACGCGGCCGTGCCCCGCGAGGTGTGGCCGGCCGCCCGGCTGTCCACCCGCTCCATGCTCGGCAAGCTGGCCGCCGAGGGCCGGCTCGAGGTCGCCGGCGACGAGGTCCGCCCGGGATGACCGTGCCGGTGGTCCGCGCCGCCGACAGCGAGCGCGACCAGCGGCGGGCGGCGGCCGCGCTGGCGGCGGCCGGGGTGCGCCGCGGGAACCGGCTGCTGGTCTCGGCGGCGGCCTCGCCGGCGCTGCTGGCGGTCGTGCTCGGCGCGCTGCGCACCGGCGTCGTCCCGGTGGTCCTCGACCCGGCCCTGCCCGCGGACGAGCGGGCCGCGCTCGCCGCCGACGCGGACCCCGCCCTCGACGTCGGTGACGACCCGGGCCGGCTGCTGACCGGGGACGCGCAGGCCGACCTGGCCGACGTCCCCCTCGCCCGGCCGATGCACTACACGTCGGGCACCACCGGCCGGCGCAAGGGCGTCTGGTCCGGGGTGCTCGGTGCGGACGACGCCCGGGCCCTCGCGGCCGAGGAGATCGGCCTCTGGGGCTTCCACCCCGGCGACCGGCACCTGGTGCTCTCGCCCCTGCACCACTCGGCGCCGCTGCGGTTCTCGATCCACACGCTCCTCGCCGGCGGGGAGGTGCTGCTGCCCGGCCCCTTCGACGTCGCCCGGGCGGCCGCCGCGATCGCCGCCGAGCGGCCGACGACCACCTTCTGCGTGCCCACCCACCTGCAGCGCCTCCTGCGGCACGGCGGCGTGGACTGGAGCTCGTTCCGGCGGCTGGTGCACGCCGGAGCGCCGTGCCCGGAACCGGTCAAGCGCGCGCTGCTGGCCGCGGCCCCGCCCGGCAGCGTGTGGGAGTTCTACGGCTCCACCGAGGCGCAGTTCACCGTCTGCTCGCCCGAGGACTGGCTGGCCTCCCCGGGCAGTGTCGGCCGCGCCCGCCCCGGCCGGGTGCTGACGGCCGACGAGCGCGGCCAGCTGTGGTGCACCGTGCCGCGCTGGGCCCGCTTCGAGTACTGGCGGGCGCCGGAGAAGACCGCCGCCGCCTGGCGCGGGGACCGGGTCACCGTCGGCGACCTGGGCCGGGTGGACGACGACGGCGTCGTCTGGCTCGACGGCCGCCGGGAGGACCTGGTCATCTCCGGCGGGGTGAACGTCTACCCCGCGGAGGTCGAGGCGGTGCTCGACCGGCACCCCGGGGTGGTGGAGAGCGCCGTCGTCGGCGTCCCGGACCCGGACTGGGGGCAGCGCGTCGTCGCCGCCTACGTGGGGGACGCCGACCCCGCCGAGCTGGCCGGCTGGGCGCGGGAGCGGCTGGCGCCGGCCAAGCGGCCCAAGAGCCTGCACCCGGTGGCCGAGCTGCCCCGCACCTCGACGGGCAAGGTCCGCCGGCTGGACCTGCCCGGGCTCCTCGGGCTCGGCGACGGTGCCTGAGCCGCTGCCGGCCGAGGCCGACGTGGTGGTGGTCGGCGCGGGCACGTCGGGCTGCGCGCTCGGCGCCCGCCTGGCCGAGGCCGGGCGGCAGGTGCTGCTGCTGGAGGCCGGCCCCGCGCAGCAGGTCGCCGAGACCCGCGACGCCACGACGATGCGCGCGGCGGTGCCCGGTTCACCGGCCGCCGTCGAGGTGCCGGTCGAGCTCGCCCCGGGGGTGACCCGGTCGGTGGTGCGCGGCCGGGGCGCCGGCGGGTCGAGCGCGCTCAACGGCTGCTACTTCGTCCGCGCGACCCCCGCCGACTGCGACGGCTGGGGGGTGCCGGAGTGGTCCTGGGCGGCGGTGCTGCCGGCCTTCCGCCGGCTGGAGGCCGACCGCGAGCACGGCGGCTCCCCGCTGCACGGGGCCGACGGCCCGGTGCCGGTCACCCGCCCGGCGCCCGGCTACGAGCCGGCCGAGGCGTTCGCGGCGGCCGCGGCGGCGCTGGGCGTGCCCGCCGAGCCGGACAAGAACGGTGCCGGGCCGGCCGGCTGCGGCCCCCTGCCCTCCAACGCCGTCGACGGCGTCCGGGTCAGCGCGGCCGTGGCCTACCTGCGCGGGCAGCGCGGGCTCACCGTGCGCGGCGGCGTGCGGGTGCTCCGGGTGCTGGTCGAGCGCGGCCGGGCGGTCGGGGTGCAGACCGACGCCGGGGTGGTCCGCGCCGCGGAGGTGGTGCTGGCCGCGGGCGCCGTCGGCTCGCCCGAGCTCCTGCTGCGCTCGGGCATCGGCCCCGCCGGCGCGCTGCGCGACCTCGGCCTGCCGGTCGTCGCCGACGTCCCCGGCGTGGGGGAGGGGCTCGGCGACCACCCGATGGTGCAGGTGCCCTGGCGTCCGGTGCCCGGCCTCCCGGCGCCCCCGGGCCTGGCGCTGCAGCAGGTCCTGCACGCGGCCCCGGACGGGGCGCCCGGCGGCGTGGAGCTGCTGCCGTGGTTCCGCTCCTTCGCCGCCCTGCTGCCGGCGTGGGGCGCGGTCCCGGCCGACGACGGCGTGCTGACCGTCGGCGTCTCGCTGCTCCGGGCCGGCAGCCGCGGCCGGCTGACGCTGGCCTCGGCCGACCCCGGGCGGGCGCCGCGACTGCGCTACGGCTACCTCGCCTCCGCCGCGGACCGGGCCGGGATGCGGGCCGGGGTCCGGCTCGCCGCCGAGCTGCTGGCCACGGGCCCGCTGGCGGCGCTGCGCGCCCCGGCCGCCGACCTGCCGCCCGGGGACCCGCTCACGACCGCGGTGCTGGCCGACGACGCCGTGCTGGACCGCTGGGTGCTGCGACACCTCGGCACCGCCGTGCACCTGTGCGGGAGCGCGCGGATGGGGCTGGACGGCGACCCCGGCGCGGTCGTCGACGGGCGGCTGCGCGTGCGCGGCGTGCGGGGCCTGCGGGTCGCCGACACCTCGGTGCTGCCGCGGGTGCCCAGCCGCGGCACCGCGGCGACGGCGGTGATGATCGGGGAACGGGCCGCCGAGCTGATGACCGCGCCCGGCTGAGGGCCGCGCACCACCGCGCCCCGAGCGTCGCGGGATGCGGGCACGTCCGCCGCACCGCGCGGCCGGACGCAGGGCGCGCTGGGCGTGGCGCGTCCGGAGCGTCCCGGCGGCGCGCTGCCGCAGCCGCCGGGACGCCGGGTCAGGGGGTCACCGGATGGCGGTGATCTCGGAGGTGCTGGTCTCCGTCAACGGCGACCAGGCGTCCGGGTGCGGGCGGCCGGTCTGCGCCACCCACTGCGGCGCGGGCGCGCGGCCGGGGCGGGTCGCGGGACGGGCGCTCAGGGCGACGATCAGCGCCAGGAGCGCGAACAGCCCCACCAGAACGCCGCCGATGACCAAGAGCGTCGTGAACATGTACCGAACGTATGCGGCGGACCGATCCGTGTCATCGGGCATGCCGTGGCAGATCCACACGGACCTGGCGGCCGCCGTGCCCAAGTGCTGCCATCCCGGGCCGACCGGCCGGAGGTGTGGGCTGGCGACCCTCGCCCGGAGGGAGGAGCCGGGGACGAGTGGGTAGGGGCGGAGGCGTCCCCTCGACCGGAGGTCGCCGTGCCCACCGTCGTCCTGCCCACCGTCGCCGAGCTGGCCGGACAGGCCGTCGCCGTGCCGCTGGGGGCGCTCGCCCGCCGGCGGCGCGGGAAGCCGATGCACCCGCGGGGCCTCGTGCTCGACGGGGTCCTGCGGCGCACCGGCGGCGCGGACAGCGGTGTCACCTGGTTCGACGTCGCGGCCGTCGACGAGGTGACCGTCCGCCTCAGCCGTGGCACCGGGCTGCCGTCGCCGTGGCCGGACCTGCTCGGCCTGGCCGTGCGCGTCCCGGCGGACGGCCGGCCGGTGGACCTGCTGCTGTCCAGCGCCGGCCGCGGCCGGCTGGGCCGGGTGCTGCCGGTGCCGCGCCGGGACGCCGCGGGCCCGTACAGCTCGATCATGGGCTACCGCTCCGCCGCGGGGACGCTGCGGCTGGCGGCCTGGGCGACCGGCGGCGGCCCGGTGCCCTCGGAGCCGGACCCGCTGCGCGCGGTGGTGGCCCGGCGCCAGGTGACCTTCACCCTGGCGGTCTGCCGCGGGTCCGGCCCCTGGCGCCGGTTCGCCACGCTCGCGCTCGGCACGCCGGCGCAGGAACCGGATCCGGACGTGCGGTTCGACGCGGTGCGCAACCCGCCGCCCCAGGTGCTGGCCGACGGGCCGATGGCCCGGTTCCGGGCCCCGGCCTACGCGCGGGCGCAGCGGGAGCGGGCCGGCGAGGCTCCTACCAGCACCTCCTTCGGGTGACGGATCCCACCCGGGTGACCACACGGGGTTGCCGGAGTGGATGCTGGGTAGCCGGACAGGGACCGAAGTCCCATCGAGAGCACCCGCCCTGCCGTCGCGTGCTCGGCGTCAGGAGGAGTGCCGTCCGCGTGGACCCCGAGAACGAGCCGCGGGCAGCGTCGCCCGCGATCCGGGTCGCCACGGTGCCGCACCGCGCGCCCTACGTGGACGCCGTGCTGCCCGCGGGCGTCGTCCGGGTCGGGCCCGAGCACTCGCCCAGCCCGTGGCTGGACCCGGCGTACCTGACCGCGCACGCCGCCGAGGTGGACGTCGTCCACGTGCACGGCGGTTTCGGGCACCTGCCCGAGGACGAGGTCGTCTGCTTCACCGAGGCCATCCGGCGCACCGGCGTCCCGCTGGTCGTCACGGTGCACCAGCTGCGCGACCCCGCCCAGCCGCTGCGGACCCGCCACGACGCGCACCTGCGGGCGCTGCTGGACACCGCGGAGGTGGTCTTCACGCTGACGCCCGGTGCCGCCGACGAGATCGCCGACCGCTTCGGGCGGACGGCGATCGTCGTCGCGCACCCGACCGTCGCCGCGCCCGACCCCGAGGTGGGCGGCGAGCGGGGGCTGGTGGGGTTGCCGCTGCGGCTGGACGCCTGCGTCCCCGACCCCGCCGGGGTGGTGCGGGCCGCCCTCAACGGCGCGGTGAACGGCGGCGGGCGGCTGCGGGTCTTCCTCGCCCCCGGCTTCCCGCTGCCCGACCTCGGCGAGCTGGCCGGCAACCCGTCGGTGGAGCTGGTGGAGCTCGACGAGCAGCGGTGGGCCGCGCAGCTGCAGGAGCTGCACGTGGCGGTGCTGCCGGAGTCCTGCGGGACGCACTCGTCGGAGCTGGAGGTGTGCCGGGACGTCGGCACCCGGGTCGTCGCGCCCAGCTGCGGCTGGTTCGCCGACCAGTGGTCCGACGTCGTCACGTACGGCAACGACGAGGAGCGCGGCTTCGACCCGGTGTCGCTCAACGGGGCCGTCGCCGCGGCGCTGACCCGGCCCGCGCCGCGGCCGGCGGACCGGGCGTGGCGCGAGCAGCAGCGGGCGGCCGTGCGGGACGTCCACGCGCAGGTGTACTCGCAGGTGGCGCTGGACCGCGTCGGGAGCTGAGGAGGCGGGCCCGGCCGACGGCCGGACCCCGGGAGGGGTGTCCCCTCGAGGTGCTGTGTGTGGGCAGGGGCGGGGTCGAACCGCCGACCTCTCGCTTTTCAGGCGAGCGCTCGTACCGACTGAGCTACCTGCCCCGATCCGGTGTCTCCACCGAGAAGCGACCCTGACGGGACTCGAACCCGCGACCTCCGCCGTGACAGGGCGGCGCGCTAACCAACTGCGCTACAGGGCCTTGCTGTGTACTGCTGGTGCTGCGTGCCCCCAACGGGGTTCGAACCCGTGCTACCGCCTTGAAAGGGCGGCGTCCTGGACCACTAGACGATGAGGGCTCGGTGTTCGCCGGGGGCGCTGAGAACTGTACATGCCCCCCGCGCACCCTCCGACGGGGGGGCTCCCCGGGGGGTGTCGCGGGGCGACACGCACCCCGGGTCCGCCCAGGCGGGGGCTGCCGCTGACAGGCTCCCCGGGTGAGCACCGTCCGTCGCCTCCGCCCCGCCCCTGCCGTGTTGTCGGCCGTCCTGGCGGCGGTGCTGGTGAGCGGCTGCGCCGGTGAGGAGGGCGCGTCGGCGGACCCCACGCCGGCCGCCGGCGGGTCCGCCACGACCCCCGCGGCCGACCGGGACGCCACCGCCGCTCCCTCGGAGGACGGCGCCCCGCCGTCGGCCGGGACGCCGGGGGAGACCACCGCGCAGGCCGAGCCCGAGGACGGCGCCCGGGTGACCGTCACCGACATCCGCACCGGCCGGCACGACGGCTTCGACCGTGTGGTGTTCGAGGTCGGCGGCGAGGGCCTGCCGGGCTGGGACGTCCGCTACGTGGACGTCGCGTCGTCGCAGGGTCGCGGCGAGGTCGTGCCCGTCGCGGGGCAGGCGATCCTGCAGGTGACCCTGAGCGGTGTCGCTTACCCGTACGAGACCGGCGTGGAGGAGTTCTCCGCGGCCGGGGCGGTCCCGGGCGCCGGCACGCGCACCGTCACCGAGGTGGTCTTCGACTCGACGTTCGAGGGCACGACGGTCGCGTTCGTCGGCACGACCTCGCGGGCGCCGTTCCGGGTATCGCTGCTGCAGGACCCGACGCGGGTCGTCCTCGAGGTCCCCGACCCGGCCTGACGCCGGCCGGCCCGTGCGGGCCGGGCCGGCCGGTGCGGTCAGCTCAGCGACGCGGTCAGCTTCACCTCGTCGTCGGAGACCGACGTGCACTCCAGCGACAGGCCACCCGCGGAGACGCTCTCGCCCTCGGCGCAGGAGACGCTGGCGCCCCCGACGCTGATCGAGGCGCGGCCGTTCTCGACACTGCCCAGGCTGATCGTCGGGCCGATCGGCAGGTCCACCTCGGTGCCCGTGCCGCTCAGCGTCACGGTGCAGGAGTTGGTGTCGCAGGAGAAGGTCTCCGAGCTGAAGGAGCACCCGGCGAGGGAGAGCAGGCCGAGGCCGGCGGCGAGCGCGGCACCCGCGAGGCGGCTGTTCCGGGTCGTCGTCATGCCCCGAGGGTAGGGGCGCGCCCCGCCGGCGCGGGCGCGCGACGCGGCCGGGCGCCGAGGACTCAGCCGATGCGGCCGCTCGTGGAGTGGAACAGCCAGCGCAGGGCGATGAAGCGCAGCGTGCCGATGGTCACCGTGACCAGGGCCACCAGCGCGAACTGCACGTACGGGTCGTCGGTGTCGGTGGTGGCCGTCAGCCAGGCCAGCGCGAGGCTGGTCGAGACCAGCCCGGCGATCGACAGCGCGCCCGCCTCGACCTGCGCCGTCAGGAAGCTCACGCGCTCGCCGGCCCGGAAGGTCAGCCGGCGGTGCATCTCGTTGGCCAGCACCGACGTCGTCACCGAGCCGATCCAGTTGGCGGGCTGCGCACCCAGGCCGTGCAGGACCAGGAACAGCAGCGCGTACAGCCCGCTGGTGGAGCCGCCGACCAGCACGAACCGGGCGAACTGGCCCAGCGCGTCGTCGGAGCGCAGCCGCGTGAGGACGGCCTCGACCCGCTCGCCACGTGGGCGCGAGAGGGTCGGGCAGGTCATCATCGGCTCCTGGGTGGGCACACGGACACTAGGCAGGGTCCTCCTGGCAGCTGCCTGGACGCCAGCGGTATTCCGGGAGTGAGCGGACGTCACCCGCCCGCGCGTGCATGAGACCACGGGGGGCCGACAGGACCGGGCCCGGCGCGGCCGACCGTGACGGAACCGGTGCCCGTCCGACCTGCGTGCCCGGGCGCCCGCGGGGGTAGGGGGCGGCCATGGGTCTGATGGGCTTCCTCGATCGACTCGCCGACGTCGACACCTTCGACAGGGCCATGGAGCCGGCGCGCCGGGCCGTGCAGTCCGCGCCCGGCGCCCTGAAGGACCTGCTCCACGGCACCTGGCTGGGGCACCCGCTGCACCCGGTCCTCGTGCAGGTCCCGGTGGGCAGCTGGGTGTCGGCCGGCATCCTCGACGCCGTCCCCGCCCTGCGGCCCGCGGCGACCGTCCTCATCGGCACCGGCGTCGCGGCGGCGCTGCCGGCCGCGGCCTCCGGCGCCGCCGACTGGTCCGAGCAGGACGTCGGCGTCCGCCGGCTCGGCGTGCTGCACGCGGTCGCCAACACCGCGGCCCTCGGCCTCTACGTCGGGTCGCTCGCCGCCCGCGCCCGCGGCCGCGGGACGCTCGGCCGGGTGCTCGCCTACGCCGGGCTCGGCGTCGCCGGCGGCTCGGCGGCCATCGGCGGGCACATGTCCTACGCCCGCTCCGCCGGCGCCTCGCACGCGGCGACCGCCGCGCGGGCGCTGTCCTCCGAGTGGATCGACCTCGGCCCGCTCGACGACCTGCCGGAGGGGCGGCCCGCGCTGCGCACCGGCTCGGGAAGCGGGGTGGACGTGCCGCTGGCCGCGGTGCGCCGGGGCGGCCGGGTCGACGTCTTCATCGGCGCCTGCTCGCACCTGTCCGGCCCGCTGTACGGGGGCAGCGTCGAGGAGGTGCGCGGGCGCGCCTGCCTGGTCTGCCCGTGGCACGGCTCGGCGTTCGACCTCGACGACGGCGAGCCGCGGCGCGGCCCGGCGGCCAACCCGCAGGAGAAGCTCGAGGTGCGGATGGAGGCCGGGCGGGTCATGGCGCGGCTGCCGAGCCGCGACCGCTGACCGCCGGGCGGTCCCGGCGTTGCGGGGCGTGCGGCGGACCGCGCTGGCCGGGGTGGCGGCGGCCGTGCTCGCCTGCGCCTCCTGCGGTGCCGGCGACGGCGCGCCGCCCGCGGGTGCGGAGTCCTCCGGGTCGCCGGCCACGACGACGCCGCTGCGCACCGGGCCGCCGGTGCCCCCGGTGCCGGGCATCAGCGCCCAGGCCGTCGAGTACCGCACCGACCGGGCCGCCGGCGGGCAGGTGCAGGTCACGGTGACCGACACCGGCGACCGGCCGTTCACCGTCACCTCCGTGGCGATCGACTCACCGGGGTTCGCGCCGCTGCCCGCCGTCCCCGTGACCGCCGCCTTCGTGCCGGGACGGCGGACCGACCTCCCCACCCCCTACGGCGACCCCGTCTGCGACACCGCGGCCGAGCCCGCGGCCGCGCGGCTGACCGTCGTCCGCCCGTCGGGGGCCGTCGAGGAGCTGCGGGTGCCGATGGCGGCGGAGTCGCTGGCCGCCGTCCACACGCGGCTCTGCGCGGCTGCCGCGGTCCAGGCCCTGGTCGCGGTGACCGTCGCGGACCTGGTCCCGGACGGCGACGCGCTGACCGGCCGGCTGGTGCTGCACCGGTCCGGGGACGGCGAGGAGGCCGTGACCGCGGTGCGGCTGGAGGGCAGCGTCCTCTACACGGCGCGGGCCGAGCTGCCGCTGGAGCTCGCCGCCGGGCGGGAGGAGGCGTCGGCCCCGGTCGCGTTCACCACCGCGCGCTGCGACCCGCACGCCCTGGCCGAGACCAAGCAGCCCTACCTGATGCCGCTGGCGGTCACGGTCGACGACGGGACGGCGGTGACGCTCGACCTGCCGCTGGACGACTCACAGCGCGAGCAGCTGCGGCAGCTGACCGCCCGCACCTGCACGCCGGGCTGAGGCGGCCGGGTCCGGGATGGAGACCGGCCGGGGGGGCCGCCGGGGGGGGGGGGGGGGGGGGGGGGGCGGCGCGGGGGGGGGGGGGGGGGGGGGGGGGGGGGGGGGGGGGGGGGGGGGGGGGGGGGGGGGGGGGGGGGGGGGG
>NZ_JBJGZP010000050.1:0-13073 GCF_054050555.1 Blastococcus sp. SYSU D00695 | reverse complement strand
CCCCCCCCCCCCCCCCCCCCCCCCCCCCCCCCCCCCCCCCCCCCCCCCCCCCCCCCCCCCCCCCCCCCCCCCCCCCCCCCCCCCCCCCCCCCCCCCCCCCCCCCCCCCCCCCCCCCCCCCCCCGCGGTCGACCCGGCGCCCTGTCGACCCATCGCCCTGTCGACCCATCGCCCTGTCGACCCGTCGCCGTGTCGACACGGACGGCGGATCGTCGCCGCTCACCGTCGGGGGGCCCGCACCTGCACCGGGTGCGGGCCCGCAGCGTGTCCGGGGTCGCACCGCCTCCGGTTCGCTGCCGGTGGCCCCGCCGGGGGAAGGTGGTGCCCATGCAGATCACCCCCGAGGCCCTCGAGCGGGAGTTCTCCCTGACCACCGCCGCCACCCGGCTGGACTTCCTGAGCCGGCGCGACAGCGGCGCCGCCACGCTCAACAGCGTCGCCGCCGAGGATCCCGACGACTGGAGCGCGATCCGCGACACCGAGACCAACCTCGACGTCCCGGAGTCCCTGGAGCTGCTGGCCCTGGGCGAGGTCATCGCCCGCAAGGCCCGCGACAGCCAGCTCATCGGCATCCGAGCCGCCCTGCGCGGCGGCGCCGGCTGGGAGCAGATCGCCGCCGCGCTGGACGTGGCGCCGGACGAGGCGTGGACGGTCTACCACCGGCTCATCGAGCGCCAGGAGCGCAGCCGGCTGCTCGACCCGCAGGACGCGGCCTCGGCCCGCGACCTCGCCGGCGCCCGCCCGCGGCGCTAGCGGACCTCGACGCCCTTCCAGAACGCCACCCGGCCGGTGATCTCCGCGGCGGCGGTCTTCGGCTGCGGGTAGAACCAGGCCGCGTCGGGGTTGGTCCTCCCGTCGACCTCGAGCGAGAAGTAGGACGCCTCGCCCTTCCACGGGCAGGTCGTGCGGGTGGCGGAGGGGCGGAGCACGTCGTCGCGGACGGCCTCCCGCGGGAAGTAGGCGTTGCCCTCGACGGTGACGATGTCGTCGGACTCGGCGATGACGGCGCCGTTCCAGGTCGCAGTGGTCATGGGCCCGATCGTCTCCCGGCCCCGCGCGGCCTGCCGGGGGGTGCCGGCGGTGCGTGCGATCGGCGCGCCGCGGACGCCCCCGGGCGGGCGGCCGGCCGTCTACATTGCCCCGCCGTGGCGATGCGGCGCAGGGCCTGGATCTGGCTGGCGGCGGCGGTGGCGGTGGTCGCCCTGGCGGCCTTCGTGCTCGTGTGGTTCCAGCCGCAGAAGTTGCTGTACGACGACGAGGTGTCCGAGGCGCTGCCCTCGGCCGCGGCCCCGGGCGGCGACGAGCAGGCGTCGGGCGGCGGCGACGGGAGCACCGCGACGCCGTCCGCGCCGCCGGTGCCGGCCGGGCCCGTCGACCTGGCCACCGGCACGTTCGTGTCCCGCGAGCACGAGACGGTCGGCACCGCCCGGCTGGTGCGGCTGCCCGACGGGCAGGTGATCGTGCGCCTCGAGGGGTTCGAGACCTCCAACGGCCCGGCGCTGTACGTGTACCTGTCGGCCAACCCGGCGGACGGCACCGAGGCCGCCTTCGACGACGTCGCCGTCGACCTGGGCGCGCTCAAGGGCAACGTCGGCGACCAGAACTACGTCGTGCCGGCGGGGGTCGACGCCGGCGCCTACACCAGCGTCGTGATCTGGTGCGACCGGTTCGACGCGGCGTTCGGGGCGGCCGACCTGGTGCCGGTCACCGCCTGAGGCCCACGTCCGGCCGCGACGCTCGGCGGCATCGGTGATGTGCGGTGGTGGCGGGTTCCGGCGCTGAGACCCGCCACCACCGCACATCGCTGCCGGACTCAGTCGGCGCTGTTGTCGGCGAGGGTGCCGAGCAGGCGGCGGAGTGCCCGCCGGTCGTCGTCCTCCAGGCCCGCCGTCAGCCGGCCCTCGAAGGCCGCCGCGGCCCGGCGCAGCCGCACGAACAGCTCCTCCCCGGCCGGGGTGAGCAGCACGCGCTGCACGCGCCGGTTGTCCGGGTCGCGCCAGCGGGTCACCAGCCCGGACCGTTCCAGGCCGTCGAGGTGGTGGGTGAGCGTCGGCTGCCGGACGCCGACGGTGGCCGCGAGCTCGGCCTGGGTACGCGCCTCCGACGTCCGGACGGCGCGCAGCACCTGCCAGGTGGACGCGCTGCCGCCGGCGGCGGTGAGCGCCTCGTCGAGGCCGCGGGCCAGGACGCGGGCGGTGCGCAGGACCAGGTCGCCGACCCCGGGCTCGCTCACCCGGCGGACGTTAGACGTCTCAGGCTTCGATGTCTAACGGTGGGAGGCGGTCGGTGAGGACGGCGGCGAGGGCCACCAGCTCGGGGGCCTCGGCGGGCCGTCCGGCGGCGGCGCGCAACGCGGCGACCAGCGGCGGGGCGACCGCGGGGGACAGCACGGCGATCCAGGCGGCGGACGCCGCGCGTGCCTCGGCGACGTGCTCGGTGCTGCCGTCGGCCCGGGTGGCCACGATCTCCGGGCGGCTGGCCAGCAGCCCGGCCGGCCGCCAGTCCCCGGCCGTCGTGCGGGCCGCCAGGGCCTCCAGCCGGTCGGCGGCGGCCCGGAGCAGGGCGGCGGGGTCCCCGGTGGGCCGGGAGTCGGGTGCGTCCACGTGCGGATCCTGCCCGGCGCCGGGGAGGCGGGGCGGGACCCGCGGTGTGTCCCCGGGAGCCGCGCCGACCGCTCAGGCCGCCTCGCGGCGCATCGGGACGTGCGGGATCCCGTCCTCGTCGTAGCCCGGCCCGCTGCGCCGGAAGCCGAAGCGCTCGTACCAGCCCTCCAGGTGGGCCTGCGCGCCGAGCGTGATCGGGTACCCCGCGCACAGGGCGACGCCCTCCTCGATCAGCCGCGCGGCCAGGCCCGCGCCGCGGTGCGCGGGGGCGGTCGCGACCCGGCCGATGGCGCGGGTGGTGCCGTCGTCGAGCACCCGGATGGTGGCGGCGACCGCGCCGTCGACGTCCGCCCACAGGTGCAGCGTCGTGGGCTCCACGTCCCGGCCGTCGAGCTCGGGGTAGGCGCACTGCTGCTCCACGACGAAGACGTCGACCCGCAGCCGGCACAGCGCGTACACCTCGAACGGCGTGAGGTCGGCGAAGCGGGCGGTGCGCAGCAGCGGCGGGGTCACGCCTCCGTTGTAGCCGCCGCCCGCGACGGCCGGGTCACCGGGAGACCGCTCCGCGCCCGGCCGTCGCCCTCAGCTCGGCGGGCGAGCCCTCGGCGACCACCCGGCCGCGGACCAGCACCGAGACGCGGTCGGCCAGCCGGTGGGCCTCCTCGACCGACCGGGTGGCCAGCAGCACCGTCGTCCCGGAGCGGGCCAGCGCCCGCACCACCTCCCAGACCTGGCGGCGGCTCACCGGGTCCAGCCCGCGCGTCGGCTCGTCGAGGAGCACCAGCTCGGGGCGGACGACGATGCTCGCGGCGATGTCCAGGCGCCGGCGGAGGCCGCCCGGGTAGGCGCGCACCGGCCGGCCGGCGGCGGAGAGGAGCCCGAACGCGGCGAGCAGCTGGTCGGTGCGCTGCCGGGCCGCCGGCCGGGAGTAGCCGAGCAGCCGGGCCAGCAGGAGCAGGTTCTCCGCGCCGGTCGCGGCCTCGTCGAGGGACGCGCACCGCCCGGTGAGCGCGACCCGGGTGCGCACCCGCTCGGCCTCGGTGGTCACGTCGTGGCCCAGGACGCGGACCGTGCCACCGTCGGGCCGCAGCAGCGTGGCCAGCACGTGCAGGGTCGTCGTCCGTCCCGCGCCGTCGGCGCCCAGCAGCGCGTGCACGCTGCCGGGCGGGACGCGCAGGCTCACGCCGTCCACCGCGCGGGTGCCGCCGCGCAGCTTCACCAGGCCCTCGGTCTCGACGGCCGGCGCGCCGGCGGCACCCCCGCAGCCCTGCCCTGCCTCCCCGGCGTGGGCCGCCACCCGCCCACCTCCTCGGCCGGTCCGCCGGCGGGCGCCGGGCGGGTACGACAGACAGACGCCGCCGGCGCCCGGAACTCACCGCCGCCGCTCTCGGCCGGGACGATGCGGGGATTGCGGGCGTTCCTCGTGCTCTGGCGGTGCTGCAGGACCCGTAGTGCGCGGGAGACACCCGCAGAGGCCGGCGACGGGGCCCGGTCGCCGACGTGCGGTCAGCCGGCGCGGGACCCCCGGACCCGCTGCACCGCCGGGCTGCCGATCCACAGCCAGCCCAGCAGCACGGCGACCAGCGCGGCGGCCACCACCGCCTGGGTGAGGCTGAACAGCACGTCGGTCACCAGCAGCACCGCGGACACGATCGCGGCGGCCAGCACGGTCAGCCCGAGGAACGCGTTGCGGTTGCTGCGGCGCAGCAGCGC
The DNA here is from genome assembly GCF_054050555.1 of Blastococcus sp. SYSU D00695. NCBI lineage: Bacteria > Bacillati > Actinomycetota > Actinomycetes > Geodermatophilales > Geodermatophilaceae > Blastococcus > Blastococcus sp. SYSU D00695. Next base: position 8,758 of record NZ_JBJGZP010000050.1, on the reverse strand, counting down.
CTCCTTGTCGTGCTGGCGGAACAGCGCCCGGTGCTGGGCGGCCGGCGCGATGAGCAGCGCCGTCGCCACCACGGCCGCGACCAGCGTGACGAAGTAGACGTCCCGCTGGAAGTCCGTCATCCGCGACCCACCCTGCTGGAAGGGGACGACGAGGAGGAAGGCGAACAGGAACTGCACACCCGGCAGGGCGACCCGCAGCTCGTTGAGCAGCTCCATCAGCTCCCGGTCGACGCGTTCGGCCCGGGTCTCGTCATGGCCCTCGTCGTGGCCCGCGTCATGGCCCGCGTCATGGCCCTCGTCGTGGCGGTCCTGTGCCGGCTGCTTCGTGGCCATGGCGCGCTCCTCGTCTCCCGCCGGGACCGGGGTCCGGGATATGCCCGGCGGACACCGGGAGTTCACCCGCGCGCCCCGATCGGGTGGCCGCCGCCGCGGTCGGCGGCCCGACGCTCGCCGGGCGTCGGTCCGCGCTCTCGTACCGTGGACGCCGTGGAGACGACGACCCTCACCCCCCGCACGGCCCTCGAGCTCGACGCCATGCGGGACGCCGGGCGGGTGGTCGCCGAGACGCTCGCCGCGGTGCGGGCCGCCGCCGTCCCGGGCGTGAAGCTGCGCGACCTCGACGACCTGGCGCAGACCTGCATCCGCGAGGCGGGCGCGACGTCGTCCTTCCTCGGCTACAAGCCGGCCTGGGCGCCCACGGCCTACAACGGCGCGCTGTGCCTGTCGCCCAACGAGGTCGTGGTGCACGGCCGGCCCAGCGGGCGGCGGCTGCACGCGGGCGACGTGCTGAGCATCGACTGCGGCGCGATCGTCGACGGCTGGAACGGCGACGCGGCGATCACCGTGCTCGTCGGCGAGGACCCCGCGGCGGAGGACGCGCGGCTGGTGCAGGCCACCGAGGAGGCGCTGGCCGCCGGCATCGCCGCGGCGGTGCCGGGCGCGACGCTGCTCGACGTGGCGACGGCGATCGACGGCGTCGCCCGCCGGTACGGCTTCGCGCACCTGCCCGACCACGGCGGCCACGGCATCGGGCGGGCGATGCACGAGCCGCCGTTCGTGCCCAACAAGCCCGTGGCCGGCCTGGACCGGGTCCGGCTGCAGGCAGGGAGCACGCTGGCGATCGAGCCCATGCTGCTGGCCGGCGGGGAGCGCTACAAGCACAAGCGGGACGGCTGGGCGGTCGTCACGGCCGACGGCCGGCGGGCCGCGCACGTCGAGCACACCGTCGCGGTGACCGACGACGGGCCGGTCGTCCTCACCACCGTCTGACGTCGGTGCGGCGGCGCCGGCGTCCGGCGCCGCCGCACCCGCGGTCAGCCGAGGCCGAGCGCGGACGTGGCCCGGTCGACGAGCTGGAAGTGCCCGACCGCCCAGAAGGCGACGGCGGCCAGCGCGAGCCCGCCGACCGTGACGACGGCGGAGCTGACCGGGTGCTGACGGGCGTGCTCCCAGGTCTCGGTGGCCTTGCGCCGGAAGACCGCGAAGAAGCGCCGGGCCCAGTCGAACTCGGTCGACCAGATCCACAGCCCCAGCAGGACCGGCGGGATGGTGAGCGGCCCGGGCAGCGCGGTGAGCGCCACCCCGAGGAGCACGAGCAGCAACCCGGCGACGAAGACGCCGATCCGCCACGCGAGGTACACCGGCCTGTTGTGCCGGACCCGGTCGCGGAACGAGCCGGGTTCGACGGGCTTGGGCTTGCCGAGCCCGTCGGTGCAGTCCGGGCAGACCGTCGCGCCGGGGGACCGGCCGGAGGCGGAGGGGTGCGAGTCGCCGGGCGGACTGCCGTCGACGGTGTTGCCCTCGAACGTGACACCGCGGCCGTGGGTGCTGCGGGGCGTGGACGCCCTCCCCGCGGTCGGCGTGCTCACCGGTTCTGCACGGTGCCGCGCAGGACCTCGCCCGGCCGCTGCTGCTCCCCGGCGTAGGAGCTGAGGGCGACGAGGAGCCCCGTGAGCGCGGGGACGACCCACTGCAGCCGGTCCAGCTGCTCCTGCGCGGCCGCGACGTCGGCCCGGGTGCGCCGGCTGGGCTTGGTGCCCGACCTCGCGGGCACCGCGCCGCCGCGGTCGACGATCCGGCCCAGGCCGCGGCTGTAGGCGGTGACGCCGAGCGCGGCGGCGGTGAGCGCGGTCTTGAGCACCGACATGCCCGCCACGCCCTTCTGCTGCGCGACGCGGCCGCTGTTGCCGGCCAGCTGGCCGACGCTGCCGACGAGGTGGGCGCCGATCGCGGCGGCGTTGACCGGGGTCCAGCGGTTCCAGCCGGCGTTCGCGACGGCGCCGGTGCTGCCGCCGGAGGCCTCGCCGGCCGCCGGGTTGAGGGCGACCGCGTTCGCCAGCGTGCCGCCGAACCAGGCCGCGAGGCCGAGGTCGTGCAGGGACCGGGACAGGGTGTTGCGGGCCATGGGGACTCCTGAGCTGGGGAGCCCCGCGTCTACCCGCCGCCCGTCCGGCCCATGCCCGTTGTGCGCGACCGACCGGTGTCAGCTGCCGTAGCGGACCGCGGCCCGGGCGCGCGCCTTGGCCGCCTCGACCTCCCGGTCCTTCGGCGGCGCCGTGGTGACCAGGGAATCCAGCAGGCGGGCGGAGGCGGCGGCCACCTCGGCCACGGCCCGGTCGAAGGCCTCGGTGTTCACCCGGGCCGGCTTCGTCGTCCCGCTGATCTTGCGCACGTACTGCAGCGCCGCCGCCGAGATCTCCTCGTCGGTCGCCGGGGGCGCGAAGTTCGACAGCGGGCGGATGTTGCGGCACATGCCGGCGACTGTAGGAGCGGGCCTCGCCGTTGGGGAGCCCCTCAGCGGGCCCGCGCGCTGCGCATCGCCCGGACCACGGTCACCGGCGCGCCGCCGCCGGGCACACGGCCGGCGGCGAGCTCCGCGTACTCCGGCGTCTCCCGGCCCACCAGCGCCAGCCGGCCCTGCCCGTCGGCGTGCAGGCCCCAGCCGTAGCGCTTGCCCAGCGGGGAGGCCCGCAGGCAGGCCTGGCTGCGGGCGAAGAACGCCTCCCGGGCGGCGGGCCGCTCCTCCTCCGGGATGCCGGCGCGGTCGGCGTGCACCGTGAACAGGACGTCGGCCGAGGTGAGCTCGTAGGGCCGGCCGTCGAGCAGGGCGTGGCTCAGCGCGGCCACCGACGGGCGCGCCGTCCCCGGCGGGACGGTGCCGGCCTCGGCCGGGCAGTCCTCGGCCACGGCGATGAACGTGTCGACGTAGTCCACCTTCTCCACGACCGGCAGGGTAGGGCCGGGATCCGACAGGACGGGGGAGCGCGGTGACGGTGCTGCTGGTCGACGTCGCCAACGTGCTCGGCTCCCGCCCCGACGGCTGGTGGCGGGACCGGGCGGGCGCGACTACGCGGCTGCTGGCCCGGCTGGCGGCCCTGCCCGGCCGCGAGCTGCCCGGGCCGGACGGCGAGCCGTTCACCTGCACCGGCCTGGTCGCGGTCGTGGAGGGCGCGGCGCGCGGGGTCGAGGCGCCGCCGGGGGTGCGGCTGGTCCGCGCCGCCGGCAGCGGGGACGACGCCCTGGCCGCCGAGGCCGCGGGCTCGGCCGGACCGCTGCTGGTGGTGACCGCCGACCGGGGGCTGCGCGCCCGGCTGCCGGCGGGGACGGCGGTGGCCGGCCCGCGGTGGCTGCTGGACCGGTTGCCGCGTGGGGACGGCGCGGCCGGGTAGGGCAGGAGCCATGACCGGCCCCGCGGAGCAGTCCGCGCCCCTGTCCGTCCTCGTCACCGGCGCGTCCAGCGGCATCGGCCGGGCCAGCGTCCTGCGCCTGGCCCGCCGCGGCAGCGCCCTGCTGCTGCTCGCCCGCGGCCGGGAGGCGCTGGAGGACACCGCCCGCGAGGCGCGGGAGGCCGGTGCCGCGCAGGTGCTGGTGTGCCCGGCCGACGTCGCCGACGCCGACGCCGTGACCGCCGCCGTCGACACCGCGGTCGCCCGGTTCGGCCGGCTCGACGTCGTCGTCCACGCCGCGCAGGTCATGGCGTACGGGCGGGTCGAGGACGTGCCGCGGCGCGTCTACGAGGCCGTCGTCGACACCGCCCTGCACGGCACCGCCAACCTCGCCCGCACGGTGCTGCCGGTGTTCCGGCGGCAGGGCAGCGGTCACCTCGTCGTCGTCAGCTCGCTGCTGGCCGAGGTGAGCGCGCCGCTGATGGGCAGCTACGTGGCGGCCAAGTGGGGGCAGCTGGGGCTGGTCCGGACGCTGCAGCAGGAGGTCCGCGACGCGCCCGGCATCTCGGTCTCGGCGGTCGCGCCCGGCGGGGTGAACACCCCGATCTACTACCAGGGGGCCACGTACGCCGGCCGCGCCGGCCGCCCGCCGATCCCCGTCTACTCGGCCGACCGGGTGGCGCGGGCCGTGCTCGCCCGGCTCGAGCGGCCGCGCCGGCTGGTGCACTCCGGCGTCGCCAACCCGGTCGTGGTGGCCGGTTTCCGGCTGCTCCCCGCCGTCTACGACGCCCTGGTCGGCCCGCTGCTGAGGGTCTTCGCGCTCGCCTCCGACGACCGGCGCGAGCCGACCGAGGGCAATGTGTTCCGGTCGCGCCCCGAGGCGAACGCCACGGACGGGCGCTGGCGCGGGATCTGACTCACCAGCGGCGCGGGCCGCCCTCGGGCAGGCCCGCCTCGAACGACCCGACGACGCCGGCCGCCACCTCGCGCAGCTTCACGTTGCGCCGCTGCGAGGCGAGGGTGAGCAGCCGGAAGGCCTCCTCGGCGCTGCACCGCTCCTGGGCCATCACCAGGCCCACGGCCTGGCCGATCGTCGTGCGCGTGTCCATGCCGCCCAGCAGCTGCTCGGCGCGGTCGGCGCCGTCGGCGATGCGCAGCGCGACGGCGAGCGCGCCGGTGGCCTGGGCCGCCCACCGGGTGGCGGTCGCCTCGTCGGCGTCGGTGAACGCGTCCGGCGAGGTGGCGTAGAGGTTCAGGGCCCCGCGGCTGCGGTCGGCGACGACCAGCGGCAGCGACAGCGACGACCGGACGCCGACCTGGGTGGCCAGCCCGGGGTAGGGGCCCCAGCGGTCCTCGGAGGCCATGTCGGTGACGCGCACGACGACGCCCTCGCGCATCGCCTGCAGGCAGGGACCGTCGTCGACCTGGTACTGACGCTCGTCGGCGCGCTCGGCCAGCTCGTCGGTGCAGGCGACCGTCACCCCGCCCGAGTTGCGCGCGAGGGTCAGCCCGCACGCCTGCGCGCTGGGCGTCTGCCGGGCGGCGAGCCGGACGAGGTCGGCGAGGAACGCGTTGAGGTCGCCGCCGGCGGCGAGGATGGCGAGGAGGTCGGCGTCTCCGGGAGCAGGCGTGCTCCCGAGGGTGTCCACCACGGTCGTGCTGCTCCTGAGCGGGACGGGGCCTGAGGCGGCCCACCCTTGGACCTCGTGCAGTTTACGACGTACGCCGACGGGCCGGTCGCGCGGTGCGACCTGCGTGTTCCCGGCGTCGGCCCGCCCGCCGCGGACGACGGCCGGCGCCGGGCCGGGCTCAGCCGATCAGCTCGTCGACGGCGTACTGGTCGGTGCTGGCCTCGCCGAACTCCACGACCCGGCCGTCCCGCAGCCGGGAGAACTGGACGCTGACGACCTCGATGGACCGCTGTCCCCGGTGCGCCGTCGTGGTCGACACCACCACGCCGTCGGTGTCGTCGGCCAGGATCGTCCGCGGCTCCACCCGGAAGCTGCCCTCGGTCAGCTCGAACAGCCGGGCGAACATGTCGTAGACCGCGCGGCGGCCCTCGTAGGTGCCGGCCAGCTGGCTGCGGCCGGGCACGGTCCACCGGATGTCCTCGGCGAACAGGTCGTCGAGGAACGCGAAGTCGCCCTTGCCGAAGGCCTCGTAACCCTCCCGCAGACGCGCGACGTTGGGGTGCTCGGACATGCGGTCCTCCTCGGGTCGTCCCCCGTGGCGCGGCACAGGGTCGACCCCGCCGCCGGGCCCCGGAAGCGCCCCCGGACCCCGTGCGGAGTGGCGGTGGCCGAGCGTCGGCGGCCGCGCCCGCGCCGTCAGCGGCGGCGCAGCGGGAGGCGGTCGAGCAGGTCCCGCAGCGGGACCCGGCCCAGCAGGCGGCGCAGCGGCGACGACGACGTCGGCTCCGGCGCGGGAGCCGGCGGGTCGTCCGGGACCGCGGCGAGCGCGGCGTGCCGCTCGTGCAGCCGGGCGCGGACGTCGTCGGCGGAGTACGCGCGCCGCTGCCGCTCGTCGCGCACCAGGACGGCGCCGGTCGCGGCGACCCCGGCCAGGCCCGCGAGCCCGAGCAGCTTGAGAACCGGCTTCCTGACCTGCGTGCGGGGGGCCACGGTCGCCTAACGTAGCCGCGTGCCCCCGCCCCGTGCGCTCCCGCTGAGCGAGGCCGTCGAGCTGACCCGCACCGGCGACGTCTGGGTGTTCCGCGGTGCCTCGCTGGCCGACCGGGCGATCCGCGCGGTCACCAACGCCCCCGTCAACCACGTGGGGATGGCGGTCGTGCTGGAGGACCTGCCGCCGCTGCTGTGGCACGCCGAGCTGGGCCGCTCACTGCCCGACGTCTGGACCGGGCAGCACCAGCGCGGCGTCCAGCTGCACGACCTGGCCGACGCCGTCACCACCTGGCGGCAGCGCTACGGGCAGTCGGCCTGGCTGCGGCAGCTCGTCGGCCCCGCCGACGACGGCGGGGTGACCGCGGAGATGGAGGACGCCGTGCTGCGCACCGTCGCCCGCTTCGACGGCCGGCCGTTCCCGACCACGCGCGGGCTGGTCGCCGGCTGGGTCAACGGCCGGCTGCGCCGCGGCACCGCGGCCGAGACGGTCTTCTGCGCCGAGCTGGTGGCCACCACCTACGCGGCGATGGGGCTGCTCCCCGCCGACCGGCCGCGCAACTGGTACGACCCGGGCAGCTTCTGGTCCGGCGACCACCTCCCGCTGCTGCAGGGCGCGACCCTGGGCCCGGAGGTGCCGGTCGACGTCCCGGCCGCCTGACGGTCCCGCCCTGCTCCTCGGCGCTGCCGCGGCGTCAGCCGACCGGCGCCGGGGCGGTGTGCCGCAGCTCGAGGACCCGGTCGCCGGGGCCGGCCAGCGTGTCGTCGTGGGTGACGCAGACCACGACCCGCCCGCCCAGCGCCCCGCGCAGGTCCCGCACCAGGGCCGCGGCCGTCGGCGGGTCCAGGTGCGCGGTCGGCTCGTCCAGCAGGACGACGTCGCGGTCGGCCAGCAGCGCCCGCGCCACGGCCAGGCGACGCCGCTCGCCGCCCGACAGCGCCGTCCCGCCCGCCCCGACGGCGGTGTCCAGGCCCGCCGGGAGGGTGGCCAGCAGCCCGCCGAGGCCGGCGGCGGTCAGCGCGGCGCGCATCCGGGCCTCGCCGGCGTCCCCGCTCAGCTCCCCGCGGGGCGCGGCCAGCGCCAGGTTGGCCCGGATCGTGGAGGAGAACACGTGGGCGTCCTGCGGCAGCCACGCCAGCCGCGCGCGCACGTCGTCGCCGGCCAGTTCCGCGGTGTCCGCGCCGCCGAGCTCGTACCGGCCCGCCCGGGGGCGCAACGCGGCCATGAGCACCGCGAGCAGCGTCGACTTGCCCGACCCGGAGGGCCCGCGCACGACCAGCCAGCCGCCGTCGGCGCCGGCCGCGGCGTCCACCCCGGCGAGGACGTCCGGGCCGCCGGGCCAGCCGGCCCGCAGCGCCGCCACGGACAGGTCGCGGACGGGAGCGGGGGCGGGACGGGGACCGGCCGGGTCGGCGGCCACCGGCGCGGTGAGGACGGCGTCCAGGCGCTGGTGGGCGTCGGCGAGGGCACCGCGTCGCTGCAGCGACGACACCAGTCCGGCCAGCGGCTCGGCCAGGGCCAGCGGCGCCAGCGCGAGGACGGCGACCGTCGGGCCGGCCAGCCCCTCCGCCGCGGCGACGGCGGCCGCGGCGATCGCGGCGCCGCCGGTGCCCAGCGCCACGAGGGCCGTGCCCAGGGCGGCGGCCCGGCTCGCGGTGGTCGCGGCGTCCCCGCGGTCCCGGCCGGCCGCGGCCAGGTCGGCGGCGGTGCGCGCGGCCAGCCCGTGGGCGCGCAGGTCCGGGGCGCCGGTGAGCACCGTCGTCGTCTCCCGCAGCGCGATCACCCGGAGCTCGCCCTCCACCCGGGCCGCGCCGAGGTCCAGGCGGCGGTGCGCCCCGACGACGGCCAGCGCGGTCGCGGCGAGGACGGCGCCCGCGGCGGCCGCGGCGGCGGGGGAGAACAGGGCGAGGGCGGCGACGGTGCCGGCCGTGACGGTGCCCGCGACCAGTGCCGGCGGCAGCACCCGCACGGACAGGTCCTGCACCAGCCCGACGTCGCCGACCACGCGGGCCAGCGCGCTGCCCGGCGTCCGGTCCGCGGCGATGCCCTGCCTCGCCAACGCCCGCCACACCCGGACCCGCAGCGACGCCGCCTGTCGCAGCGCCGCGTCGTGGGCGGCCATCCGCTCCAGCCAGCGCAGCAGGGCCCGGCCGATGCCGAAGAAGCGGACGCCGACGATGGCCACCAGCAGCGTGAGGATCTGCGGCATCCCCGCGGCGCGGACGATGAGGTAGCCCGAGACCGCGGTCAGCGCGACGCCCGCACCTGCCGACGCCGTTCCCGCCAGCACCGCCCGCAGCAGCGCCGCCCGCGGCCAGCCCCGCCCGGTCGCGCCGTCCCCCCGCGCGCCGGGACCCCTAACGCCGTCCCCCCGCGCGCCAAGACCCCTGACGCCGTCCCCCCGCGCGCCGAGATCGGCGATCTCGGCGGCATCAGCCGCTGATACCGCCGAGATCGCCGATCTCGGCGGAGTA
>NZ_JBJGZP010000049.1:0-13406 GCF_054050555.1 Blastococcus sp. SYSU D00695 | reverse complement strand
CCCCCGGCGCCGGCGCCGGGGGTGCGCAGCTCGACCCCGCGGTCGGCCGGGCCGCGTACCGGATCGTGCAGGAGGCGCTGACCAACGCGGCCAAGCACGCGCCCGGCGCGCGGGTCTGCGTGGAGCTGGACCGGCGGGAGGGGGCCCTCGCCGTCCGGGTCGTCAACGGCGCGCCCACCCGGCCCGCCGCGGGTGCGCCGTCGGGCGGTCACGGCCTGGTGGGGTTGGCTGAGCGGGTGCGCACCCTGGACGGCCGGCTCGACACCGGCCCGCGGCTGGACGGTGGCTTCGCGGTCGAGGCGGTGCTGCCGGCATGAGCGGTGCCGCCGGCATGAGCGACACCCCCGTGCGCGTGCTGCTCGTCGACGACGAGGAGCTCGTCCGGTTCGGCCTGCGCACGGTGCTGGAGGCCAGCGGCGGTTTCGAGGTCGTCGGCGAGGCCGGGGACGGCGCGGCCGGCGTGCGGGCCGCCCGGGAGCTGCGGCCCGACGTCGTCCTCACCGACATCCGCATGCCCGTGCTCGACGGGCTGGAGGCGACCCGGCAGATCCTGGCGCTGCCCGACCCGCCGCAGGTCGCCGTCCTCACCACGTTCCACGTCGACGAGTACGTCTACGCGGCCCTCGCCGCCGGGGCGGCGGGCTTCCTGCTCAAGGACACCCCGCCGCGGGAGATCGCCGCCGCGGTGCGCGCGGTGGCCGACGGGACGGCGTCGCTGTCCCCCGCGGTGACCGCCACCCTGATCGACTCCTACGTCGAGCGGCGCGCCGCCCCCCGCCGGGTGGAGGCGCTGCGCCGGGTGGCCGACCTGTCCGCCCGGGAGCGGGAGGTGCTGGTGCTGCTGGGCGGCGGCGGGTCCAACGCCGACCTGGCACGCGAGCTGTTCGTCAGCGAGGCGACGGTGAAGACCTACGTCAGCCGGCTGCTGGCGAAGCTGGAGCTGGCCAACCGCACGCAGGCGGCGATCCTCGCCCACGAGGCCGGCCTCCTGGAGGGCTGAGTCTCCCGGGGGCTGAGTCTCCCCGGCGGTCCCAGCCCCGCGGGAGGACCGGCCGGAGCCGCTACTCCCGGCCGTCGCCGACCAGGGTCGCCGCGGGGACCACCCCGGCCTGCGGGTGGCGCAGCGGCGGCTCGGGCTCCTCGTGGGTGCGCGGGTCCCGGCGCACCGATGGCACGAGCAGCCCGGCCAGGCCGGCCAGCAGCAGCGAGCCGGCGGCCAGCAGGAACGCCGTCGTGTAGCCGGACTCGGCCGGCAGGCCGGTGGCCGGCTGCAGGTCCGCGGTCACGACGGAGGCCAGCAGGGCCGTGCCGACGGCGCCACCGACCGTGCGGATGTTGGCGTTCATGCCGCTGGCCACGCCCGTCTGGGACGGCGGCACCGCCGCCACCACGAGGTTGGCCATGGCGGAGAACGCCAGGCCGAAGCCGACGCCCATCAGGACGCCGATCAGCGAGACCTGCCACAGCGAGTGGCCGACGAGGGCGAACAGCGCGAAGCCCGCGCTGCACAGCAGGGCCCCGGCGATGAGCGCGTGCTTGGAGCCGAAGCGGGCGACCAGGTGCCCGGAGGCGAACCCGGTGAGGAAGGACGCCGCCGACTGGGGCAGCAGCACCAGCCCCGACGCGGTGATCGACGCGCCGAGCCCGTAGCCGCTGACCTCGGGCGTCTGCAGGAACTGCGGGATGAACGCGAAACCGGCGTACATCGCGGCGCCGAAGAGCAGGCCGACGAGGTTGGCCGTCCAGACCCCGCGGACGCGCATCATCCGCATGTCGACCAGCGGCTGGCGGGCGCGGTCCTCCACGACCACCCAGGCGACGAGCAGGGCGACGCCACCGGCGAGCAGGCCGAGGACCCGGGGCGAGCCCCAGCCCCACTCCGGCGCGCGGCTCACCGACAGCAGCAGGCAGACCAGCCAGCCCGACAGCAGCACCGCCGCGGGCAGGTTCACCGAGCCGCCGGCCCGCTCGCGGGACTCGGGGATGACCAGGTGGGCGCCGATCGCGGCCGCCGTCACCACGACCATCGGCAGGAAGAACAGCCAGTGGTAGCCCAGCCCGTCGACGATCGGGCCGGCCAGCACCGTGCCGATCGCGCCGCCGACCGCCATGAGCGAGGAGATCCCGCCGACGGCCCCGGGGATCTTCTCCCGCGGGAACTCGTCGCGGATGATCCCGAACGCCAGGGGGAGCACGCCACCGCCGGCGCCCTGGACGACGCGGGCGACGATCATGACCGGCAGCGAGGTGGCGAGCCCGGCCAGCAGGCTGCCCACGGCCAGCGCGGCGAGGGCGGCGACGAAGACCCGCTTCTTGCCCACCATGTCGCCGAGGCGCCCCAGGATCGGGGTGCACACCGCGGCCGACAGGAAGTTCGCGGTCAGCACCCACGCCACGTCGGCCTGCGTCGTCCCGAGCTCGCGCTGCAGCGTGGGGAGGACGGGGTTGAGCATCGACAGCATCAGGACGAAGGAGACGACGCCGAGCGCGATGACCGCGTAGGTCACCTGGTGGCGGGCGCGCGGCGGGGCGGTGTCGGCGAGCACGGGCTGCGGGGTCGCGGGCTGCGGGGTCTGGGGCGGTGGGGTCACGGGGCGGTGCGGTCCTCGGGTCTCGGCGCTCGGCTGCTCTCGGTGCTCAGCGCTGCTCTCGTTGCTCAGTGCAACCGACGATACGGGCCCCCCGCCGGCGGCTGCCCCGTCCGGGTGAGGCACTCCAGTTGTGCACGACCGATGCCGATGGAGGGGCGTCACCTCCGGAAGGGGTCCCCCGTGCGCCGATCGCGTACCGCCGCCGAGCAGCAGGTCGCCGAGCTGCTGCGGACGGCGCGGCAGTCCCTGGGCATGAGCGTCGCGTTCCTCAGCCGGATGGACGGCACCACCCAGCACCTGGAGGTCGTCGAGGCCGCCGCCCCCGCCCGCGTGCTCGTGCACGAGGGCGCCCGCGTGGTGCAGGAGACCTCCTTCTGCCAGGCCATCCTCGACGGCCGGCTCCCCGCGGTGATCCCCGACGTCCGGCAGTCGGAGCTGGCGATGTCGCTGCCCTCGGCGCGCATCCCGCGGATCCGCAGCTACGTCTCGTCCCCCGTGCGGCTGCGCGACGGCAGCCTCTACGGGACCTTCTGCGCCTTCGGCTTCACCTCCGACCCCGAGCTCGGCAGGCGCGACCGGGCGCTGATGGACGTCCTGGCCGGCGCCGCCGCGGTGATCGTCGAGCCCGAGGTCCGCGCGCAGGAGCGCCGGGACGACATCGACGCCCGGCTCGACCCGCTGGTGGACGGCGGCGGCCCGGCCGTCGTCCTGCAGCCGATCGTGGACCTCGCCACCGGCGCGCGCGTCGGCGCGGAGGCGCTCAGCCGCTTCCCCGCCGACTGGGCCAAGGCGCCCGACGTCGTCTTCGCCGAGGCGCACAGCGTGGGCCGCGGGCACGAGCTGGAGCTCCTCGCGCTGCGCGGCGCCGCCGCCCACCTGGACCGCGTGGGCGGCTACGTCGCGATGAACGTCTCCCCCGCCACGCTGCTGACCCGGCCGTTCGCCGACCTGCTCGGCCGGCTGCCGCTGCCCCGCGTGCTGCTCGAGCTCTCCGAGCACGACCCGGTCGAGGACTACGACGCGCTGACCTCGGCCCTGCTGCCCTTCCGCGCCGCCGGGCTGCGGCTGGCGATCGACGACGTCGGCGCCGGCTTCTCCTCGCTGCGCCACATCGTCCTCACCTCGCCCGACGTGCTGAAGCTCGACCGCAGCATCGTGGCCGGCGTCGGCGCCGACCCGGTGCTGCGCACCCTGGTCGGGTCGCTGGTCGGCTTCGGGCACGGCTGCGGGGCGACGGTCGTCGCCGAGGGCGTGGAGACCGCCGACGACGCCGCCACCCTGCTGGCGCTGGGCGTGGACCTCGGGCAGGGCTGGCTCTTCGGCCGCCCGGGCCCGGCCGAGGCACTGGCCCCGGTGCCCGCGCCAGCCGGTCAGTCGTACTCGGGCCCCATCGCGCCGGTCGCCACCTCGCCCGCCCGGGTGTAGGTGCTCAGCACGACGCCCGCCGGCGTCGTGCGCGACGTGGCCAGCCGCCAGCCGCCGGGGCGCGCCCCCGGGCCGAACAGCCGCTTCCCCTCGGCCAGCACGACGGGGAAGACCACGAGCCGGAGCTCGTCGACCAGGTCCTCGGCGAGCAGCGTCTGCACCAGCCCCGGGCTGCCGTGCACCTGGAGCTCGCCGTCGCCGGCGTCCTTCAGCGCCCGCACCGCGGCCGGCACGTCGCCCTCGACCAGCGAGGAGCCCGCCCACCCCAGCGGGCCGGACAGCGTGCGGGACGCGACGTGCTTGGGCAGCCCGTTGAGCGCCGCGGAGATCGGGTCGTCGGCAGGCACCTGCGGCCAGGAACCGGCGAAGATCTCGTAGGTCCCCCGGCCGAGCAGGAAGGCCGACACGGGCTCGAACCAGGCGTTCATCTGGTCGCCGAGGACGTCGTCGAAGTGCGGCACCAGCCACCCGCCGTACCGGAAGCCGCCCGAGGGGTCCTCGTCGGGCCCGCCGGGGGCCTGGACGACGCCGTCCAGGCTCGTGAACATCGTGACCACCAGCGGGCGCACGGCTCTCCCTCCCCCGCCCGCGCGGTGCGGGCGGCGTCAGGGCAGACGGCCGCGGGGGGCCGGACTCATCGCCGGTCGCGGCCACGTCCTGGCACCGATCGGCCCTACGGTCGGGGCCATGACGCTCTCGGTGACCGCCGCGCAGGTCCTCGGCGCCCGCGTCCGGGCCCAGCAGCTGGACCGCGACGCCGGCACGGTGGCCGACACCGCCGTCCTCGACCTCGGCGTGCAGGACACCGGCCCCGACGGCGGGCTGTGGGCGCTGGCGATCCGCGGCGTCACCCCGGAGCCGGGCGAGCTGGCGACCGTGTGGAGCCTGCGGGGCGCGCCGCACCTGTACCGGCGGGCCGACCTGCCCGCGGTCGCGGCGGCCACCGCCCCGTTCTCCGAGGCCGACGCCGCCAAGCGGGTGTTCGACGCCGCCAAGCAGTTCCGGGCCGCCGGCATCCCCGTGCTCACCGCACTCGACACGGTGGCCGCGGCGATGCGCTCGGTCGTCGGCGAGGGCATGGTCAAGGGCGAGATGTCCGGGCGGCTCGCCGCGGTGCTCGACGAGCCCTACCTGCGCCACTGCCGCCCGTGCGACGCGGTCCACGCCTACGAGCAGACGTTCCGGCTGGCGGCGCTGCGGGCGGGGCTGGAGCTCGAGCCGGGCACGTCGCCGCCGGTGCTGCGCCCCGTGCCGGGTCTCGTGCCCGCGGCCGAGGTGCCGGAGCGGTTCGACGTCGTCCGCGCCTACCTGCGGCTGCTGGGGCCGGCCACGCCGCAGCACGTCGCCGGGTACCTGGACGCCCCGGTGAAGGAGGTCAGGGCGCACTGGCCGGCCGACGCCGTGGAGGTCACGGTCGAGGGCGAGCGGCGCTGGACCCTGGACCCCGGCGGGCTGGACGCCGCCCCGCCGTCCGCCGTGCGGCTGCTGGGCCCCTTCGACCTGTTCCTGCAGGCCCGCGACCGGGAGCTGCTGGTCCCGGACGAGGCGCGGCGGAAGGCGCTGTGGCCGGTGCTCGGCCGGCCGGGTGCGGTGCTGTCGGGGGCGTCGGTGGCCGGCACCTGGCGCCCGCGCAAGGCCGGGACGTCGCTGTCGGTCGCGGTGGAGCTGTGGGGCGGGGACACCCCGCAGCTGCGGGCGGCGGTGGCGGAGCAGGCCGAGCGGCTGGCGGCCTCCCGCGGGGCCGCGCTGGCGTCCGTCGAGCTCGCCTGACCACCTCGGGCCGCCGGAGGCGGCGACCCGCGGAGGTCAGCGGGGCGCGACGAACGGGACCAGCACCTCGTCCACGACCTGGACGACGACCTCGTCGGTGATCGGGTCGCCGGTGATCAGGAACCGGTGCCACAGCACGCCCTGCCCGAGCTCGCGGGCGATCTCCACCGGGACGTCGGGCCGGACGTCGCCCCGGGCGATCCCCCGCTGGAGCAGTGCGGCCATCTCCTGCTTCCGCCAGCCGATGGCCCCCTCGCGGAAGGCGGTGGCGAACTCGGGGTCGACGGCCATGGCGGCCACGACGGCGCGCAGGACCGGGGCGGCCGGCCCGGCGAGCACCGCGGCCCAGCCCCGCATGACGGCCAGCATGTCGGTCCGGTAGCTGCCGGTGTCGCCGGTGGGGATCGCCGCGGTGGCCTGGCGGAGCAGCGCGTCGCGCAGCAGCGCCGAGCGGTCGGGCCAGCGGCGGTAGAGGACCGGCTTGCTCGTGCCGGCGCGGGCGGCCACCGCCTCCATGGTCACGGCCTGCGGTCCCTGCTCCACCACCAGCGCCAGCACGGCGTCGACGATCGCCGCCTCGAGCACGGCACCGCGGCGCCGGGTGACCGCCACACCCACCTCCACGAGAGAAACGCTTGCGTGTCTTGTCATCGGAGCCTAGCGTCCGGGCCACAAGAAACGGATCCGTATCTCTGGAGCGGCCATGGACCTCCCCCTCCTCACCCCGCTGCGCGCCGTCGACACCGCGACGGTGCGCGTCGAGGCGCACCCGCACGGCCGGCGGCGGGTCACCATCGACCACCGCCCGCTGGACGGCGTGACCCCTCGCGACCTGCTCGGCTGGTTCCGGGGGCCCGGCGCGGACATGCCCTACGACGGCCGCCGCGTGCCCCGCTACCTCGCCTGGCACCCGCTCGACCACGTCCGGTGGGAGCTGGCCCGGCCTGCCCCGGGCGGCGGCGCCGGCGAGGGCGCCCGCTTCCGGATCGTCGAGCGCTTCGCCGGCCGCCCGGAGTACGCGGTCGACGTCGTCGACCGCGTCGAGAAGCTGGACGAGACCGGGATCCGCCTCGTCCAGCGGGTGGGCGGCCACGTCGTGACCAGCCTCGAGCACACCTGGTCGGCCGGGCGGGACCGCACCCACTACGTGAGCGTGCTCGACCTCGGGGCGCGGGGCCCGCTGGCCCGCCCGGTCAACGCCGTGCTCGCCCGCCGCTTCCCCGACCACATGGTGCGGGCCTGGGTGCGGCACAACGTCGAGGAGGTCGGCCGCCTGGAACTGCTCCTCCCGATGCTCGCCGGATCGGCCGTGGGCGGTGCGCTGTGCGGGTAGCGGTCGTCGGCGCCGGCATCGGCGGGCTGGCCGTCGCGGCCGGCCTGCAGCGCGGCGGCGCGGAGGTCGTCGTCCTCGAACGGGCGGCGCACCTGCGGCCGGTCGGCTCGGGCCTGTCCCTGTTCGGCAACGGCCTCACCGCCCTGGACTCCCTCGGGCTGGGGCCGGCGGTGCGCGCGCTCGCCGGGCTCGGGGCCGCCGGACTGCAGGCCGGGCAGCGGCGGCCGGACGGGCGCTGGCTGGCACGCACCCCGGCATCGGCCGTCGCGCGGCTGCGCGTCGTGCACCGGGCCGACCTGCACCGGGCCCTGGCCGGCGCGCTCTGCGGCGACGCGCTCCGGACCGGGGCGGACGTCGTCGCCGTCTCCGCCGACGGCGAGGTGCGGCTGGGCGACGGCGCCCGCGAGCGGTACGACCTCGTGGTCGCCGCCGACGGCATCCGCAGCCGGGTGCGCGCCGGCTGGCCGGGCGACCCGGGCCTGCGCTACGCCGGCTACTCCGCCTGGCGCGGGGTGACCGAGCGGCCGGTGGACCTGCGCGGCGCCGCCGGCGAGACCTGGGGCCGCGGCCGCCGGTTCGGCATGGCCCCGCTGCGGGACGGCCGGGTCTACTGGTTCGGCGTCGCCTCGCTGCCCGCCGGGGTCGTGCTGCCCGACGAGCACGGCGAGCTGGTCCGGTCGTTCGCCGGCTGGCACGAGCCGATCGCCGAGCTGATCGCCGCCACGCCGCCGCGGGAGGTCTCCCGGATCGACGTCCACGACCTCGCCGGCCCGGTGCCGACCTTCGTCCGCGGCCGGGTCGTCCTCCTCGGCGACGCGGCCCACGCGATGACCCCGGACCTCGGCCAGGGCGCGAACCAGGCCCTGGAGGACGCCGCGACTCTGGTCCGGCTGGCGGCCGGGATCGCCGGCGACCCCCGGCCGGGGGCCGGCGCCGTCGCGGCGGTGCTCGCGCGCTACGAAGCGCTCCGCCGGCCCCGCACCCAGGCCCTGGCCCGGCGGGCCCGGTCCGTCGGCGCCGTGGCCCAGGCCGCCGGCCCGCTGAGCAGCCGCCTGCGCGACGCGCTGCTGCGGCTCACCCCGCCGTCGGCCCTCGCCCGCCCCCTCCTCCGCGTCCAGGACTGGCAGCCGCCGGGAGCCACCGCGCCGTCCCCGCGGAGCACCGGTCTCGACGACTCCCCCCGGCGGGTACCTCAGCGCTAAGGTTCCCGGCCATGACCGCACCGACCGCACGCCGGGTCCGGATCGGCATCGACACCGGGGGCACGTTCACCGACGTCGTCGCCGTGGACGAGGAGACGGGGCGGACGACGACGACCAAGACGCCGTCCACGCCGGCCGACCCCGCCGAGGGCTTCCTGGCCGGCGTCCGCAAGGTGCTCGACCTCATGGGGCTGACCGGGGAGGCGGTCACGGCCGTCAGCCACGGGACGACGGTGGCGACCAACCAGCTGCTCGAGGGCAGGCTCGACCGGCTCGGCTTCGTCACCACCGAGGGCTACGAGTCGGTGCTGGAGATCGCCCGCCAGTCGGTGCCCGACGGCTACGGCAACAGCTACTTCTGGGTCAAGCCGCCGCGGATCGTGCCGGCCGACCTGGTGCGCACGGTCCGCGGCCGGCTCTCCGTCACCGGGGAGGAGGTCCGCCCGTTCGACCGGGACGACGCCGTCGCCGCCGCCCGGTTCTTCCGCGACGCCGGCATCACCACGATCGGCGTCTGCCTCCTGCACTCCTACGCCGACGACGCGCACGAGCGGGCCGTGCTCGAGGTGCTGCGCGAGGAGCTCCCCGGGGCGGTGGTGTCGCTGTCCAGCGAGGTGCTGCGCGAGTACCGGGAGTACGAGCGGTCGGTGACCACGCTCGTCGACGCCGCGGTCAAGCCGCGGGTGGGCGCCTACGTCAGCACCATCCGCACCCGGCTGGACGAGATCGCGCCCGGCGTCCCGTTCTACGTGATGAAGAGCAACGGCGGGGTGCTGTCGGCCGAGGAGGTCGTGCACCAGCCGATCACCACGATGCTGTCCGGCCCGGCCGCCGGCGCGCTCGGCGCCGCGCTGATCGCCGGGGCCGCCGGCTTCGACCGGGTGCTGACCTGCGACGGCGGCGGCACCTCCACCGACGTGACCGTCGTGGTGGACGGCGAGCCGACGCTGACCACCGAGGGCTCGGTCGGCGCCTACCCGAGCAAGATCCCGATGATCGACGTCGTCACCGTCGGCGCCGGCGGCGGCTCGATCGCCTGGCTGTCGCCGGAGGGCACGCTCAAGGTCGGCCCGCAGTCGGCCGGCGCCGACCCCGGGCCGATGTGCTACCCCTCCGGCGGGGACGCCCCGACGGTGACCGACGCGCACGTCGTCCTCGGCCGGATCCCGCCGCACCTGCTCGGCGGGGAGATCCCGCTGTCGGTCGAGGCGGCGCGGGCCGGCCTGGAACGCCTCGGCCGGACCCTGGACCTGGACCTGGAGCGCACCGCCACCGGCATCCTCGAGGTCTCCGCGTGGAACCAGGCCAACGCGCTGCGCCAGGTGACCGTCGCCCGCGGCCTCGACGTCCGCGACTTCACGCTCACCACCTTCGGCGGCTCCGGCTCGCTGCTGGCCTGCCGGCTGATGGACGTCCTCGGCCTCCCCCGCACGCTGGTGCCGCCGAACCCGGGCAACGTCAGCGCGTTCGGCCTGCTCACCGTCGACGTCCGCAACGACCACGTCCAGACCACGATCCAGAAGCACGCCGACCTGGACCTCGACCGGGTGCGGGCCGTCTTCGCCGCCCTGGAGGACCGGGCCCGCACCGCGCTCGACGGCGAGGGCTTCGCCCGCGACGAGCGGCGCATGCAGCGGACGGCGGACCTGCGCTACGTCGGCCAGGCGTTCGAGGTGCGGGTGCCGGTGGACAGCGACGTGGACGCCGCCGGGCTCGACGCGACGGCCGCCGACGCCGTCGCCCGGGCCTTCCACGCCGCCCACCGCCGGCTGTACGGCTACGACCTCGCCGACAACCCGCGCCAGGCCGTCGAGTGGGTCAACCTGCGGGTGAGCGGGATCGGGCCGATCCGCCGCCCCGACCTGGTGCGGCTGCCCCCGGCCGAGGGCGGGACGGACCGGGCCGTCACGGGCTCGCGGCGGGTGTTCTTCGATGACTGGGTCACCACCCCCACCTACGACCGGACGCGCCTGGCACCCGGGGACGTCGTGACCGGCCCGGCGGTCGTCGAGGAGTTCGGCTCCACGGTGCCGGTGCACCCCGGCTTCGCGGCCACCGTCGACGGCTTCGGCAACCTGCTGATCACCAAGGAGTCCGCATGACCGAGCAGCAGACCGACGCCGACCCGGTCCTGGTCGAGATCGTCGCCGGCACGCTGGCCGCGATCGAGCGCGAGGTCGAGACGGCGATCGGGAGGACGTCGAGATCCCCCATGATCCGGGATGCGCACGACTTCCGGGCCGGCATCCACGACCGGCAGCTGCGCAAGCTCACCGGCCGCTCCTACTCGGCGCTGGTGCACCCGGTGGTGCGCGACCACCCGATCGACACGATGCACCCCGGCGACGTCTTCTTCCACAACGACGTCTACCTCTCCGAGGGCGGGATCGGCCACCTGCCCGACCTGTGCGTCACCGTGCCGGTGTTCGCCGCCTCGCCCGGGACCGGGGAACCCGAGGTCGTCGCGTTCGTGCAGGCCTTCGGCCACCACGACGACATCGGCGGCGCGGTGCCCGGCTCCATGCCCTCGGCGGCCACCTCGGTGTTCGAGGAGGGCCTGATGGTCCCGCCGATCAAGCTGTGGGACCGCGGCGTGCGCAACGACAGCGCCCTGCGGATCATGACCCGCAACTCGCGGATGCCCGACTCGCTGGCCGCCGACCTCGACGCCGAGTGCTCCGCCTGCCTGGCCGGCGCGCGGCGGCTCGGCGAGCTGTTCGACCGGTACGGCGTCGCCGCGGTCGAGGCCTGCTTCGAGGCGATCCTCGCCGGCTCGACCGAGGTGTACCGGCGGGAGGTCCTGTCGCAGATCCCCGACGGCACCTACGTCTGGGAGGACTACGCCGAGCACGACGGCGTCGAGGAGCCGAAGCTGCACCGGCAGCGGATCACGCTGACGATGCGGTCGGAGCACGAGATCCCGCTCGTCATCGACTTCACCGGCACCGGCCCGCAGGCCAAGGGACCGATCAACCACTGCGGCGACTACGCCGACGGCAACTTCCTCAAGAAGTGGCTGGCGCCGATCCTGCGCAACCTGGCCGAGACGCCGGAGCGGATGGCGCAGCTGGACGTCAACGAGGGCGTCGTCCCGCTGATCGAGATGCGCTTCCCGGAGAAGGGCACCCTGCTGACGCCGGTCTTCCCGGCGCCGACCAACGCCCGGACCTTCGTGATCCTGCGGCTGCTCGGCGTCCTGGCCGGCGTGCTGGCCAAGGCCACCGGCGGCCGCATGCCCGCCGACCAGGAGACGATCCGCTACACCGGCGTCCACGGCACCGACGCCGACGGCCAGCCCTACCTGATGCGCGAGGTGCTCGGCGGCGGCTCCGGCGGCCGGTACTACGCCGACGGCGAGGACACCATCCACGTCGTCCCCGACTCCCGGAACCTGCCCACGGAGTTCACCGAGTCCCGCTTCCCGCTGCGGGTGGAGCGGCTGGGCCTGGCCGTCGACTCCGGCGGCCCCGGCCGGTACCGCGGCGGCTGCGGCTACGAGAAGCACATCCGGGTGCTGCGCGACGCGCACTTCATGTCGATCGCCGACCGCTCGATCCTCGCCTGCTGGGGCGTCAACGGCGGCAAGGCCGGGCGGCCGTTCTCGATCACCGTCGACCCCGGCGGCCCGGACGAGCACGAGGTGGACGCGCTGGCCGACGCCGAGCCGCTGCCGGCCGGCACGGTGGTGCGCATCCGCACGACCGGCGGGGGCGGCTGGGGCGACCCGCTGGAGCGGCCGGTCGAGGAGGTCCTGCGCGACATCGCCTGGCGCAAGGTGTCGGGAGACGGTGCCCGCGCGGACTACGGCGTCGTGGTCCGCGAGGACGGCTCGGCGGACGAGGCGGCCACCGCGGCCCTGCGCGCGGAGCGCCGCGCCGCCCGCACCGGCGACGAGCCGTTCTTCGACCGCGGCCCCGGCTACGCCCGGCTGTCCGGCGGGGAGGCGTTCAACGAGTTCGACGTCCTGTAGCCGCCCGGCGGCTCAGCGGCCGCGGCGCCACCAGCGGCGGCGCGGCTCGGGGGCCGGCGGCTCGGCCCTCGGCGGCGGGGGCGGCGGGCGGTGCGCCGCCCAGTGCGCGACGAGCGCGTCGACGTCGGCCAGGCCCGGCACCGCCGCCCAGCGGCTCTCCGCCGGGCGGCGCCAGAAGGCCTCCACCCGCGCGTCGTAGTCGGCCGCCAGCGCGCGGACGGCGGCCTCGCTGTCCAGCCGCAGCACCCGCGCGGGCAGCTCGTCGCGCTCGCGGCGCAGCCGCAGGCCCGGCGGGAGCATGTCCGCGGTCTCCACGCCCTCGCGGCGGGCCTTGGCCAGCGCCCAGTCGTAGGCGGTCTCGTCGGGGTCGATCTCCAGCGGCTTCCCGGCGCCCGGCAGGCCGGTGAACGCGCCGCGCTCCTGCGCCTGCCGGATCTGCTGCTCCACCCACGTCTCGAACGAGACCCCGTGCGGCTTGCGGTCGGTCATCGCCGTCCATGGTCCCCGCTCTGCGAGGCTCGGGCCATGAGGTCGAGGGCATGAGGACGACGGGCAGCCGCGAGGTCTACCGCAACCCCTGGATCCGCGTGCGGGAGGACGCCGTCGAGCGGGAGGACGGCTCGGCCGGCGTCTACGGCGTCGTCGAGAAGGCGCACTTCGCGCTGGTGCTGCCCTTCGAGCGCGACGGGTTCTGGCTGGTCGAGCAGTACCGGTACCCGCTGGGCCGGCGGGCGTGGGAGTTCCCGCAGGGCACGTGGGGGGCCGGCAGCAGCGGGACGCCGGAGGAGCTGGCCCGCGCGGAGCTGGCCGAGGAGACCGGGCTGCGCGCGGGCTCGCTGCGCCACCTCGGCCACCTCGACCTCGCCCCCGGGCTGTCCACCCAGGAGTTCGACGTCTGGCTGGCCACCGACCTCACCCCCGGCCCGACCGCCCGCGAGGCCACCGAGGCCGACATGCGGCAGGCGTTCGTGCCCGAGGACGAGCTGCGGGCGAGGATCCGCGCCGGCCGCTTCACCGACGGGCCCTCGCTGGCCGCCTACTCGCTGCTCCTGCTCGACCGGTGATGTGCGTCTGTGGCGGGGTGTGGGGCCCGCCCCCCCGCCCCCCCCACCCCA
>NZ_JBJGZP010000048.1:0-13641 GCF_054050555.1 Blastococcus sp. SYSU D00695 | reverse complement strand
CCCGCCCCCCCCCCCAACGCGCCCACCCCGGCGCCACCCCCCCCCCCCCCCCCCGACTGCCCCAACGGCGCCTGGGCGGGGCGGGCCGGGGCGGGGCGGGGGCGGCGTGGGGTGTGTCGGGGGTGGGCGGCCGGACGGCCCTGACGCCCGGGGCCCTGCGCCCCTGACACTCCGGTCCCGGCCTCGCGACCATCGCGGCATGACGCGGTTCCCGGACCGGACCGTCGCCGGCCGCGAGCTGGCCCGGCGGCTCGGGCACCTGCGCGGGGAGGACGTGGTGGTCCTCGGCCTGCCCCGGGGCGGGGTGCCCGTGGCGGCCGAGGTCGCGCGCGCCCTCGCGGCGCCGCTGGACGTCCTCGTCGTCCGCAAGCTCGGCGTGCCGGGCCAGCCGGAGCTGGCGATGGGGGCCGTCGGCGAGGACGGCGTCCTGGTGGTCAACGAGGACGTGCTCCGGGCCGCCGCCGTGGACCGGGCCGTCCTGGCGGCCGCCGAGCGGCGGGAGCGCGCCGAGGTGCAGCGGCGGGCACGGGCGTTCCGCGGGGACCGGCCGCCGGTCCCGCTGCGCGGCCGCACGGTCGTCGTGGTCGACGACGGCATCGCCACCGGCGCGACCGCCCGCGCCGCCTGCCGGGTGGCCCGGGCCCGTGGCGCCGCCCGGCTGGTGCTCGCGACACCGGTCTGCTCGCCGCG
Organism: Blastococcus sp. SYSU D00695; assembly: GCF_054050555.1. Lineage (NCBI taxonomy): Bacteria > Bacillati > Actinomycetota > Actinomycetes > Geodermatophilales > Geodermatophilaceae > Blastococcus > Blastococcus sp. SYSU D00695. Next base: position 12,951 of record NZ_JBJGZP010000048.1, on the reverse strand, counting down.
GACCGCGGAGGTGCTGCGCCCGGAGGTCGACGAGCTGGCCGTCGCGGTCGCGCCCCCGGGACTGGCCGCCGTCGGGCAGGTCTACGCCGACTTCCGCCCCGTCGAGGACGACCGGGTCGTCGGGGTGCTCGACGAGGCGGCCCGCCGGCCCCCGCCCGGGCCGGCTCCGCAGCTCGGGCCGGCGGCGGCGCACGACGAGGAGGTGGAGGTCGGGTGCGGGACGGCGCGGCTGCCCGGCCGGCTCACCGTCCCGCCGGACGCGGTCGGGGCGGTGGTGTTCGCCCACGGCAGCGGCAGCAGCCGGCACAGCCCGCGCAACCAGCGGGTCGCGGCGGTGCTGCGCGACGCCGGCCTGGCCACGCTGCTCCTGGACCTCCTCACCCCCGCGGAGGAGGGCGACCGCGGCCGGGTGTTCGACGTCGCCCTGCTCGCCGGCCGGCTGGGCGCGGCCGCGTCCTGGGTGCGCGCGCAGCCGGTGACCCGGCACCTGCCGCAGGGCTGGTTCGGCGCCAGCACGGGCGCCGCGGCCGCGATCTGGGCCGCCGCGGAGCCGGACGCCGGGGTGGCCGCCGTCGTGTCCCGCGGGGGACGGCCGGACCTGGCCGGCGCGCGGCTGGCACTGGTCCGGGCCCCGACGCTGCTCGTGGTCGGGGGCCGGGACGGCGCCGTGCTCGCGCTCAACGCGCGCGCGGCGGCCCGGTTGCGCTGCGAGCACCGGCTGGCGGTGGTGCCGGGGGCCACGCACCTGTTCGAGGAGCCCGGTGCCCTCGGGGCCGTCGCCGGCCTGACCCGGAACTGGTTCCTCGCCCATCTCGCCCCCGCCGCGCGGCCGGCGGGCTGAGCGCACCCGCGGGCCGGCGGATCAGCCGACGACGGGACGGCGGCGGATCATGCCCTCCTGCACCACCGTGGCGACCAGCCGGCCGGACCGGTCGAACACGTGCGTCCGGCCGAGCGCGCGGCCACCGGCGGCCCACGGGCTCTCCTGGTCGAAGAACAGCCACTCGTCGGCGCGGACCGGCCGGTGGAACCAGACCGCGTGGTCGAGGCTGGCGGCGGACACGCCCGGGGCGCCGATCATCGTGGCGTGCGGCGCGAGCGTCGTGGACAGCAGCAGCACGTCCGTGGCGTAGGCCAGCACGCAGCTGTGCACGACGCCGTCCTCGGGCAGCGGCTCGCGGGACCGCATCCACAGCTGCTGCCGCGGCGGCGCGCTCTCCCCGCGGCCGGCCGCCAGCCGGGGCAGCGGCGCGGCGAAGCGCACCTCGAGGGGGTGCCGGCGGGCCAGCGTCTGGAACCAGGTGCGCACCGCGCCGGTGGCCTCGGCCCCGGCCTCCTCCCAGCCCGGGGAGTCCTCCGGGCCGGGGGCGTCGAGCACCGGCACCTGGTGCTCCAGGCCCTGCTCGGGCGCGTGGAACGACGCCGTCAGGCGCAGCACCACGCCGTGGTCCTGCGCGGCGGTCACGCCCCGCGTGGTGTAGCTGCCGCCGTCGCGGACCCGGTCGACGTCGAAGACCGTGGACGCGGTGGCGTCGGCCGACCGCAGGAAGTGGGCGTGCAGGGAGTGCACCGGCCGCTCGGGCCCCACGGTCCGCGCCGCCGCCAGCAGCGACTGGGCGATGGCGGCGCCGCCGAAGGCCCGGTCGCTGCCCGTCCGGCCGTGCCCGGCGGCGCAGAAGGACGTCTCCGCGGTCCGCTCCAGGTCCAGCAGGTCGGCGAACACCCCGCGCCCGGTCCCGTCGCCGGCCGTCGCGCCCATCCCGGTCACCCGGACCTCCTCCGTCGTCGCACGGACCCGCCCTCTGGCCCGCGGGGGACCCGCGGCCGGCTCGTAGCATCCAGCACCACCCCGTGGCCGGCCCGCAGCGGGTCGGGCGGGCCGGTGCCGGGTCCGGGGGCGCGGCCGCTCAGCGCTCGCGGGGCACCCGGCCCATCAGGTGGAACTCGCGGTTGGGCGGGATCGCCGCGAAGTGCGCCAGCCGGTTGGAGTAGGCGAAGAACGAGGTGATCGCGCCGACGTCCCACACGTCGTCGTCGGTGAGGCCGTGGTCGCGCAGCCGGTCCAGGTCGGCCGCGGGGACCGCGGCCGGGTCGGTGGCCAGCCGCACGGCGACGTCCAGGACGGCGTGCATGCGCTCGGACAGCGGCGCCTTGCGCCAGTCGACGGCCACGAGGTCGGCCAGCACCGGGTCCCGGGTGCGGATGCGCGCGATCGCCGAGTGCGCGACGACGCAGTACGCGCAGTCGTTGGCGGCGCTGGTGGCGACGACGACCAGCTCGCGGTCGCCCGTGGACAACCCCGGGGTGTCCCTGTCCATCAGCGCGTCGTGCAGCGCGAGGAACGCCCGGGCCTCGGCGGGCCGCCAGGCCAGCGCCGCGAACACGTTGGGCAGGAACCCGGAGCGCTCCTGGACGTCGGCGTACCGCGCGGCCAGGTCGGCGGGCAGCCCGGCCGGGTCGGCGACGGGGAAGCGGCTGACCACCGCGGCGGGGTCCTCGGTGCTCACGGGCGGCCCTCCCTGCGCGACGTCGGTGCCTCCATCCTGCGCGGCCCGGCCGGCGTCGGCAGGTCCGGTGCCGGGACGACGCGGCCGGTCACCTCGCCGAGGGAGATCCGGCCGCCGGACCGGCCGGGTGCGGTGCCGGTGATCGTGACCTCGTCGCCGTCCGCCAGGAAGCCGCGGGTGCTGCCGTCGGGCAGGACCAGCGGCTCGCGGCCGCCCCAGGACAGCTCCATCAGCGAGCCGCGCTGGTCGGCGGCGGGACCGGACACGGTGCCGGAGGCGAACAGGTCCCCGGTGCGCAGGTGCGCGCCGTTCACGGTCGTGTGCGCCAGCTGCTGGGCGGCGGTCCAGTGCAGCAGCCCGGCGGGCGGCCGGCTGACCAGGTGGCCGTTGAGCCGGACCTCCAGGGTGATGTCCAGCCCCCAGGGGTGCCCGGTGTCGTCCAGGTACGGCAGCAGCGGGGTGTCGCGCGGCGGCGCGACGCGGGCGGCCTCCAGCGCGGCCAGCGGCACCACCCACGGCGACACCGAGGTGAGGAACGACTTGCCGAGGAACGGGCCCAGCGGCACGTACTCCCAGGCCTGCAGGTCGCGGGCGGACCAGTCGTCGACCAGGCAGACGCCGAACACGTGCTCGGGCAGGTCGCCCAGCGGCACGGGCCGGCCCGGGCGGGACGGCGCCCCGACGACGAACCCGACCTCGGCCTCGAAGTCCAGCCGCTGCGACGGGCCCACGGTCGGCGGCCCGCCGGCGTCGGCCCGGCGCTGCCCGTTCGGGCGGACGACGGGGGTGCCCGACACCCGCACCGTGCCGGCGCGCCCGTGGTAGCCGATGGGCAGGTGCTCCCAGTTCGGGGTCAGCGGCGCCGAGCCGGGGCGCAGGATGCGGCCGAGGTTCTCCGCGTGGTGGCGGGAGCTGTAGAAGTCGACGTAGTCGGCGACCTCCACCGGCAGGTGCATCGTCACCTCCGACCGCCGGACCAGGTGCGGCTCGACGCGGTCGCGGTGGGCCTCGTCGGCGAGCCGGCCGGTCAGCTCCGCGCGCAGCGCGGCCCACGCGCGCGGGCCGCGGGCCAGGAACGCGTTGAGCGACCCGGTGGCGTGCACGCCGTCGCCGGTGGCGGCGGCCAGGTCGAGCACCCGGTCGCCGATCGCCACGCCCGTGCGCGGCCCCGTGCCCGGCGTGGAGAACACGCCGAGGGGCAGGTTGCCCGGGCCGAACCCGGTGCCGGCGGGGAGGTCCAGCCAGGTCGTCGCGCCGCCGTCCGGCACCGCGCTCACGACGCGGGGCCGCGACCGGCCCAGCTCCAGGCGTAGCGGCCGTCGTCGGCGGCGGTGCCGGCCTCGCCGAGCTCCAGCGGCCGGAAGGTGTCGACCATGACGGCGAGCTCGTCGAAGGACTCGGCGCCCAGGCTGTTCTCCACCGCGCCGGGCTGCGGGCCGTGCGCGTGGCCGCCGGGGTGCAGCGAGACCGAGCCCCGCCCGATGCCCGAGCCGCGGCGGGCCTCGTAGTCGCCGTCCACGTAGAACATGACCTCGTCGCTGTCGACGTTGGAGTGGTAGTAGGGCACCGGCACGGCCAGCGGGTGGTAGTCGACCTTCCGCGGGACGAAGGCGCAGATCACGAAGCCGGCGCCCTCGAACACCTGGTGCACCGGCGGGGGCTGGTGGACGCGGCCGGTGATCGGCTCGAAGTCGGCGACGTCGAAGGCGTAGGGGTACAGGCAGCCGTCCCAGCCGACGACGTCGAACGGGTGCGTGGCGTGCACGTGCACCGTCCCCGCGGGCCCGCCGGGGCCGCGGTGCTTGACGTACACCTCGACGTCGGTGCCGTCGGCCAGCAGCGGGCCGGCCGGGCCGCGCAGGTCGCGCTCGCAGTAGGGGGCGTGCTCGAGGAACTGCCCGTAGCGCGACAGGTACCGCCGCGGCGGGGCGACGTGGCTGGCGGCCTCGACGGTGTAGGTGCGCAGCGGCTCGTCGCCGGTGGGCACCCAGCGGTGGACGACGGTCCGGGGGAGGACGACGAAGTCGCCCTGCCCGACGTGCAGTGCCCCGAACGCGGTCTCGACGGTGGCGTTGCCGCGCTCGACGTAGACGCACTCGTCGCCGGTGGCGTTGCGGTAGTACGGGCTGGCCAGCGACGAGACGGCGTAGGAGATGCGGACGTCGCCGTTGCCCAGCACCAGCCGCCGTCCCGTGACCGCGTCGGTGGCCCGGTGCTCCTCGCCGGGGAACAAGTCGTGCAGCCGCAGGTGCCGGGGGAGCAGCGGCTCGTTGGACGTCAGCGACTGGTCGGGCAGCTCCCAGGGCCGGGCGTCCACGATCGCCGACGGGATGCCGCGGTGGTACAGCAGCGCGGAGTCCGACGAGAAGCCCTCCTCGCCGACGAGCTCCTCGGAGTACAGGCCGCCGTCGGGGCGGCGGAACTGGGTGTGCCGCTTGGGCGGGACCTCGCCAACCTGCCGGTAGAACGCCATGGGGGAGTCCTCCCTGGGGCCGGGCCCCGGCCCGGTCCACGCCCGCACCGGGGACGTCGACGGTCACTCAGAGTGACAGGAACCGTAACGAGGGTGTGGCGTGGCCCACAACCCCGGACGGCGCGGACCGCTGTCCGCGGGGCCGCCGGGCCGTACCCTCGCCCGCCATGTGCCCGCGCTCCCGTACCGCTCGCCGCCCCGCCGTCACCGGCCGCCTCGCCGGCCCGCTGGCCGGTCTCCTGCTCCTCGTCCCGGCCTGCAGCTCGACCACCACCGGGAGCGGGACGCCGGGAGCGGGCGCCTCGGGGTCCCCGGCGGCGCCGACCTCGGCGGCGGGCGACCCGGTCGACTCGGTCGCGGCGATGCTCGGGCTGCTCCCGCCGATGGGCGACGACGAGCTCGGCGTCGTCACCGTCAGCCGCTGGCACGCGGCCGCGCAGGCCTACGGCGTCGACGCCCCGCCGGCCGGGACCCCGGTCGAGGAGCTGGTGGGCGGGTACCTCGTCCCGCTCACCACCGAGCAGGGTGGCCTGGTGCGCGCCAGCGACCTGCTGTCCCTGGACACCGTGGCCGTGCAGCCGGTCGAGGAGCAGTTCGGGTTCGCCGTCGGGCAGGTCGCCGCCGACGTCTCCGCCGGGACCCCGCCGCGCACCGTGTCGGCGGCCCGGGGTGACTTCGACCCCGACGCGATCGCCGAGGCGACCGGTTCGGGTCCCGTGGGGGACGAGGTGACCGAGGAGGACGTCGACGGCGTCCGGGTGCTGAGCTGGCTCGACGACCTCGAGAACGACCTGCAGCGGCCCACCGCGCTGTCGGCGACCGGCAGCGCCGGACGGCTCGGGCTGCCGGACGAGCAGACGCTGTTGCTGGCCCGCGACGACGACGGGATCGCCGCCCTCGTCGCCGCCACGCAGGGCGGGGACAGCCTGGCCGACGACGCCGACCTCGCCGCCGTCGCGACCGCGCTCGACGGGGAGGACGTGCTGTCGGCGCAGATGCTCCGGCGACCCGCCGGCAGTGAGCTGACCTACGAGGCCGCCGGCATCGGCTTCGCCTGGGACGGCTCCGGGCACGTGGTGCTGGCGTACTCGGCCGCCTCGGAGTCCGACGCGCAGGCCCTGGCCGCCGACGTCGAGGAGCTGCTGACCGGGGGCAGCACCGTGCGCGGCAGCCGCCCGTGGAGCGAGCTGCTGCCCGACCCCGTCGTGCGCGCCGACGGCACGGTCGTCGTCGTCACCTCCGATGGAACGGGCCCCTCGGCGCGCTGGTCGGCCTTCCTGCCCGCCGGCGAGGCCCTGTTCTGAGCCGGCCGGGCGGGGCGGCCGCACCCGCACCTCCCCGCCGGTGACGACGGGGGGACGGGTGGCGGGGTCGTTTCGCCCTGGCCGTGTCGGGCACAACCGCGTCGTGCCCGGCACGTGGCCCGTCCCGCCCAGCCTCCTCGACGGCGACCTGGCCGGCCGGGTGCCGGACGGGCCTCGTCGCCACCGCACCCGGACCGAGAGGCAGGACCGCATGACCGACGAGACGCTCGCGCGGGGCCGGACCCGGGAGGGCGGCGGGGCGTCGCCGCTCCGGCCGGACGCCGCGGCGGCCGGGGTCGTCCGCGGGGACCGCCGGTGAGGGTCCTGGTCACCGGCGCGTCGGGGTTCGTCGGCGGGCGCCTGGCCACCGCCCTCGACGGGGCCGGGCACGACGTGCGGGCCATGACCCGGCGGCCGGACGGCTACCGGGGGGCCGGCACCCCGGTCGCCGGCGACGTCGGCGACGAGGCGTCGCTGCGCGCGGCGCTCGACGGCTGCGATGCCGCGTACTACCTGGTGCACTCCCTCGGCGACGCCGACTTCGAGCGCAAGGACGCCGACGCCGCCCGGGCCTTCGCCCGCGCCGCCGCGGCGGCCGGCCTCGGGCGGATCGTCTACCTCGGCGGCCTCGGCCGCGACGGCGACCGGCTGTCGCGGCACCTGCGCAGCCGGCGCGAGGTGGAGCGGCTGCTCGGCGCGACCGGGGTGCCGGTCACCGTGCTGCGGGCCGGCATCGTCGTCGGCCACGGCGGCGTGTCGTGGGAGATGACCCGCCAGCTGGTCGCGCACCTGCCGGCGATGGTGACCCCGCGCTGGGTGCACACGCGCACGCAGCCGATCGCGGTCGCCGACGTCGTCGCCTACCTGGTCGGCGTCCTGGAGGCGCCGGAGGCCGCCGGCCGCGTGTTCGAGGTGGGCGGTCCCGAGGTGCTCACCTACCTGCAGATGCTGACCCGGGTCGCCGACATCCAGAACCGGCACCTGTTCGTCGTCCCGGTCCCGCTGCTCACCCCGCGGCTGTCCTCGCGCTGGCTGTCGCTGGTCACCGACATCGACGTGACGACCGGCCGCTCCCTCATCGACTCGATGAGCAACGAGGTGGTGGTGACCGACGACGCCATCCGTGGCGTGGTCCCCCTCGAGCCGATGGACTACGACGAGATGGTGATGACGGCCCTCGTCGAGCGGGCGCGGGAGCGGCGTCGGCGGGACCGCCAGCGGCGCGGGGGCTGGCTGGCCCGGGGAGCACGCCGGTGAGCCGCCGTTCCGCCGTCCCCGCCCTGCGTGCGGCGGTGCAGCGGGTGGCCGGGCCGCTGCTGCGCAGCGTGCCGCGCGACCACTGGGAGAGCGACGCCGCCTTCCGCCGCCGCCGGCGGGTGACCGGGGCGGTCGCGGTGACCGGCGCCGCCCTGCTGGGGGTGTCGCTGTCGACGCCGCCGGGCTCGCCGCGCTTCTACGGGCTGACCCTGGGGGTGGCCGGCACCTGGGTCGCGGGCGGGCTGGCGTCGGGTCCGCTGCACCTGGGCCGGATGTTCGGCCGGGGGGACCGGCTGCGCCGCCCCGTGCTGACGCCGGTGCTGTCGGGGGCGGGCGCGTTCGGGGTGTTCTACGCCGCGGCGCTCGTCGCCCGCCGGATCCCGGTGCTGGACCGGGCCATCGGGGCGGTCCTGCGCTACGCCGACCAGGGCTCGGCCCCGCTGGTCGCCACCACCACGCTGGCCAACGGCGTGGCCGAGGAGGTGTTCTTCCGCGGCGCGCTGTACGCCGCGGCCGGCACCCGGCGGCCGGTGCTCGTCTCCACCGCGGTCTACGGGCTGGCCACCACGGCCACCCGCAACCCGGCGCTGGTGCTGGCCAGCGTGCCGATGGGGCTGCTGTTCGCGCAGCAGCGCCGGATCACCGGCGGCATCCAGGCGCCGGTGCTGACCCACGTGGTGTGGTCGGCGCTGATGCTGCGGTACCTGCCGCCGCTGTTCGCCGACCGCCTCGCCGTGGAGCGGGTCGCGTCCACGGACTGAGGGCCCCCTCCGCCGGGTGGACCGGGCGGGTGCGGCCGGCCCGCCGCACCCGCCCGGTGCTCAGCGCCGGCGGCGCCCCAGCAGCGCCACCAGGGCCGCCACGGCGGCGGCCACCAGCAGCAGCGATCGGCCGCGGCGGGCGGCGAGCACCACCGCCGCGGCGCGGGGCTGCACGAGGCGCGTGCCCAGCAGCAGGCCTCCGGCCGCGGAGTCCACGCCGGCGCCGGCCACCGCGACCGTGCGGGTGGGGGACTGCAGGTACGCGGTCACGCCGTGGCCGGCCAGCGCCGCGGCCAGCCCGCGGAGGTCCCGCCGGCCCGGGGCGACGCCCGACCGCGCGGTCGCCGCCTCCCGCAGCCGCGCCACGAACCTGCCGACGTCGTCGGCGACGACCCGCAGGTCGCCGCCCTCGGCGTGCACCTGCACGCCGACCCCGTCCACGTCCAGCGACAGCTCGCCGGACAGGGACAGGGGGCCGAGCGGGCCGGTCATCCCCGACGGGCGTTCTCGGCGGTCGTGATGCGCAGGGTGCCGTCGAGCTTCCAGACGGCGCGCGGCGCGTCCGGTCCGGTCTCGCGGGGCACCTCGACGGTCATGTCGACGAACTCGTAGTCGATCGCGGCGCCCTTGCCGGTGAGGTAGGACCACATCTCCTTGCCGAGGTCGGCGAAGCTCGTCGTCTCGTGGCTCTTGACGTCGCGGCTCCCGGTCGCGGCGTCGGCGGTCGTCATGCCCTGGGTGTTCGGCGTGGTCATCGCGGTGGGTCTCCTCGCGCGTCGTCGGCCGCCGGCGGACCCGGCGAACGATGGCGCGCTACCCGGTCGCGTGGCACCTGAATCCGGGGTCAGCCGACCACCCAGGTGTCCTTGCCGCCGCCGCCCTGGGAGGCGTTCACGACCAGCTGGCCCGCCTCGCGGGAGAACCGCGTCAGGCCACCGGGGAGCACGACGGTGCCGGCGTCGGTGCAGAACGCGTAGGGGCGGTAGTCCACGTGACGCGGCGCCAGCTCGCCGTCCACCACCGTGGGGTGGGTGGACAGGGCCACCGGCTCCTGCGCGACCCACTCCCCGGGCGCGGCGAGGACGGCGGCGCGGGCCCGCTCCAGCTGCCGGAGGTCGGCCCGCGGGCCGATGAGCACGCCCCACCCGCCCGACCCCGACCGCGGCTTGAGCACCAGCTCGGGCAGCCGCGCCAGCGCCGCCCGGCGGACCACCGGGTCGCCCAGGTCGTAGGCCGGCTGCGAGCGCAGCAGGGGCTCCTCGCCCAGGAAGAAGCGCACCAGGTCCTCGACGTGGCAGAAGGTCCGCTTGTCGTCGGCGACGCCGGTGCCGAAGGCGTTCAGCACCGCCACCGTCCCGGCGCGCAGCGCGGGCAGCAGCAGCTCGCCCAGCTCGTTGGACAGGCCGTCGTCGCCGGTCAGCCGCTCCTCGCTCGTGCGCCGCCAGAGCACGTCCACCCGGCGCCCGTCGGGCAGCAGCAGCGCGTTCCCGCGGGTGCGCAGCTGCTGAGGCAGGACCACCGGCGCCCCGGTCATCTCGCCGAACCGGTCGATCTCCCAGGCCACCGAGCTGCGCGGCCCGTCCCCGAGCACGGCCACCACGGGGTCGGCCACGTCGGTGGCGTCGGCCAGCATGGCCCGCATCGCCTCCCGGGCGACCGCGCGCACCGGCGCCGGCCCGGGCCGGACGCCCAGCCGCGGGGCCACCAGGTCCCGCGCGGCCAGGGCGTAGGCCAGCAGGGACGGCGTCCGCACGTTGTCCTCCAGGACGACGAACCGGCCGTCCGCGCCCCGGACCAGGTCGGGCCCGGCCATCCCGATCCAGCGCCGGGGTGGCGGCAGGCCCGGCGCGGTGAATCGGCTGGTGTCCACCACCCCGGCGGGGACGACGCCGGCGCGGACCGACTCCCGCGGGCCGTGCGCGTCGGCCACGAACGCCTCCAGGGCCCGCAGCCGCTGCACGACCCCCGCGGCCACCTGCGCCCACTCCTCCCGCGGCAGCACGCGCGGCACCGGGTCGACGAGGAACGGCCGCCGCTCGCCGGCCGGACCGTTGCACATGCCGAGCCCGAGCACGCCCCGGGCGACGTCCGCCGCGAGCGCGGCCGGCCCGTACGCGCGGACGGCGGCCAGCGCGGCGGCGGCGTGCTCCCGCTCGCCGCCGGCGGGCAGCAGCGCCTCGTCGAGGGCGGCCGGGATCGTCGTGCTCACGCGGCGGTGCGCCGCGCCGCCGCCCGCTCCGCCCGGGCCAGGGCCGCGCGGGCCACCCAGCGGCCCTGCTCGGGGTCGGTGACGTCGAAGCCGAACGGGGCGTTGGCCTCCAGCGCGAGCAGCCGCCCGCCCGGCCCGACGAGCACGTCGACGCCCATCAGCCCGCCCCCGAGCGCGGCGACCATGCGCTGCGCCAGGGCCGCCATCTCCGGCGGCGCCGGGTACACCCGCGGGTAGACGGTGCCGGAGGTGACCAGCGCGCCGTCGGCCCGCGACTTCTCGTACACCGGCGAGACGGCGGTCGGCGTCGCGTAGAGCCGCGCGCAGGCCGGCTCCTCGACCCACTCCTGCAGCACCGACGCCCCGCGGCGGTGGCCCCCGGCGGCCTCGTCGGCCCGCCAGCGCTCCTCGACCGCGCGCGCCGCGGCCAGGTCGTGCACCAGCTCGACGTACCGGGCGCCGTCGCCGAGCGCGGGCTTGAGCACCATCGGCCGCCCGGGCGCCGGCCACTCCCGGACGCCGGCCAGGTCCCACGTGGCCGGCTGCGGGATGCCGGCGGCGGCCCAGACGGCGTGGGTGACGAGCTTGTCCCCGGAGGCGACCAGGGAGGCGACCGGGTTGAGCAGCGGCACCCCGGCGGCCTCGAGCAGGCTGGCCAGCGCGAACGTCGGCGCGTAGGCGACCACCTCCTCGACGAGCACGTGCGCGATCGCCAGGTCGTAGCGCCCGCCCGGCGGCCCGGTGACCGGCCAGCCGGCGGGGACCCGGGCCAGCCGCTCCACCTCCGCGCCCTGCTCCTCCAGCGCCCGCACCCAGGCGGCCGCGTACCCGGCGTCCTCGTACCAGTCGGCGTCGGTCATCACCAGCAGCACGCGCACGGCAGCCCTCCTGCCCGCGCCCGCGCGCGGCGACACGTGGCGGGCCGGCGGGGGAGGAGGCAGGGTCGACGTCCGTGGACCCGAACCCGCCTCTCGTCGTCGTGACCGGTGCCAACGGACTGGTGGGCAGCGCCGTGTGCCGCGCGCTGTCGGCGCGCTCGGCGCGGGTGCGCGCCGTCGTCCGCCGGGCCGGGAGCGCCCCGCCGCTGCCCGGGGTCACCGAGCACGTGGGCGACCCCACCGACCCCGACGTCGCCCGGGCCGCGACCCGGGACGCCGACGCGGTCGTCACGACCGTCCACCCGATGGGCTCGCCCCGGCAGGAGCAGCACCGGGTCGGCGTCGAGGGCACCGAGACGCTGGCCCGGGCCGCCCGCGACGCGGGCGTCGCGCGGCTGGTGCACGTCTCGACCGCCGGCGTCTACGACCGCTCGCCCGGGGTCGGTGACGTCGCCGAGGACAGCGCGCTGCTGCCCGAGGGCAGCGGTGCGTACCCCGACACCAAGAACGCCGCCGACCGCGCGCTGGCCGGCGTCGGCGGCCTCACCGTCGTGCTGGTCCGCCCCCCGGCGATCCTCGGCGCGGGCGCGACGTCGGTGTGGAACACCTGGCGCCCGCGCGCGGCCCGGGACGGCGACCGGCGGGCGAACCCGGCGCAGACCTGGGCGTGGGTGCACGTCGACGACCTGGCGGCCCTCCTCGCCGACGTCGCCGTGGGCGCGGTCGCGACCGCGGAGGACCCGGAGCGGGGCCCGGTGGTCGGGGCCGCGACGCCGGTGGTCGTGGCGGGGGAGCCCGCGACGTGGCGGGACTACCTCGGCACCGTGACCGACGCGCTGGGCGTCGAGCCCGAGTGGACCGACGAGCCGGTGTGGACGGGCCGGCTGCGCGCCGACCGGGCGCGGGCGTGGGGATGGGCGCCGCGGGTGGACCTGGCGGCGGCCCTGGCCGAGCTGCGGGCGGGCCTGGCCCCGTCCGGGGGCGGGGAGGACCGGTGATCGAGGACGTCGTCGCCCGCTGGCACCGGCACCTGGCCGGCGAGCTCCCGGGTGGCCTCGACGAGCTGCTGGCCGACGACGTCGTCTTCCACTCGCCGGTCGTGTACACGCCGCAGCGCGGCCGGGAGGTCACGACGCGCTACCTGGAGGCCGCGGCCGCCACGCTGGTCGGCGGGTCCGGCGGCGCCTTCCGCTACACGCGCCAGGTGCTCTCCGGGGACACGGCGGTGCTGGAGTTCGAGACCGACCTCGACGGCCGGTACGTCAACGGGGTCGACGTCATCCGCTGCGACGAGGCGGGGCGGATCGTCGAGTTCCGCGTCATGCTGCGCCCGCTGCAGGGCATCCAGGCCGTGCACGAGCACATGGGCCGGCGGCTGGGCGCCGGCGGCTGAGGACCGCACCGGGGGGGGGGGGGGGGGGGGGGGGGGGGGGGGGGGGGGGGGGGGGGGGGGGGGGGGGGGGGGGGGGGGGGGGGGGGGGGGGGGGGGGGGGCGCGGGGGCGGGGGGCGGGGGGGGCGGGCCGCGGCGGGGGGGCGGGGGGGGGGGGCGGGCCCCGCGCGC
>NZ_JBJGZP010000047.1:0-14323 GCF_054050555.1 Blastococcus sp. SYSU D00695 | reverse complement strand
CCGCCCCACCGCCCCCCCCCCCCCCCCCCCCCCCCCCCCCCCCCCCCCCCCCCCCCCCCCCCCCCCCCCCCCCCCCCCCCCCCCCCCCCCCCCCCCCCCCGCGGCGAGGGACTCCGGACTCCCGCGCGGGACAGACCACCGGGAGGATGGGCCGATGCGCCGACTGACCTTCGGGATGAACGTGAGCCTGGACGGCTACGTCGCCGCCCCCGACGGCGACCTCGGCTGGGGCGCGCCGAGCGACGAGCTGTTCTCCTTCTGGTCCGACCGCGTCGCCTCCACGGGCACCGCGCTGTACGGGCGCCGGCTGTGGGAGGACATGAACGCCCACTGGCCGACCGCCGACCGGCAGCCAGACCCGGACGTTCCCCGGGGGCGTTCTCCTGAGCCGGTACGAGACCCGGCGCTGAGCCGGGACGGCGGTCGAGGTCGGGTCGCGTGGACGCCGACCAGGACGCCGGGGGGTGCGGATGCGGCCGGGGTCCTGGTCGACCGCGGTCAGCGGGGCGGGCCGAGGATGGCGTTGCCGTACTTCGCCGCCACCGCCGGCCGCGGCGTGACCGTGTAGCCGGGGGGTCGCGGGGTGGCCCTGTCGCGTCCGGTCTCGCGGAACATCCCCTCGATGCCGGCCGGTGTCGTGATGATCAGCAGATCGGCCTGCTCCGAGGTGATGCGATAGGAGTGCGGCACCTGCCTGGGCAGGAAGACGATGCCGCCCTCGGTCAGTTCGCTCTCCTGGTCGTCGACCCAGACGAGGGCAGTGCCCTTGATCAGCATGAACACCTCGTCCTCGTTGCTGTGCACGTGGTACGGCGGCGCCTCGCCCCTGCTGACGTCGGAGCGCCCGACCATGAGCCGACCGTCGGTGGCCGCGCCGTCGAGCAGGATGGACAGGGTGCTCCCACCGAGCCACTCCAGCTGCTGGTGTCGTTCGGGTCGTGCGAGGTAGGCCGTGCTCACGGCTGTCTCCGTTCGTCTGGGGACTGGTCGTGTGCGGCAGGACGGCTGCCGCCCGCTCCTCAGCCGACGGAGCTGCGTGCTCCTGCCCGGCGGACGGGCCCGGTCAGGGCAGGACGACGACCTTGCCGGCGATGCCCCCGGCGGCCGCCTCGGCGTGCAGCGCGGGCAGATCCGTCAGCGGGATGCGCCGGGCGACCTCGACCTGCAGCTCGCCGCTGTCGACCAGCGACACCAGCTGGGTGAGGCGCTCACGGTCGGGCCGCACGAACACCGTCGCGGCCTTGACGCCCCGGGCCTCGTCGCCCGGGGTGGCCATGAACGCGGTGGTGCTGACGACCCTGCCACCGTCGCGGACGAGGACGACGAGCGCGGCGAACCGGTCGGGGTCGATGGGCGCGAGGTTGACCAGCACGTCCACCTGCTCGTCGACCGCGCCCAGCAGGTCGGTGGTGGTGTGGTCGACGACCTCGTCGGCACCCGCGGCCTCGACGGCGGCGCGGGAGCGCGGGCTCGCGGTCGCCACGACGTGCACGCCGGCCCGCTTGGCCAGGGCGACGGCGTACTTGCCGACCACGCCTCCGGCGCCGTTGACCAGGACGCGCTGGCCGGCGGTCAGCTGGCCCTCGTCGACGAGTGCCTGCCATGCGGTCAGCGCCACCGACGGCAGCGCCGCCGCGTCCGCCAGCGGGACGGTCGAGGGGGCCGGGACCAGGGCCTCGGCCGGGGCGATCACGTACTCCGCCGCCCCGCCGTCGCGCTCCATCGGCAGGAAACCGATCACGGCGTCCCCGACCTGCAGTCCGCCGTCGGTGCCCCCACCGAGCGCGTCGACCGTGCCCGAGACGTCGTAGCCGGGCACGTGCGGCAGCACGACCGGGATGGGGAGGAACCCGCCACGCATCCCGTTGTCGGCGGCGTTGAACGCCGAGGCCGCCACCCGCACCCGCACCTCACCGGCACCCGGGGTGGGGACCTCGACGTCCTCGTACCGCAGGACCTCGGGACCGCCGACCTCGTGGAACCGCACTGCCTTCATCGCTGGACCTGCCTTCGCTGGAAGCCGTCTGTGGGGACGTTCCCCACCGTGGCAGCTCAGCGCGCGGTCATCCTGGGCCTATCTGGCCCACCTTCACGACCGCCCGTCCGTCGGCTGCCCCGACGACCTCCTGCAGCCGGGTCGCGTCGCGGGACCCCGGGGCGGCGGTGAGCATGACGGCCGCCAGGTCGTCCCCGGGGAGCGCGATCAGGTTCCCCACGAGGGTGAGGGAGTCCCCGTCGGCCTGCACGAAGGTCGCGCTGCTCTCGTAGGCGGCCACCGGTCGGGGTGCTCGCCACAGGCCGTCGAACGTCCGGCTGCGCGCCCGCATCTCCTCCACCAGGGCGGAGAGCTGGGCATCGGCGGGGTAGCGCAGCACCGCGGCCCTCAGCTGGGCCACCAGGACCGCCTCGTGACTGGTGGCATCGGCATCGGACTGCTGGAAGGCAGCGAACGGGTGGCAGAAGGAGCGCCAGGCGACGTTCCACTCCCAGCGCTCCCCCGTGAGGTCCCAGTGGTCGAGGGCCAGGAACGCGCTGTTGACCGCGACCACGTTCATCGCCGCGTCGGTGACGAGCATCGGGGTGTCGGGGAACCGCTCCAGCAGCCGCGTGGCACCGGGGCCGAGGTCGGTCGGCACCTGCCCGTCGGCGGCGGCGTACCCGGCCAGGGCACAGAGCCGCTCGTAGTCCGCCCGGCCGACCCGCATGGCCCGCGCGATCGCGTTCACCACGCCGGCGGAGGGATGGCTGCGCCCCTGCTCCAGCCTGCGGATGTAGTCCGCGGACATGCCGGCGAGCTCGCCGAGCTCCTCCCGCCGCAGCCCGGGCACCCGTCGGCTCCCCGGGGTCAGACCGACGGCCGCCGGCGGTGTGCCCTCCCGCAACCGGCGCACCGCGGCGCCGAACTCGTGGCGTTCCACGAGCGGGAGTCTGCCCGAGCACGTGCGCGGACGGGGGCCTCGCCGGCGACTCCACCGCCCGAACGGTGACGCGCTTCCGCACGCGTCCGGCGGGGAGTCGGCGCGGGCCGGCTCGGCCCGGAGTCTCCGCGTCGACGACGACGACGGTCCCGGACGCCCGGGCGATGTCGAGGGGTGCCAGCCCGATCGACTCCGACCACCGAACGGCCTGCGCGCACTCGCGCACGGTGCGCACGAAGGCGTCGCCTGCCCTCCGGCGGAGGCGCGCGACGTCCAGGATCAGCTGCCACCCGGAGAACGGTCGGTCCCCGTCCTGCGGGAAGGACACCGACGACCGGGAGGGCAGGGCAAGCTGGCCCCGTGCACCACATCGGGATCGACCTCGCCTGGGGCCTCCGGCAGCCCACCGGTCTCGCCGTCCTGGACGACGCCGGGCGGCTGGTGCACGTCAGCGCGGTGCGCACCGACGAGCAGATCGAGACCGCGCTGGCCCCGTTCACCGCCGGCCCGTGCATCGTGGCGATCGACGCCCCGCTGGTGGTTCCCAACGCCACCGGCAACCGGGCCGCCGAGCGGGCGCTGAACGCCGACTTCGCCCGGTTCGAGGCCGGGGCGCACCCGACGAACACCGGCAAGGCCGAGTTCACCGACGGGAACACCCGCGGCGGGCGCATCGGCCGGCGCCTCCGGCTGGACCTCGACCCCCGCTCGGGCCGCGACCGCCGGGCGATCGAGGTCTACCCGCACGCGGCGACCGTGGCGCTGTTCCGGCTCGGCCGGACCCTGAAGTACAAGAACAAGCCGGGCCGCGCGCTGGAGCAGATGCGTTCGGATCTGCTGCTGCTGATCGACCTGCTGGGCGCGGTGGTCGAGCTCGACCTCGGGGCGCCGTTCGCCGCGCTGCGCCAGCAGGTGCAGGCCGCCACGCGCAAGGTCGAGCTGCGGGTGGTCGAGGACCAGGTCGACGCCGTGGTGTGCGCCTACGTGGGGTGGATCGCCGTCCGGCGCCCGCACGAGGTGACCACCTACGGCGACGCGGCCGGCGGTGCCATCGTGACCCCGACCCTGCCGCCGGACCTGCAGCCCGCCCCGCGGGAGGCCGCGCCCCCGCCCGACCCGGTGCAGCAGGCGATCCAGGCGTACGCCGACGGCCGGCCCGAGGCCCTGGTCGCCGGGGCGCGGGCGCTCGCGCTCGTCACCGAGGTGCTCGATGACGCCGGGATCAACTACCTGTCGGTGACCGGGCGGACCAAGAGCATCGCCTCGTTCGCGGAGAAGGCGGCCCGCACGGTCGACGGCGTGCCTGCCTACCCGGACCCGGCGCGGGACATCACCGACCAGATCGGCGTCCGGGTGATCACCTACGTGCAGAGCGACGTGGAGGCCGTCGCCGAGCTGCTGGCCGCCCAGGTGCGGGTGATCGACGACCGCGACATGGGCCGGCGGACCGCGCAGCAGGGCCGGTTCGGCTACTCCAGCCGGCACCTGCTGATCGGTGTGGACCCGGGCCGGGCGGCCGAGCTGCCGGAGCTGGTCGGGCGTGTGGTGCAGGTGCAGGTGCGCACGGTGCTGCAGCACGCGTGGGCCGAGTTCGAGCACGACATCCGCTACAAGGGCACCGTGCCGGACGAGCACACCTCCGAGTTCGACCGCCGGTTCACCCTGGCCGCGGGGCTGCTGGAGCTGGCCGACCAGCAGTTCACCGCGATCCGCGAGCGCCTCCGGGCACCCGTGCCCGGCGACGACGCCGACGACGCGGACCCCGACGACCCCCGGATCGCGCCCCGGGAGCTGGCTGCGTTCCTCGCCGGGCAGTACGCCGACGCCGGCTGGTCGCGCCCGGACCACTACACCTGGATCTCGGGACTGCTGCTGGAGCTGGGCGTGACCAGCCTCGTGGAGCTGGGCGAGGTGCTGCGCGGCGTGGACGACAGCGGCATCACCGCCCGGATGGACTACCGCTATCCCCCGGGTGCCGTGCGCCGGCTGGACGACACCCTGCTGGCCGGCTTCGGGCAGCGGTACGTGGACCTGCACGGCAACGCCGACCGCCGGGCCGCCCTGACGACCCGGCTGCAGCGGCTCGCCGGCGGCTGACCAGCGGGACCGGCCGGGACGACGTCCGGGCGGGTCCAGGTCGCGGCCCCACCGGCCCCGGCCCCGGGCGGCTGCACGTCGGTCGTTCGGGATCACCCGGCACGGCGCTCGGCCGGCACGCTCCGCGGACCGGCACCGCTCGGGGTCCGCGAGCGCGGGCTCCGGCGCCGGTCGTCGGCGGCGTCGCCGACCGCCCGGCACGTCGCCCGCGAGGGCCGGGGAGCGGCCGCCACTCCGGCCTCCGCGACCTCCCCGCCGCGAGCGCAGCAGTTCCGCGCCGCGTACCGGGGGAAGGAGCCGTGCGGACACCGGCCCTGGTCCGGCAGCTGGACGCGGCGCGGGTTCGACGGGTCACGCCGCCAGCCCGCCGGCAGGTCCTCGTCGATCTCCACCGGCACGGGGATGGGTGGCGTGTGCTGCCGCCCGGCGTCGTAGAGGACGAAACGGGCGGCCTCCCGGGGCCGGTGCAGCGTCGGCGCCGTCACGACGCCCACCCGGCGAGATCCGACACCCGGGGTGCGCGGCCCCGGAGAGGACAACCGTGGCGGTGCGGTCGCGTCGTCGGCATGTGTCGAACATACGTTCGATGCACAACGGTTGCCACCGGACCCGCCGCGCGGACCACGAGTGGTCCGGCCGTACCGCGTTCGTCGCCCGGGCTGCGACCGCGTCGACGGTCTCCGCTGCCGGGTGGCGGCGGGCCACCACCCGGAACGCCCTCGGCGTCGGTGCCGGAGTCCCGCTCGGCATGTCGAGGAGCGGCGCCCGGCCGCGTCCCGCCGCGCCGTCCCCTAGCGTCCTGTCCATGCGCGCAGTCCAGTTCACCGAGTTCGGCGGACCCGAGGTCCTCCAGGTCGTCGACGTGCCCGACCCCGTCCCCGGCGAGGGCCAGCAGCTGTTCGACGTCTCGACCGCCGGCGTGAACTACGCCGACACCCACCGCTGAGGAACGGCTTCGCTCGCGGTCTGCAAGTCCTGAGGCCTAGCCACGGAGTCCCGCCCGGATAGCCGACCTTGGTCGCGACAGAATCAGGCGCTACGCCCGAAGACCACCACCGCGTCAGCGTCCGACCCATCTCGAGTCAAGAGCTCTACCCAGTCGTCAGGCTTGATGTGCAAGGGATGCGCCAACGAGGGAAGGGCCTTGGTAAGGGATCGGAGGTCGACAGACGTTCGGTCCGGGCCGTAGTGGACCCAATCGCTGGCATCAGCTAAGCCCCTCGTGATCTGAGGACCTAGCCCGTCACGCTCGCTGTCTTCATGCGCTGGCACCAAACTCCACACCAACGGGGCGAACACGATGTCGCCGAACGAGAAATGGACCACGCGCTCATTCAGCACTCGCATCGACCAGACCCCGCTAGACAACACTCCTTCTCGCGGGAGTGCGGGGTGGGTTCGGCCGACGCGCAGCTTCAATTGGCCGGGCCACCGG
The DNA here is from genome assembly GCF_054050555.1 of Blastococcus sp. SYSU D00695. Lineage (NCBI taxonomy): Bacteria > Bacillati > Actinomycetota > Actinomycetes > Geodermatophilales > Geodermatophilaceae > Blastococcus > Blastococcus sp. SYSU D00695. The sequence goes on along the minus strand of NZ_JBJGZP010000047.1, from coordinate 7,873 downwards.
ACAGGGCCCGCGCCGCGGACGCTCTCGTAGAGCAGGTCGTGTGCGAGCTCGGGGAACAACACTCGCAAACGCGGGTTGATCGCGAACATTCCGAACAGCACGCATCTCGCAACCAGTCCGGGGGCAAACCGTACACCCGGCGCCTCGCCCGGGATTACCGCAAGCCGCATCGCGAGTGGGGTCGAAAGGCGAGCTAGCTGACTCGCGAAGTCAGCGTACGCTCGGTCATACTCGATGCCGGCCAGATTGTTGCAGCCTTCGCACAGGCCACGAACCCACATGCCGCCTTGACTCCAACGCCCCTGGCGCCGGACTCCTCCGGCGATAACGTCAGGAGCGCGAAGCACGCTCGTATCGTTCCCTGCGGCCTGTGGCGGCACGTGCGCCCTAGAAAGTCTTCGGGTATCACCACAGAGGCCGCATGGTCGGGGTGCAGTCGAGGCCAGCATGCTTCCAACAAGACTGACGTTCGCCATCTAAGCCTTCTCGCTGCCAGGGACGGGATCGTGGCGAAGTGTGATTGGGGAGGCCCTCCCCCAACGATCCGGATCGGACTTCGAATCGCGATCCGGACTCCTCGGACAGCGTCGGACGCCCCCTCGGCGGCGGCCCTTCAGGTGCTCAGGGTTCCGCTCGGCGTCCATGCGGCTGAGGCTAGGTGCCGCCTACGACATCAAACGGTTTCCGCGACGTTGAGTGATGGCCAGGTGCCGTCGGGCAGTGTGGCCATGAACCCTGCGCCGAGGCCAGCGACGTCCCATCCGGTTGGGTCTCCGCCTATGGTCTGCGCGAGCCGGACGAGGTCCGGCAAGAGCTCGACCAGTTGATCCAGCTTGCTCAGGACGGCGGTTCCATTGCGCTTGTCGCCGCCCGTCCGTTTCACGCGGTCCGCTGCGTCCTTGTCTGTCACGACCGCGTGGCAGTACGGGATCGCCTGACTCATGGCGTCGATGTCATGCAGGTCGTTGGGCTTCCAGACCCGCGCCCCGTTGCGGAAGAGAGCTGCCTTCATATCTACGGCCAAGCGCATCGAGGGGATGCAGTCGGAGAAGGCCATGAGCTTGGGCCTTCCTGACCCAGGACGGTCAGGGTCCGATCCCAAGACCCGTTCGAGGGTGAGCCGGTACTCCGCCATCAACTCGTTGAACAGGTCTAGGTACTCGTGGCAAAGCTCCCGAGCCGTGACACGGACACGTAGCTCGTCGGCGTTAACCGGGTCGTCTCTAAGCATGCCGACCAAGAGCTCCTCCCAGGCGAGTCGGCTCGCATGGCCTTCCTCGGTGGCCTCGGGCCGGTAACCATTGGCCCGTAGGGCCTTAACCTCGTCGTCGGCGGGCCCCGCGATGAGCATCGTCTCGGCCAACTGGGACAACTCCCGGCGCAGCTTGCCAACGCCAGGCAGCGCCGCTTCGGTGGTCTCCAGGCCAGTCGCCTTGTCCATGACCCGCATGAAGCCCTGCCGGCCTAAGAAGGCCCAGCTCACTCCGAGCCCGAGGGCTTCTGGCGCGCGAGGCTTGAAGGTGGGCCGACCGAAGGTCTCGTGCATGGCGTTCAGCATCTGGTGACGGATGAGGACCTGGCCGCCGCGTAGCGTCCGGAAGAACGAGATGGACGCCATAACCCGGGCGAGGTCTTGGCGTTGCTTGGGCTTCTTGATGCTCGACGTCTCGATGTAGTGGGTTCTTGAGAGCGGGAAGGCGACGCCGGCAGCGGCCGCTTCCCGTAGGGCGTCCAGCACCTCTGCGTCGCCGGGCGCCCGAGGCTTGCCTTCCACCACGCTCGCCAGTCGCACCCAGACCCACTGGTCCAGGTAGACCGATGGGCGGCTGGTGTGAAGATCACCGGGGGGCACAGCGCCAAGGCTAGGCCGGCCTACTGACTCCCTCACCAGAGTTTTTGAGGCTCGGCGCGCAGAGGTGGCGAACCGAACTCGCCCGCCTGCAGACCCCAACCGGACGATCATGGCCAGAACAGGCTCGCAGCAGTGGACGCTAGATGAGGCCAACTGCTTCCGTGGCGCCATGACTGCCCACTTCATCCTGATGGTCCAGAGCGCTCAGGAACTAACGTGGCCTAGGTGCCTGCTCGCCAACTGCCCAGATCGATCATGGAGCGCCCCCCTTCACAACATCCAGCAGCACTTCGCGGCCTTACATCCGCTGACGCGACGGAAGGTTGGATAGGCGAGACTTTCCGACTCCCGTACTAGTTGAGGCAACCCACTCCGCCCCATAGGGAATAACGTCACGGCGACTCGCCTTACGTCGTCAGCGAAAAGAGAACCTCCGGGTGTCCGGAGAATCGCTACACAGGAGAGGTCAGACGGCAGGAACTCCAACATCAGTGGACGCAGTCTCAGCAATTGCGTTTGCGACCTCAGCAATCACGGGCACTCGGAGGAGAGGACTGGCAGTGACACCGACCGAGCGCTGAGGGCCGCCGAGCTGCTGGACGATCGTCTTCAATCGCTTCAACGTCTTCTTTCCGTGCCTGTAGCGAGCAGGGTCAGCATCGAAGGCCGCCGCGCTCGCAAAGACAATACCCGCCGCGCTCTCCCGTTCACCACCTTCCCGCCGAGCCCGGTTTGCAGCTTCGATCCGTTGATTGCCACATATCTCGATTTACTTGTCCCGCATATCTCGCGTCGCTTGGTCCAGGATGCTCGCGACATCAGGGCCCGAAAGATGCGGGTAACACTCCTGCAGATACCCAACATCGAGGAAGTGGCTTTCCACGTCGGTGCCATGCGTCAGGAAAGGATGCAAGCCCTGTTCCCTAAGCACCTCTTCATACCTCACAGCTTCCACGTCCGTGAGGTAGTCACGATCACGATGAACGATGACAACTGTACCTGGTGCGATATCCATGATAAACCGACCTAGAACACTCGCAGCAGACAGGTTGCTGGATCCGGCATATGACCAGATCTGGTAGTCGTCCTCCTGCAGACCGGAAGAGAGAAGAAGCGTTCGGAGACCCTCCGTCTCAGTATCCTCCGTCAGAACGACAACAGGGGTGGAGCCGTGGCGGAGCCGATCGCCCGCGTCCAAAGCGCCCAAGTCCAGCAGAGCACTAACCTGGTCAAACTCGCCGTCTTGCCGCTTACCGTCACTAATCCAATGAACAGTCGCTCCGAGCCGCCCGAACTCGTCAAGCATGTGCCTCGAGTGAGTAGATAGCAGGACTTGCGTTTCCGTCTCGTCGACCAGCAGTCTCAGTAGACGCGCCAGCTTCCGCTGATTGTCCGGGTGTAGATGCGAATCCGGCTCGTCAAGGATTAGGAGCTTCGGGCCGTACACCCCAACATACGACAACACCTGCAACGCCTGAAGGACACCGGTACCAGCAGAATCGATCGGGAGCCAGTATTCTTCACCTCTATTTACTTCAGCTCGGATGTACTCGTCGGTGGCATCGTCGAATTGCAACCTCAAGGCGACGTCAGGAAATATTTCCGCAAGCCGAGTCTCTAGAATAGCCCATTGATCCGGGTCCCTTCGCAAAGTCCAAAGGACGTTACGAAACACGCTGTTAGCGTCGCCCCGCGCCGCGGCCCTGCGAACCACTCCCGGCGACTTGAACTCCTCGACCGACGGTATACCGGCCAGACCGGGGGCAACCACGCTATAGGGATTGGTTAGATCCTCAAGCTCTCGCCCCAAATTCTCACCAGACACCCGCACAGAGATATTTCGATTCTTACCACGGATCACCGAGATGATAGTTTCATTCGCCGAGTCATCCCGCAGTTCCACGCCGATCGCGTATGCCGAATCCTGCCGAAGCCTTCCCCCCATCGCGAGCGCGTCAAGGGCTCGCAGAGGGGTGTAAATCAACTGCTGCGCCGAAAGAGTCCCACTTCGAGCGCCGCGCGACCAAGCGGATACGTTCTCAACCTGCAGGCTCTGACAGATGGAAGTCGCAAACTGGATAGCCTGCAATAGGCTGCTCTTTCCGGCATTATTAGGTCCAACGAGGACTGTTATCTTTCCCAGCGGAACGGAGACGTCTCCAAGTGACTTAAACCGCTTGATACGAACTTCGGAAAGCAAGACTTCTCCTAGTTGCTACGCCTTTGGAGCAAACCCGAGGGGCGAGCGGAGTTGAGCTTCAGGGTCTTCCCACATCGCTCACGCACGCCGATCACGACCTGCCGCAAGCTACACAGCGAGGGCGACAGTCCCATGAACCGGCCGCCGTCGCGTTTCCCGGGCCGCAAGAGGCCGGCCGCCATCGGTCGCGAATCCGACACATAGAGCCTTGAAGGCGGCCGCTGATGACACCGCCTTGCAACCGGTCCGTCCCGGGAGCGACCGTAGAGGCAAGCCCTAACCTAGCCAGCATGCGCGCTGTCCAGATCACCGAGTTCGGCGGACCCGAGGTCCTCCAGGTCGTCGACGTGCCCGACCCCGTCCCCGGCGAGGGCCAGCAGCTGTTCGACGTCTCGACCGCCGGCGTGAACTACGCCGACACCCACCAGGCCGAGAACTCCTACCTGGCGCCGCAGGCGCTGCCGCTCGTGCCCGGCGCCGAGTTCGTCGGCACGCCCGCCGGCGGCGGGCCGCGGGTGGTCGGCCTGCTCGACGGCGGCGGGTACGCGGAGAGGGCGGTCGCCGACCCGCGGCTGACCTGGCCGGTGCCCGACGGTGTCAGTGACGAGCAGGCCCTGTCCGTCGTCCTGCAGGGCGCGACCGCCTGGCACCTGCTGCGCACCAGCGCGCACCTGGCCGCCGGCGAGACCGTCGTCGTCATCGCCGGGGCCGGCGGCGTCGGCACGCTGGCGATCCAGCTGGCGAAGCGCTGGGGTGCCGGCCGCGTGATCGCGACCGCGTCCAGCCCGGAGAAGCGGGCGTTGACCGAGGAGCTCGGCGCCGACGCGTCGGTCGACCCGGCGCTGGCCGACGGCGACCCGAGGGCGTTCACCGCCGCCCTGCGCGAGGCCAACGGCGGCCGGCCGGTCGACGTGGTGCTGGAGATGACCGGCGGCGAGGTGTTCACCGGCGCCCTGTCCGCGCTCGCGCCGTTCGGCCGGCTGGTCACCTACGGCATGGCCGCCCGCCAGGAGACCGCCGCGGTGCCGCCCGGCGCGCTGATGCAGCGCAGCCGCGCCGTCGTCGGCTTCTGGCTCGCGCACTGCATGGCCCGGCCGCAGATGATGGACGACGCCATGTCCGACCTGCTGCGCCTCGTCGCCGACGGTGACCTGCGCCCGGTGATCGGCGGCCGCTACCCGCTGTCGGCCGTCCGCGAGGCCCACCAGGACCTGCGTGCCCGGCGCACCACCGGCAAGCTCGTGCTCGACCCCCGGCGCTGACCGCGACCGCGGCCGGTACCCCTCCGGTGCCGGCCGCGAGACCCGGCGTGGCGGCGGTCTCACCCGGCCGGTGGACCTGCCCCGCCTGATCGGGTGGAGACCGCCCCACTCCGGGCCCGCCGTCCCTACGGTCTGTCGCGGCCGCAGTTGGGGGACAGCGCCACCACCTCCCGTGTCTGCGGCTCCTGATCGAGCACGGGGGGAATTCGTGTCACGACGCACGCCCGGGTCCGGGCGCCTACGGCCACATGCCGTGGGGCTGGGACTCGCACTCGCACTCTCGGCCGGCATCTCCGGCTGTTCCTGGCCCGACGTCAGCATGAGCCCGGACGTGTCCGGCCGCGCCGAGGCCGGCACTCCCGACGAGGCTCCCGACGAGGCCGCCGACGACGCCGCCGGGTCGGACGCCGGCGCCCGCGCCGCGGCCACCACCGCCGCCGCGGCCGCCACCAGCACCGCCCCGGCCCGCCCCGCGGGCGCCCTGGACAGCGGGTCGGTCACGCACGCCCTGGCCGCCGGGGCCCGCACCGTCGTCATCGACTACTGGACCACCGACCAGGCCACCACCTGGACGGCGGACGGCGAGAAGAACGTCCAGCTGTCCGCGCACGTCGAGGGCGGCACCGACGAGGACGTCGAGGTCCTGGTGACCCGTTTCGTCGTCACCGCCGACGACGGCACCACCCGCACCGTCGCCGTCGAGGACCGCGGCGAGTTCGCGCTCATGCCGCCGTTCAGCTACAGCTCCGCCCTCACCGTGCCCCCGTCCGCCGCCACGGCCGACGCGGTCACCCTCTCCGTCCAGTTCGACCTGCTCGTCGAGACCGAGCCGGGCTCGCAGCGCTACTACCGCCAGACCGTGCTCGACGCCCTCGAGCTGCCGCTCCTGCAGGAGGACCCCCAGTGACCGAGCTCGTCGTCCACGGCATGCGTCGGGCCACCGACCGCGTCACCCTGCTCGCCCGCGGCGACCAGACCGTCCCCGACATCTCCTCGCTGGTGCCGGCCGAGTTCGGGGGCGCCGCCGCCGAGGAGCAGCGCCGCACGGCCACGATCAGCTGCATCATCCCGGCCTACAACGAGGAGTCGACGATCGCCGACGTCCTCACCTCGCTGCTGGCGCAGACCCGGCCGCCGGACGCCATCCACGTCATCATCAACAACACCGACGACGACACCCCGGAGATCGCCGCCCAGTTCGCCGGCGAGCACTTCCGGGTCGTCAAGGGCGAGGCCTACCACACCGTCGTGCACGTCCACGACATCGGCGAGAACCCGGACAAGAAGGTCGGGGCGCTGAACTTCGGCTACTACGTGAGCCGCGGCTACGACTACATCCTGGGCGTCGACGGCGACACCACCCTGGACCGGCGCTGCGTGGAGTGGCTGGAGAAGGAGATGGTCACCGACCCGCGCATCGGCGGGCTCTCGGCGATCTACACCTTCGACAAGACCAAGGTGCGCGGCGCCATGGCGAAGTACCTCGTCGCCGGGCAGCGCGCCCAGTTCGCCGGCTTCAACATGGACAACCTCGTGCGCGGCCGGAACATGGCGGTGCTCGGCGGCCAGTGCAGCCTGTTCAGCGTCCGCGCGCTGGAGGCGGTCATGTACCGCTACCGCCAGTCCGCGCCGTGGGTGCGCGACTCCGAGGTCGAGGACTCCAAGCTCTCGCTGCAGATCAAGGACGCCGGATTCAACACCAAGATCAGCGCCCGGGCGCGCGCGTTCGTGGGCCCGATGACCACCCTGCGCGCCCTGCACGGGCAGCAGGTCAAGTGGAACTTCGGCGGCATCGACCTGCTGTGGCCGGGTCAGCGCGGGGACACCAAGGGCCAGCCCATGCACCCCAACCTGCGGCTGCGCTGGTACGAGAACATCTCGATGCTGTTCAACATCGGCACGCGCATGTCGTTCCTGCTGCTTCTGGCGGCGGCGCTGTCGATCGACGCGTTCGTGTTCAACCCGGTGTGGCTGATCCCGCCGGTGGTGGCCACGCTGCTGAACCTGCGGATCGCCCTGTCGATGCACGACAAGAGCGCCACCGACCTGCTCTACGCCTTCCTGTTCGTCCCGGCCGAGTTCTACATGTGGATCCGGATGGGGCACTTCATGACCGCGTGGGTGCAGTTCCTCTCCCGCTCGGAGAAGGACAACTGGGCCGCGCAGGCGGCGGCGGAGAAGGGCCGCGGGTCGGCGTACGTCATGCCGGCGGTGTGCGCGATCGCCACGTTCCTGGTGCTCATCTACGCCTGGAGCCAGCAGAGCGTCGGCGTCCAGTCGGCGATCCTGTCGATCGGCTGGCCGGTGCTGTACCTGGTCACCGTCCTGCAGACGCTGTTCATGATCAAGAAGCTGTTCCGCCGCCAGCGGGGCTTCACGGTCTGAGGAACGACCCCTCGCCCCCTCCCCTCGCACGCTCGGGGCGGGGCCCTGCGAGGGGGCCGACGGAGTGGGGGGGGGGGGGGGGGGGGGGGGGGGGGGGGGGGGGGGGGGGGGGGGGGGGGGGGGGGGGGGGGGGGGGGGGGGGGGGGGGGGGGGGGGGGGGCGCGGCGGGCGGGG
>NZ_JBJGZP010000046.1:0-15125 GCF_054050555.1 Blastococcus sp. SYSU D00695 | reverse complement strand
GTGCGCCCCCGGCCCGCGGCCGCGACGCCCCGCCCCCCCCCCCCCCCCCCCCCCCCCCCCCCCCCCCCCCCCCCCCCCCCCCCCCCCCCCCCCCCCCCCGCGGCGGCGTCCCGCGGTTCGTGCTGCTCAGCCACGACAACGACGGGGTGACGACGTTCGGCGCGGACCTGCTCTGGTACCCGCCGGAGCGGCTGGCCGGGCACCGGCGGCCGGTGGAGCCGGTGCCCGGCGGCAGTCCCCGCGGCGTCCCCCCGGGCATGCGCTGGCGGCCGGTGACCTCGTTCTTCCAGGGGCTGGTGGACATGAAGAACGCGCAGACCGCCGGCCCGTTCGGGGCGTTCCAGCACGACTACCGGGCCGATCTCCCGCGCTTCCTCGCCGACGTGTTCGGGCTGCCGGCGACCCCGGGGCAGCTGGCCCGGGTCGAGGAGAGCCTGCGGGTCCGCGAGACCGTGCGGGAGCGGCTGTTCGCCGTCGTCCCCGGCGCCGTCGGCTGAGGGAGCCGGGCATGTGGACGCGGCTCGAGTCGCACCTCGGCTCCCGGGAGGTCGCGAAGGTCCTCTACGGCTCGATCATCGGGCTGGCGCTCGTCGTGGCGCTGGAGCAGCACCCGCCGGGCCCCGGCGTCGTCGCGGTCTGGCTGGCCGGGACGGGTCTGGCCGTCGCGCTCGCCGAGGTGTTCAGCGAGGTCGTCGGCACCGAGACGAGCACCCGGCACCCCGTGACGCGCACGCAGGCACGGCACATCGCCGAGGACGCCGCCGCGGTCTGGGTGGGCGTCGCCTCCCCCGCGGTCTTCTTCGTGCTCGCCGCGCTCGGGGTGCTCGAGGCCGGCACGGCGTTCACCGTCGCCAAGTGGTCGGGGCTCGGCCTGATCGGCTGCTACGGGTACTGGGCGGCCCGCTTCGCCGGCGAGCCGCCCGGCCGGGCAGTGGCCAAGGGGGCCTGCGTCGCCCTCGTCGGGGCCGGGCTGATCGCCCTCAAGGCGCTGGTGCACTGACCGCCGGCTCACCCCCGCGGGGTGAGGTCGCCGACGGCGGCCGCGGGCCACCGTCGGCCGCATGACGCAGACGCCCCGGCTCGAGACCGCCATCGCCGACCACGGGCTGATCGGTGACCTGCAGACCGCGGCCCTGGTGACGACCGACGGGTCGATCGACTGGTTCTGCTTCCCCCGGTTCGACTCGCCCAGCGTGTTCGGCGCGCTCCTGGACGACGAGCGCGGCGGGCACTTCCGGATCCGCCCGGCCGACGTCGCCTACACGTCCAAGCAGATGTACCTGCCCGACACCGCCGTCCTGGTCACCCGCTTCTACACCGAGGCCGGGATGGGGCAGGTCGTGGACTTCATGCCGCCGGCCGGCCCGACCGCGACCGCCCGGCACCGGATCGTGCGGCTGATCGACTGCATCCGCGGCTCGATGACCTTCGAGTGCGAGCTCTCGCCGCGGTTCGACTACGGCCGCCAGCAGCACCGGGCGGAGGTGACCGCCCACGGGGCCGTCTTCTCCGCGAACGGGCAGACCCTCACCCTGCACGTCGTCCGCGAGCCCGACGACGAGCGGCTGGCCACCGGCTCCGGGGACGGGGACAGGGCCGTCGTGCGGCTGCCCCTGGTCGCCGGGCAGACCCGCGGGATCGTCGTCGAGACCGCCGCGGACGGGCCGCCGCGGGAGATCCGCCCCGCCGAGGTGCGGCAGCTGTTCGACGAGACGGTCGCCTTCTGGCGGTCCTGGGTGGGCCGGTCCACCTACACCGGGCGGTGGCGGGAGGACGTCCAGCGCTCGGCGATCACCCTGAAGCTGATGACCTACGCCCCCAGCGGCGGGCTCGTCGCGGCACCGACGACGGCGCTGCCGGAGCAGGTCGGCGGCGAGCGCAACTGGGACTACCGCTACACCTGGGTGCGCGACGCCTCGTTCTCGGTGCACGCGCTGCTCAAGCTCGGCCTGGTCGAGGAGGTGGCCGGTCTCGGCACCTGGCTCGGCGACCGGATCCGCGAGCGGATGCACAACGACAGCGGCCCGCTCAACATCATGTACCGGATCGACGGCTCCTCCGACCTCAAGGAGGACTCCCTCGACCACTGGCGGGGCTACCGCGGCTCCGCGCCGGTGCGGATCGGCAACGGCGCCGCCGAGCAGCTGCAGCTGGACATCTACGGCGAGGCCGCCGATGCGATGTACGCCGGGATCCGGGCCGGGCTGCCGCTGCCCCACCGGGGCTGGGAGGCGCTGACCCGCGTCCTGGACTGGCTGGCCGACAACTGGGACCAGCCCGACGAGGGCATCTGGGAGACCCGCGGCGGACGGCAGCCGTTCACCTACGGCCGGGTGATGACCTGGGTCGCCTTCGACCGCGGGCTGCGGCTGGCCGCCCGGCACGGCCGCCCGGCCCCGGTCGAGCGCTGGACGGCCGCCCGCGACGCCGTCTACCGGCAGGTCATGGAGCTGGGTTTCCACGACTCCAAGCAGGCGTTCGTCCAGCACTACGGCACCGACGTGCTGGACTCCTCGCTGCTGCGCATGCCGACCGTCGGGATGGTCGACGGCCGCGACCCGAGGTGGCAGTCGACGCTGCGCGCGATGGACGACGAGCTGGTCACCGACAGCCTCGTGTACCGCTACGACCCCGCGGCCTCCCCGGACGGGCTGCGCGGCTCGGAGGGGACGTTCTCGCTGTGCACCTTCGCCTACGTGGACGCGCTGACCCGCTCCGGGCGGCTGGAGGACGCCCGCACCGCCTTCGAGAAGATGCTGACCTACGGCAACCACGTGGGCCTGTACTCGGAGGAGATCGCCCTCACCGGCGAGCAGATCGGCAACTTCCCGCAGGCGTTCACCCATCTCGGGCTCATCGACGCCGCCGTCACCCTGGACGGCGCGCTCGACGGTCGCGCGCCCCGCTGAGCCATGCACCGGACCGACGCCGCCGAGGCGGCCCCGGCGGCCGCCGGGGCCGTGGTCCTCCCGCTCGCCCTCGCCCAGTTCATCGCGAGCTACGCCGCGTCGAACATGAACGTCGCGATCAGCACGATCGCCGACGACCTCGACACCGACGTCCCCGGCATCCAGACCACGATCACGCTCTTCACGCTGACCATGGCCGCCCTGATGATCCCCGGCAGCAAGCTCACCGACATCTGGGGCCGCAAGTCCTGCTTCATCCTCGGCCTGGTCGTCTACGGCACCGGCGCGCTCGTCGCCGCGCTGGCCCCCGGCCTGGCCGTGCTGACGGTCGGCTACTCGCTGCTGGAGGGCGTCGGCTCGGCGTTGCTCATCCCGCCGATCTACATCCTGGTCACGGTGCTGTTCGCCGACATGCGGACCCGGGCCAAGTGGTTCGGGGTCATCAGCGCCGCCGCCGGGCTGGGCGCCGCCGCGGGACCGCTGATCGGCGGGCTGATCACGAGCGCGATCAGCTGGCGGGCCTCGTTCCTGCTGCAGGTCCTCGTGGTGGCCCTGGTCGCGCTGCTGGCCCGGCGGATCGACGACCCGCCGCTGCCGGCCGAGCGGCCCGCGTTCGACGTCCTCGGTGCGGTCCTGTCGGCGGCCGGCCTGTTCTTCGTCGTCTCGGGCATCCTGCAGACCAACACCCAGGGCTGGGCCTCGGCGCGGGTGTGGCTGTTCGTCGCCCTCGGCGTGCTGGTCCTCGCGTCCTTCTTCGTGCACGCCCGGGCCCGCGAGCGCGCCGGCGGCACCCCGCTGGTGTCGGTCCGCCTGTTCCGCAGCCGGACGTCGAACCTCGGCCTGGTCACCCAGACCGTGCAGTGGCTGGTCATGCAGGGCGCGTTCTTCGTCGTCTCCGTCTTCCTGCAGCAGGAGCGCGGCTACTCGGCGATCCAGACGGGACTGATGCTCGTGCCGGCCACCGTCGGGATCCTGCTGTCCTCGGGGATGGCCCAGCGGATGGCCAGCCGGCACCCGCAGCGGCTGCTCATCCGGGTCGGCTTCACCCTGACGGTCGTCGGCCTCGCGCTGCTGCTCGCCCTGGCCCGGCAGGACTCCGCCGTCTGGACCTTCTGGCCCGGCCTGTTCCTCATGGGCTTCGGGATCGGGGCGATGCTCACCGCCTCGGTCAACGTGGTGCAGTCGGCGTGGCCGGAGCAGGAGCAGGGCGACATCTCCGGCGTCTCCCGCAGCGTGTCGAACCTGGGCTCGTCCCTGGGCGTGGCGATCGCCGGCTCGGTGCTGGTCGTGGCGACGGCCGGCGGCAGCTCGCCGTTCCTCGTCGCCATCCTGGTCAGCATGGGGTTCGCGGTCCTCGGCTGGGTGGCCGCCCTGCTGCTCCCACGCGCGCAGCGGGAGCCCGCGGCCACGGTCTGAGGCGGTGCCGTCCGCCGCGGGTCGTCCGCGGCGGACGATGTGGCGGTGCCACCCGGCCCGCTGTCCTCGGGGTCCCACCTCTCCGGACGGGAGACCTCCGTGCCCCCGACGACCGATCGCCCCGACCCGGCCGCGACCGGGGTCCCGTCGCGGCTGGAGGAGGAGGCCCACCTGCTCGCCGCCGGTCTGCTGGGCGGGTCGGCGCGCTGGCCGCACGTGCAGGCGGTGGCCCGCCGCGCGGTGGTCGCGGCCCCGACGGTGCCGCCGCCGGACCGGCCGCTGCTGATGGCCGCCGCCTGGCTGCACGACATCGGCTACGCCCCGGCCCTGCGGCGCACCGGCTTCCACCCCCTGGACGGCGCCCTGTACCTGCGCGAGCAGCAGTGGCCGCCGGTGGTGGTGGGGCTGGTCGCGCAGCACTCCGGGGCCCGGATCGTCGCCGCGGAGCGGGGCCTGGCCGACCGGCTGGACCGCCTGACCCCCGACGGCTGCGTGCAGGGCCCCCTGGCCGACGCGCTCACGTTCGCCGACCAGACGTCCGGCCCCGACGGTCGGCTCATGGACGTCGACGAGCGGCTCGACGACATGCTCCGCCGGCACGGCACCGACAGCCCGAACGGCCGCGTCCACGAGCGTCGGGCGCCGGCCGTCCGGGCCGCGGTGCGGCGGACCGAGCAGCGGCTCCAGCGGCTCGGCCGGCCGGTCGCCGACCCGGTGCCGTGACGCCGCGGTGTCGGTGGTGGCGGTGAGGATGCCCGCATGACTGCGTTCTTCCTCCCGCGGGCGGCCGACGACGAGCAGGCCGAGCGGCTGTACGAGGCGCTCGCCGAGTTCGCCGGTTGCGCGCCGGCCCCGCCGGGGCAGCGCGTGCGCGCCATCGAGTTCGTCCAGGACGGCGCCCGCTGGACCGCCGCCGTCGGCGAGGAGCTGCGCGGCGAGCGGACGACGCAGCAGCTGCGCCGCGGCGAGCTGGTCGAGCGCACCGAGGTCCTCACGTCCGCCACGCGCGTGCTGGCCGTCTACCCCGGCACGCCGCACGTCGTCGTCACCGACGCGCAGCCGATCACCGGCGCGGCGTCGGAGTGGGCGAACCCGTTCACCGCCACCCCGGAGCGCACCGTCCTGTTCGACCGCGGCTGAGCGCCCCGCCGGGCGGGCTCCCCGCGACCGCCCGAGGATGGGGCGTGACCATCGAGCTCTCCGCCCGGCACCCGGCACCGCCCGACCGGGTGCAGGCCACGCTCACCGACGAGTCGTTCCTGCGGGCGGTGGCCGCGGCGCTCGGCGCGCGGGTGCAGGAGGCGACCGTCGACGGCGCCACGACCCGGGTGCGGATGGTCGTCCCGACCGCGGGCATCCCCGCCGTGTTCGCCCGCTTCGTCGCGCCCGAGGTCGAGGTGACCGACACCCGCGCGTGGCGCCGGGACGGCGCGGGCTGGCGCTGCGACGTCGACGTCCGCACCTCGGTCTTCGGCCGGACCGTCGAGGTGGTGGCCGAGCGCCGGCTCAGCGCCGACGGCGACGGCACGCGGTCGCTGCTCGCCGGGCGGGCGCGGGTCGACGCGCCGCTGGTCGGGCGGCAGGCGGAGAAGGCGGTCGGCGAGCTCGTCGGCGTGGTGCTGCGCCGCGAGGCCGAGCTGCTGGACACCCGCCTGGCCGGCGGCTGACCGCGGCGGTGGACCAGCCCCGGACGCCGTCGGGCCCGGCCGGCGTGCTGCCGACCGGACCCGGGGAGCGCCGTGCGATCAGTCGTTCACGTACTCGGTGCAGTAGACCGTGCCCTCGGCGTCGGAGTCGCTGGTGTCGCCGTACCAGAGCCGGAAGTCCGTCTGGGAGAACTCGCTGCAGGTGTTCGGGTCGCTCTGGAACTCGCTGGCCGTCTGCTCGCCGTCCTGCTCGCCGATGATGCGCAGCACGGCCGAGGAGTCGTCGCAGTCGACGACCTCCGGGTCGCCGCTGTCGCTGTCCAGGCAGTCGCCGACCTCCGGCGCGCCGTTGCCGAAGAACGTGAACAGCGCCACGGCCGCGGCGACGAGGACGACGCCGGCGATGACCGGGATCAGCCACTTCGGCGTGCCCTTGGCCTGCGGCGCACCGAAGGCGCTCGCGCCCTGGTGCGGCGGGTAGGGGGCGCCGCCCTGCTGCGGCGGGTAGGGCGCGCCGCCCTGCTGCGGGTACTGGCCCTGCGGGAAGCCACCCGGGGGCGGCGGGGTGGGACCACCCGGCGGCGGGGGCGGCGGCGACCAGCCGCCCGGCGGGCCGGCGGGCGGCTGGCCCCAGCCCGGCTGGTCGGGGCCGTTCGAGCCCGGCGTGGTCATGCGTACCTCCCGATCGACGTGCGGCGCGCCGCGTCGGTCATCGGCGCGCCGGGTGCCGCACCCCGTTCCGGGCCGCGGCGACCCCGGCAGCATCGCAGCCCCCCGCGAGCCCGCGGGCCAGCCCCGGCTCCGCCCGCGGGTCGTGGCGGGGGCCCGCACCCGACGGCGCGCCCCGGAGCCGGCCCGCGCGTACCGTCCCGCCCATGTCGGCCGACGCCGGTGCCGGGAGCCGCCTGCTGGGCGACCGCTACGTGCTCACCGAGGTGATCGCGCGGGGCGGCATGGGCGTGGTCTGGCTCGCGTCGGACCGCCTGCTCGACCGGCCGGTCGCCGTCAAGGAGATCACCTATCCGGTGCACGTCACTGAGCACGAGCGCGAGGTGCTGCGCGAGCGCACCCTGCGGGAGGCCCGCCACGCCGCGAGCCTGGACCACCCGCACGTGACGACGGTCTTCGACGTGGTCGAGGCCGACGGACGCCCCTGGCTGGTCATGGAGCACGTCCCCTCCAGCAGCCTGCAGCAGCTGGTCGAGGAGCACGGGCGGCTGCCGTGGCCGACCGTGGCGCGGATCGGCCTCGACGTCCTCGCCGGGCTGGAGGCCGCGCACCGGGCCGGCATCGTGCACCGCGACGTGAAGCCCGGCAACGTCCTGGTCGACCCCGCCGGCCGGGCCCACCTCACCGACTTCGGCATCGCCACCGCCACCGGCGACTCCTCGCTCACCACCACCGGGACGATGATCGGGTCGCCGTCCTACATGTCCCCCGAGCGCGCGCACGGGGACCGGCCGGGGCCGGCGACGGACCTGTGGTCGCTCGGCGCCACGCTGTACACCGCGCTGGAGGGCCGGCCCGCGTTCGCCCGGGCCGAGCCGATGGCGACCCTGCTCGCGGTGGTGTCGGAGTACCCGCCGCCGATGCCGCGCGCCGGTCCGCTGGAGGCGCTGCTGCGCGGGCTGCTGACCAAGGACCCCGCCGGGCGCACGACCGCGGCGCAGGCCCGCCCCCAGCTGGAGGCCGCGCTCGCCGGCGCGGCTGACCCGACGTGGTCGCCGCCCCCGGCGCCGTCGGCCGCGCCCCCACCGGCGGACGACGCCGCGGCCGCGGCCGGCGGCGACCGGGTCGAGCGGATCACCGTCGACGACCTCAAGGCGCTGGCGGCGGGCTCGGCCGCGCTGCTGGGCTCGGTGGCCCGCGACGCCGCCGACCAGGCCCGGTACCTCGCCGAGCGGCACCGCGCCCGCCGGGCCGACCGCGCCTCTCCCGCCGACCGGGACGCCGCCCCGCCGGAGACCGCCCGCGGGCGGCGGTTCCGCTTCCGCCGCCGCTGGGTGGTGGTCCCGGCCGTCCTGCTGGTGCTGGTCGTCCTGGCCGTCGCCGCGGGGGTCGTCGTCCTCGTCGGGCTGGCGGTCGGCGCCTTCTGACGCCGACTCGCCCGCCGCTCCCCGCTGCGGCAGGCTCGCCCGCATGAGCGCCCCGGAGCCCCGGCCCGAGCAGCCCGAGCAGCCGCAGCCGCGCGACATCGCCCTCGAGCAGCCGGCGCCCGGTCAGCTGGAGGAGCTGGAGGCGGCCAGCGAGCCGGAGGGTCCCGCCGACAGCTGAGGTCAGCCGGCGAACAGGCGCTCG
The DNA here is from genome assembly GCF_054050555.1 of Blastococcus sp. SYSU D00695. Lineage (NCBI taxonomy): Bacteria > Bacillati > Actinomycetota > Actinomycetes > Geodermatophilales > Geodermatophilaceae > Blastococcus > Blastococcus sp. SYSU D00695. The sequence goes on along the minus strand of NZ_JBJGZP010000046.1, from coordinate 6,856 downwards.
CCGTCCAGCCGCTCGCGGGCCACGTAGTAGAGGGTCGTGCCCGACGGCACCGGAACGTCCCACGGCGGGCTGACCCGCAGCTCCCCGTCGGGGCCGCGGACGGCGAGCAGGGTGGCGCCGAACCGCCGTCCCAGCTGGGTCGCGACGTCGCCCACCGTGGCCAGCGCGGTCCGCTCCGGGACCCTCGCCGAGTACGTGTTGCCGTGCCCGCCGCTGGTCATCAGGTCGTTGTAAACCTGCGTCAGGCCGGGGTCGGCCGCCTCCTCCGACAGCAGGAACGGCATGTGCCACTGCACCACCTGCACGCCCGCGTTGACGTAGCGCAGGCTCTCCTGCCGGGCCAGGTCCCGGACGGCGGCAACGAGGTGGACGCCGGGGTGGGCATGGTCCACCGCGACCGCGATGGCCAGCGTCTCGTTGTCGTCCCGGCCGTCGATCACGACCGTCCGGGCGCGCGGCACGCACGCCCGCACCATGACGTCGGCGTGAGTGAGGTCGCCGCGGACGAAGTCCACGTCGGCCAGGTGCGGCATCGGGTCCTCGGCGACGTCGTCCCAGGCACACAGCACCACCCGGGTGGTGCCCTCGGCGGTCAGCTCGGCCACGATCCGCTCGGTGCGGCCCGGCGTGTAGCCCAGCAGCACGACGTGCCCCTGCAGGTCCAGGGCGACCACTCCTCGGGTCCGGCGGCCCCGCGCGGTCTGCAGGGCCGAGGTGAGCTGGCTGAACAGCAGGGTGAGCGTGACGATCCCGCCGACGACCACGAAGGCGCCGACCACCCGCCCACCCACCGAGGTGGGGAAGACGTCGCCGTACCCGACGGTCGCGGACGTGACGACGAAGTACCACCAGTACGTGTCCGGGTCGGCGATGCCGCTGCCCGCGGGCTCGACCAGCGCCATGGCCAGCCAGCTGGTCAGGAAGACGGCGACGGTGACCGCCAGCGGCAGGCGCCAGCTGCGCAACCGCAGGCGGAGCACCCGGGCCAGGCGGGCGAACAGCAGGAACGGCACCCGGTCCTCCCCGGTCGGCGGTGATCGCCCTGCACCGTAACGACCCGCCCCCGGACGGGTCGGCGGCCGGTCCGGCGGGTAGCCCGGGCCGGTGATCAGCCGTGACGTCCTCGCCTCCGCCTACGCCCAGGTCGCCGAGACGCTGGAGAGCAGCCTCGACGGCCTGACCGCCGACCAGCTGGCCGCCCGCGTCGGCCCGGGCGCCAACCCGATCGGCTGGCTGGCCTGGCACCTGCTGCGCGTCCAGGACGACCACCTCGCCGACGCCGCCGGCAGCCGCCAGGTGTGGACCGGCCAGGGCTTCGCCCGCCGCTTCGACCTGCCCCTGGACGACGGCGCGACGGGCTACGGCATGTCCGCCGAGGAGGTCGCCGCCGTGCGGGTGAGCGACCCCGCGCTGCTGGTCGAGTACTCGGCCGCGGTGCACGCCCGGACGGCGGAGTTCCTCGCCGGGCTGGCCGACGAGGACCTCGACCGCGTCGTCGACACCCGGTGGGACCCGCCGGTGACGCTCGGGGTGCGGCTGGTCAGCGTGCTGTCCGACGACCTGCAGCACCTGGGCCAGATCGGCTACGTCCGCGGACTGCTCGGCGCCTGACCTGCGGCGTGACCCGGGCGGTCGTAGCGTCGACGTCGTGACCAGCCCCGACTTCTACGCCCTGGAGGAGCTCCTCGAGCCGGAGGAGATCGAGATCCGCGACCGGGTCCGGGCCTTCGGCGAACGCGAGGTCCTCCCGGTGGTCAACGACTACTGGGAGCGCGCGGAGTTCCCCGCCCAGCTGGTGCCGCGGCTGGCGGAGCTGGGCATCGCCGGCGGCACGATCGAGGGCTACGGCTGCCCCGGCATGAGCGCGGTGTCGGCCGGGCTGGTGGCCGCCGAGCTGGCCCGCGCCGACGGCAGCATCGGCACCTTCAACGGGGTGCACAGCTTCCTGGCCATGCAGTCGATCGCGCTGCTCGGCTCGGAGGAGCAGCGGCAGCGCTGGCTGCCGGAGATGGCGCGGATGGAGCGGATCGGCGCGTTCGGGCTGACCGAGCCGCAGCACGGCTCCGACGCCGTCGCGCTGGAGACCTCGGCCCGCCGCGACGGGGACGCCTTCGTGCTCGACGGGCGGAAGAAGTGGATCGGCAACGGGTCCATCGCCGACCTCGTGCTGATCTGGGCCCGCGACGAGGACGGCGACGTCGGCGGCTACGTCGTGGAGAAGGGCACGCCGGGCTTCGAGGCGACCGTGATGACCGGCAAGACGGCGCTGCGGGCGGTGTGGCAGGCCGAGCTCACGCTGACCGGCGTCCGGGTCCCGGCGGAGAACAGGCTCGCCGGCTGCCGCTCGTTCAAGGACGTGTCCCAGGTGCTGGACCGCACCCGCTACACCGTGGCGTGGCGGGCGCTCGGCCTGGCGACCGCCTCCTACGAGCTGGCGCTGGCCCACGCCCTGCAGCGGGAGCAGTTCGGCCAGCCGATCGCCGGCTACCAGCTGGTGCAGGACAAGCTCGCCCGCATGCTCGCCGAGATCACCGCGATGCAGCTGATGTGCTGGCGGCTGTCGAAGCTGGCCGACGCCGACCGGATGACCCCGGCGATGGCCTCGCTGGCGAAGATGAACCACGCCGCCAAGGCCCGCGCGATCGTCGCCGACGCCCGCGACATCCTCGGCGGGGACGGGATCCTGCTCGACCACCACGTCGCCCGCCACCACGCCGACATGGAGGCGGTCTTCACGTTCGAGGGCACCGACTCGGTGCAGGCGCTCATCGTCGGCCGCGAGATCACCGGCCACTCGGCGATCAGCGGCCGCCGCTGACCCGGGGCCGACGGGGGCCGGGCGGGCGGCCTCCTCAGACGGCGCGCAGCAGCGGACCGGGGCGGGCCCCGGTCGCGGCGGGTGCCGGCGCCGGGGTGCGCGGCGCGGGCGCGCCGCTGGTGAGCCGCACGCACTCGGGGCACGCGGTGCGCCCCGACCCCATGCGCTCCCACTTCTGCGAGCCCCAGATCTGCACGATCGCGCCACACAGCGCCAGGTCGACGACGCCGTCCAGGTCGCGGGCCGGCCGGTCGGTCACGACCGCGTGCCACGGCGTCGCGCCGGGCTCCCCGTGCCACGACCAGCGATCCGGTCGGGCGAACCCCACGGCATAGGACTCCACGGACGACTTGTGCCCCGCGATCCGGGGGCGCAAACACGGCGGTGCCGGAACCGGCCCGTGCGGCTCCCATCGGGCTCCCGGGCACGGCGGGCGGAGTCCCGGCGTTACCGTCGGACGAGACGACGTCGGCCCGCGGGACGTCGGTGTGGGGAGGGGTGTCCCGGTGGAACCGGTGAGCCTGCTGGTCGGTGCCACCCTGCTGGCGCTGGGCTACGGCGCGGGGCTGCTGACCCGCCGCCGTCCGGCCCCTCCGGCGCCGCCCCCGACCCCGCTGTGCGGATGCGGGCACACCCTCAGCCAGCACGACACCGAGACCAACACCTGCTACGCCGAGCTGCGCCGCGACACCTACGACAAGCGCGGCCGCTGGTCGGGGCACGCCTGGGTGCCGTGCACCTGCCGGCAGTACGTGGGGCCGCGCCCGATCGACGAGGTCTTCCAGCCGCGCCTGCTCCCCCCGGCCGCGGACTGAGGGCCGAGGCCGCTCTCCCGTACCGCGGCAGTGCCGCGGTACGGGAGTCACCGCCGCCCCACAGCGCGGCACCCACCCCGCCACGGCGGCACCCACACGCGCACGCGCACCCGCCCACACGCGCACCCGCCCGCGCCGCCGGCCGCACCCGTGCCCTCGCCCGCCCGCGCCGCCGGCCGCGCCCGTGCGGGCGCACCGGGCAGGAGGTCAGCGGCGGCGGGCCCGCAGGACGGCGTCGGCCATCGGCAGGTCCTCCCCCTCGTGCGAGCGGCCCAGTCGGGGGCGCGCCTCGGCGACCAGCACCTCGAACTCCCCCGCCGGCAGCGCCGCGGCCAGCTGCTCCGCGGTGGCGAACCGGTCGGGGTCCTGACCGAGCCGCACGGTGTGCAGGTCGCTCGGGTCGTGCTGGGCGACCAACAGCGTGCCGCCGGGCGCGACCTCGGCGGCCAGCCGGCGCACGACCTCCTCGCGCCGGGCCGCCGCCGGGTGCAGGAAGGAGGCCGTCACCAGGTCGTACGTGCGGGCGGGCGGCGTCCAGGTGGTGATGTCGGCGTACTCCCACGTCGTCCGCGCGGTGAGGCCCCGCTCGGCCGCCGCGCCCGCGGCCGAGGCCAGCGCGGTGCGGGACAGGTCGACGCCGGTGACCCGCCAGCCCTGCTCCGCCAGCCAGATGGCGTCGCCGCCGGTGCCGCAGCCGACGTCGAGCGCGCTGCCCGGCGGGCGACCGGCGATCTCGGCGACCAGCACGTCGTTGGGCCGACCGCTCCAGTGCGTCTCCCCGGAGGCGTACCGGTCCTCCCACCAGGCCTCGTCGTAGAGGGTCACGCGGCACCCGCCACCGAGGCGCGGGCCGCGACGGCGGCGCGGGTGTCCTCCAGCACGAGGTCCATGTTGACCTGTCCCGCCGCGGCCAGCCCCTGCGCGGCGGCGACGACGACCTGCGCGCGGACGTCGCCGGCGTTGCCCGCGACCCACACGCCGGGGACCGACGTCGCGCCGTCCGGTCCGGTGGGCAGCACCTCGCCGAACACGACGCCGTTCATCCCCGCCTCCGCCGGGACCAGCCCGAGCTCGGCCAGGAGCTCCCCCGGTGCCCGCACCCGCGTCTGGGCGACCAGCGCCCGCCGCGGGACGACGGCGCCCGACGCCAGCCGGACCCCGCTGAGCCGGCCGCCCTCGGTCTCCAGCCCGGCAACCTCGCCGGTCACGACCTCGATGCCGCGGGCGGCCAGCTGCTCCCACTCCTCCTCCGACGGGTCGGGGGCGGTGTGCAGGAAGAGCGTCACGTCGGGGGTCCACTGCCGCCACAGCAGGGCCGCGTGCACCGCCATCGGGCTGGACGCGAGGACGCCGACCGGCTGGTCGCGCACCTCCCAGCCGTGGCAGTACGGGCAGTGCAGCACGTCGGTGCCCCACAGCTGCGCCAGCCCCGGGACGTCGGGCAGCTCGTCGGTGACGCCGGTGGCCACCAGCAGCCGCCGGGCGAGGACGGTGCTCCCGTCGGCCAGCGACACCTCGAAGCCGCCGTCGACCCGCCGCGCCGCGGTCACCCGGCCGTCGCGGACCTCGCCGCCGTACCCGGCGACCTCCGCGCGGCCCGCGGCCACGAGCTCGGCCGGTGGGGTGCCGTCGCGGGTCAGGAAGTTGTGCACCCCGGCCGCGGGGGCGTTGCGGGGCGACCCCGCGTCCACCACCAGCACGCGGCGCCGGGCGCGGACGAGCGCCAGCGCGCCCGACAGGCCCGCCGCTCCCCCACCGATGACCAGGACGTCGACTCGTTCGCTCATGCCGACGAGGGTGCGCACCCTGTCGCCGTCTTGACAAACTTCCTTGCCGGAATGGCAAAGTGGGCCGCATGAGCGACGACGACGTCCTGGCGGCCGTGGGCCCGCGGCTGCGCGAGCTGCGGACCAAGCGCGACGTGACGCTGACGCAGCTGTCGGAGACCACCGGGATCTCGGTGAGCACGCTGTCCCGGCTGGAGTCCGGGCAGCGGCGGCCCACCCTGGAGCTGCTGCTGCCCCTGGCGCGGGCGCACTCGGTCACCGTCGACGAGCTGGTCGGCGCGCCGGACACCCCCGATCCCCGCGTCGTCGCCCGCCCGTTCGAGCGGGGCGGGCACACCTTCTGGCCGCTGACCCGCCGGCCCGGCGGCGTGCAGGCCTACAAGCAGGTCATCCCCCCGCACCACCCGCCCGGCGAGCCCGAGCAGAAGACGCACGAGGGCCACGAGTGGCTGTACGTCCTGTCCGGCCGGGTGCGGCTGCTGCTCGGCGGGCACGACCTGCTGCTGCGGGCCGGCGAGGTGGCCGAGTTCGACACCCGCACACCGCACTGGGTGGGCAACCCCTTCGACGTGCCGGCCGAGATCCTCAACCTGTACGGCCCGCAGGGGGAACGGATCCACGTGCGCGCCCAGCCGGCGCGGGGCGCCGACCGCGGCTGAGCAGGAGGACGGCGGCCCCGCTGCCGTAGGTTCGGCCGCGGAGGTGCACCCATGCCCACGACCCTCGACCGGGACGTCGCCGCCGCCCGCGTCTCGGCCTTCCCCCGCCGGGCCGCGCACCGGCCCGACCTCAAGCAGGCCGCCGTCGCCGTCTGCGTGGTCGAGGACCCCGGCGGCCCCGCGGTGCTGCTGACCCGCCGGGCCGCGCGGATGCGCAACCACGCCGGCCAGTGGGCGCTGCCCGGGGGCCGGCTGGACGCCGGGGAGACCCCCGCGCAGGGCGCGCTGCGGGAGCTGGCCGAGGAGGTGGGGCTGGTCCTCGAGCCGTCGTCGGTCCTCGGGCTCCTCGACGACTACGTGACGCGCTCGGGCTACGTCATGACGCCGGTCGTCTGCTGGGCCGGGCCGACCGGCGAGCTGACCCCGCACGAGGCCGAGGTCGCCAGCATCCACCGGATCCCGGTCGCCGAGCTCGACGTCGACCCGCGGATGCTCACCATCCCCGAGTCCGACCAGCCGGTGATCCAGCTGCCGCTGGGCGGCCGGTACGTGCACGCCCCGACCGGGGCCGTGCTCTACCAGTTCTGCCAGGTCGCGTGCCGGGGGCGCGACACCCGGGTGGCCCACCTGGAGCAGCCGGTCTTCGCCTGGCGCTAGGGCGCCGGGGGGGGGGGGGGGGGGGGGGGGGGGGGGGGGGGGGGGGGGGGGGGGGGGGGGGGGGGGGGGGGGGGGCGGGGGGGGGGGGGGGGGGGGGGGGGGGGGGGGGCGGGGGGGGGG
>NZ_JBJGZP010000045.1:0-15311 GCF_054050555.1 Blastococcus sp. SYSU D00695 | reverse complement strand
GCCGCCCACCCCCGCGCGGAGGTGGGCGGCGCGGGCCTCAGGAGCGGGACGGACCGAAGACCGAGATCGTGCCGTCGTCCTCGTTGCTGGTGAGGAACAGGCCGCGACCCGGGAGGGCGAGCAGCCCCTCCGGCGCCTCGCCGGTGGGCAGCACCTGCAGCAGCTGCGGGGCGCGCTCGTCGGCGAACCGGTACACGAGCACCGCGTCGCCGCGCTCGGAGCCGATGAAGGCGTACGTCGTCCCGCGGATCGTGGCGACCTCGGCGCCCTCGAACTCCGCGCCCTTGTCGTCGCTGCGGCCGTCGGGGTAGCGACCGGCCGCGGCCAGCGCCTGCTCGGCGGAGCCGCCGGAGGAGAACAGCACCTCACCGGTCCGGGAGAACACCGTCCAGCCCCGGCCACCGCTGGGCTCGGCGGCGAGGTCGCCCTCGTCGGCGGTGACCAGGTGGCCGTCCGGGGTCCACTGCACGGCGTCCGGCTCGCGGGGCGCGGTGAGCGGGTCGTCGAAGGAGGCGACGTCGTCGTCCACGGTGTCGGCGTCCGTGCGGGTGACGGTGCCGGTCGAGAAGGAGCCGACGACGGCCCGCCGGCCCAGGTCGACGAGGGCGACCGCGTTGTTCTCCTGCAGCGTCACCGCGGCGACGTTGGCGCGGTCGATGTCGACGTACTCGGGCTCGGGGTCCCCGGGGAACGCGGCGCCGGCCAGGCCGGTCAGCTCGACCCGGCCCACCGACCAGCGCTCGACCGGCCCGCGCAGCTCGACGACCGCCAGGAAGCCGGCCGGGGCCTGGGGCAGGCCGCCCTCGACGCCGTCGACCACGACCTCCTCGTCCCGCTGGTTCTCGATGGCCACCGCGGCGTACCGCCCGTCCGGGCCCACCGCGACCGAGTCCGGCTGGCCGCCCAGGTCGAGGGTGCGCAGCACGGTCCGCGTGCGCAGGTCCACGACGAGCAGCGCCCCCGAGGGGGCGGTGGACGAGGCGCTGGTGTCGGTCACGACCAGGGCGCGCCGCCCGTCCGGGGTCACGGCCACCGAGGTCGGCTCGCCCGCCACGGGGATCGTGCCCAGCTGCCGCGGCCGCTCCGGGCGCGAGACGTCGACCAGGCCGATCGCACCGGCCGCGGAGTCGGTGTAGACGACCGTGCGGCCGTCGGGGGTGGCCGAGAGGATCTCGGCCACCTCGCCGTCGACGTCGATCGTCGACAGCGCGGTGAAGGTGCGCGCGGGCGGCGCCGCCGCGGCCGGGGCCACGGCGGCGGAGACGAGCAGGGCCGCGGCGGGGACGGCGGCGGCGAGCAGGCGGGCGGAGCGGGAGGGCACGCGAAGACTCCTGGTTCGGGGGCTGGGGTCATGCGGTGGCTGGGATCTCCCCGACCCTGATGAGCCGCGGCGACGGCCGGGGGTCCGGTGGGCGAACGGCGGGCGGCGCTCGGGTGAGCGGTCGCCTCATGGTCCCGGCCCGCCACCGCCGCGCCCGTTCCGGAGGAGACGCACGCAGGACCCCCCGTCGCCTCGGGGGTTCGGGGGCAGCTGTCAAGCTCCTCCTGGCATCTGTGGACAGGCATTTGACCTGGGGATTCGTGCTGCAGAGTGACGCCCGGACCGGTATCCTTCGTACATGTGTTCGGGCGAGGGTGGCAGCGATCCGGAGCGGCTGCACGGGCTGCCGGACGGGGTGCTGCTGGCCGAGGTGGCCGCGCTGGTCGCCCAGTCCCACCGGCTGGCCGCGCGGCTGACCGCCGCGGTGCGCGCCGCCGACGCGCGGGGGGCGTGCGAGCACGACGGGCTGCCCACCATGGCCGCCTGGCTGCGCACTCACACCGGCCTGCGGCACGACAGCGCCGCCGCGCTGGTGCGCCGCGGCCGCGCCCTGGAGTCGCTGCCGGCCACCGCGGCGGCGTTCGCCGCCGGCACGATCGGGGTGGACCAGGTGACCGCGATCGCCCCGATCGTCGCGCCGGCCGCGCTGGCCGCCGCCGCCGACGCCGGCGTGGACGTCGGGGAGGTGGAGGCGGCGCTGGCCGCCATCGCCGCCGGGCAGCCGCACATCGTGCTCGCCCAGGCCGTGGCCGGCTACCGGGCGCGGCTGGACCCCGACGGGCCCGAACCCGACCCGGTCCTCCACCGCAGCCTGTGCCTGCTCACCCACCCCGACGGCACCGTCACCGTCCGCGGCGAACTGGACGCCGTCGGTGGGGAGAAGGTCAAGGCGGTGCTCGAACCGATCGCCGCGGTCTCCCGCACCGCCGGCGACGACCGCACCCCCGCCCAGGTCCGCGCCGACGCGCTGGTGCAGGCCGCCGACCTGCTGCTGGCCGCCGGCTCGGTGCCGGTGCAGCGCACCCGCCGCCCCGGCATCGCCGCCGTGCTGGGCCTGGCCGACCTGGTCGATCCCGCGGCCGGCAAGACCGCCGCCACCATGGGGTTCGGGGCCACCATCTCCGCCGCCCGGGCCCGCTGGCTGGCCTGCGACTCCACCGTCGCCCGCATCGTCATGGGCCCGCACGGGCAACCCATCGACCGCGGCCGGGACGTCCGCATCGTGCCCGCCGCACTCCGGCACCTGCTGGACCTGCGCGACAAGGGCTGCGTGTTCGCCGGCTGCGATGCCCCCGCCCACTGGTGCGAAGCCCACCACGTCATCCACTGGGCCTTCGGCGGCGAGACCACCCTGGACAACACCGCACTGCTGTGCGAACGCCACCACGGCAAGGTCCACTCCGGATTCACCATCGAACGCGACACCGACGGCGTCTGGCACACCTACCGCCCCGACGGCACCGAGATCCACCCCCGCCACGACCACCGGCAACCAACCGATGAACCGGCGCCTGCTCCGGTCGAGGTGATCCCGGAACGCAGCGGGACCCCGGACGCTGGCCAGATCCCAACTCCCGAGGCGGCACCAGCCCTTGGCGAGCAGGCACGAGAACCCGCCGGCCAGACCGACCGGATGGAGTACCTGGTCCCCGTCTGACCGGCCCCTCCGGCCGGGCCGGACCTTCAGGACCGGGACCTCTCCAGGGCCACAGCCCGCCGACCACCCCCACGGACACCGTCCGCGGGGGCGGTCGGCGTGCCATCGCCCGAGCGGACGAAGCCCTCGACTCCGGCACGGGGGCACCCGGACGGCCTCCGGTGCGCGGCGACCGGGCCGCAGCGCCGTGGACCGGCCGGCAGAGGCCGTCAGTCAGCGGTCGAGAGTCAGCGGTCAAGAGTCAGCGGATCGACCAGGCCTGCCACTCCGCCCCGCCGCCGGGGCGGGCGCATTCCCCGATCGCCACCAGGCCGCCGGCGCCGGTGTCGATCGCGGCGTCGCGGAACAGACCGTCGTCGCACACCGGCACGACCCGCGGCTCGTCGCCACCACCCCCCAGGTCCACCGCCGTCACCGTGAGCGCCGTGCCGGTGGCGCCGTTGGTCAGGCCGCCCAGGTAGCCGTAGCGGCCGATCGGATCGACGTCGAGGGAGCGCACGTAGTCCAGCCCCGGGAATGAGGCAGCGACGAGCGGTTCGGTCGCCGTCAGCCGCACCTCGAGCACCTGCAGCGTGGGCTCCGGCGCCTGGACCCCGCCCTCCACCAGCGCGACGTACGCGGTCCCGCCGTCGTCCAGGGTCAGCGGGCCGACGTTCGACGTCCCCGCCGACAGCGCCACCTCGTCGACCGGCTCGAGGTCGGGGGTGAACCGGCGCAGCACCGACGTCTGCGCGGTGCCCGACGGCTCGGTCTCCACGTCGGCCACCAGGACGACCTGCTCCCTGCCGACGGCGACGTGCGCCACCGAGGCCCCGGGCGCGCCGGGGAACGGCAACTCCTGCCGCGCGGTGACCTCCCCGCTGGGAACGTCGACCGCCAGCAGCGTCCACGCGTCGCCCGCGCCGGTCCCGACCGCCGCCACGAGGGTCGCGCCGTCCCGGGACAGCCCCCACGTCAGCACCTCGCGCTCGGCCAGGAGCGCGTCGGCCACCTCGGCGGTGTCGACGTCACCGGCCGGGGACACCGCGGACACGACCAGGACGTCCCGCTCCCGGGTGACGACGACGGCCGTCCCGTCGTCGGCCACCGCGAGCTGCGAGTCGCCACCGTCGATCTCGCCCAGCCCGGGGAGGTCGTTGGACCGCCAGCCGCCCGGCGCGTCGCGCGCCACCTGCAGCGGGCCGTCGTCGGCGGCCAGCAGCAGCACGGCCCGGCCGCCGTCGGCCACCCCGACATCGAAGATCTCGGCGTCCGGCCCGGCGACGTCCGCGGCGGAGGCCGTCTCCGTCAGCTCGTCCAGGGGCCCGAACGCGTACGGCGGGTCGGCGATGACCGACTCATCGGCGCCCCCGCCCACCGCCTGCACCCGGCCCTCCACCGAGGAGACGCAGCCGGCCAGCCCGACGGTGGCGAGGACGGCGACGGCGATCGGAAACGACCGTGCGCGGGACATCGGGGGACCTCCGGAGGGCGTCGGCGGCCACGGCGGCCGCCGCGGGCGGGGCGCAGGGTAGGTGGCACCGGCGCTGCGCGGGGAGGTTCTGCACCCGCCCGCCCGGAACCCCCTGCGTTAGCGTCGGCCCGTGAGCGACGCGCCCGCCGGACCCGATCCCGCCTCCCTCTCCCAGCAGGCCGCCTCGGCCCTGACGTCCGCGCTCGGCGGGGACCACGACATCGCCGTCGTCATGGGCTCGGGGTGGGCCGCCGCCGCCGAGGCGTTCGGCGCGGCCGAGGCGAGCGTCGCGATCGACCGCCTCCCCGGTTTCTCCGCCCCCGTCGTCGCCGGCCACGGCGGCGAGATCCGCTCGGTGCGGGTCGGCGGGCACAAGGTGCTGCTGTTCCTCGGCCGCACCCACCTGTACGAGGGCCGCGGGGTCGAGCCGGTCGTGCACGGCGTCCGCACCGCGGCGGCCGCGGGGGTGCGCACCGTCGTCCTCACCAACGCCGCCGGCGGCCTCGCGCCCGAGCACCGCGTCGGGCAGCCGGTGCTGATCAGCGACCACCTGAACCTCACCGCGCGCTCCCCGCTGGTCGGCGCGACCTTCGTCGACCTCACCGACCTGTACTCCGCGCGGCTCCGCGCGATCGCCCGCGAGCTGGACCCGACGCTCGCGGAGGGCGTGTACGCGGCCCTGCCCGGCCCGCACTTCGAGACGCCGGCGGAGATCCGCATGCTGCGCGCCCTGGGCGCCGACCTGGTCGGGATGTCCACGGCGCTGGAGGCGATCGCCGCCCGCGCCGCCGGGGTCGAGGTGCTGGGCCTGTCGATGGTCACGAACGCCGCGGCCGGCATCACCGGGGAGGCCCTGGACCACCTGGAGGTCCTCGCCGCCGGCAAGGAGGCCGCCGCGGACCTCGGCCGCTTCCTCGTCGACCTGGTGTCGCGGCTGCCGTGACCGCGCCGGAGCCGCTGCTGGCGCAGGCCCGGGCCTGGGCGGCCGCCGACCCGCACGCGGGCGACCGCGCCGAGATCGAGGCGCTGGTCGCCGCCGCGGCCGGCGACCCCGGCGCCGCGGCGGAACTGGGCCGCCGCTTCGCCGGCCCGCTGGTGTTCGGCACCGCCGGGCTGCGCGGCCCGCTGCGCGCGGGGCCGGCGGGGATGAACGCGGCCGTCGTGACCCGCGCCGCGGCGGGGCTGGCCCGGCACCTGCACGACACCGGGCACGCCGGCGGCGGCATCGCGATCGGCTTCGACGCCCGCCGCCGCTCCGACGAGTTCGCGCGGATCTCCGCGGCGGTGCTGTCGGCGGCCGGCTTCGCGGTGCAGGTCCTCCCCCGGCCGCTGCCCACCCCGCTGCTGGCCTTCGCCGTCCGGCACCTGGGCTGCGTCGCCGGGGTGATGGTCACCGCCAGCCACAACCCGCCCGGCGACAACGGCTACAAGGTCTACCTCGCCGACGGCGCCCAGCTCGTGCCGCCGGCCGACCACGACATCGAGGCCGCGATCGCCGCGGCCGGACCCGCGGCGCAGGTGCCGCTGTCCGACGAGTGGCTCACCCTCGGCGACGACGTCGCGGCCGACTACGTCGCCGCGGTCCTGCGCGCCCTGCAGCCGGACCGGGTGCCCGCCGCCGACCGCGCCGCGCTGCGGGTGGCCTACACCGCCATGCACGGGGTGGGCGCCGACCTCACCCGGACCCTGTTCGCCGCCGCGGGGTTCGCCGAGCCGGCCGCCGTCGCCGCGCAGGACGCCCCGGACCCGCGCTTCCCGACCGTCGCCTTCCCCAACCCCGAGGAGCCCGGCGCCGTCGACCTGCTCCTCGCGCTCGCCGACCGCACCGGCGCGGACGTCGCCATCGCCCAGGACCCCGACGCCGACCGCTGCTCGGTCGTCTGCGGCGGCCGCCAGCTCACCGGCGACGAGGTGGGGGCGCTGCTGGCCGACTGGCTGCTGCGCCGCGGCGTGCGCGGCACCTACGCCGCCTCGCTGGTCAGCGGCTCGCTGCTGGCGGCGCTCGCGCAGGCGCACGGGGTGCCCTTCGCCGAGACCCCGACCGGCTTCAAGTGGATCATCCGCGCCGGCGGCGAGGCGTCGCCGCTGGTCTTCGGCTACGAGGAGGCGCTGGGCTACGCCGTCGCCCCCGACGTCGTCCGCGACAAGGACGGCATGTCCGCGGCACTGGCCGTGGCGCTGCTCGCCGCGGAGTTGAAGGCGTCCGGGCGCACGCTCCTGGACCGGCTCGACGAGCTCGCCCGCGAGCACGGGCTGTTCGCCACCGGGCAGCTCTCGGTGCGGGTGGAGGACCTCTCGCTGATCTCCGGGGCGATGGCCCGGCTGCGCGCTCACCCGCCGGCCACGCTGCTGGGCCGGCCGGTCACCGCGACCGACCTGGCCGACGCCGACCCGCCGGTGGACGCCGTGCGCCTGCTCGGGGAGGGCGTCCGCGTCGTCGTCCGGCCCAGCGGCACCGAGCCCAAGCTCAAGGCCTACCTGGAGACCGTCGTCCCCGTGCACGACGACGCCGGCATCGTCGGCGCCCGCGGGCGCGGCGCGGACGAGCTCGACGACCTGCGGGCCGAGATGTCGACGGCACTGGGCCTGTGACGGACGACGGCGGGGACGTCCGGGCCCTGGTCTTCGACGTGTTCGGCACGGTCGTGGACTGGCGCTCCGGCGTGGCCCGCGAGGTGCGCCGGCTGCTCGGGGACCGGGACGGCGCCCTCGACCCGCTGCGCCTCGCCGACGACTGGCGCGGCCGCTACACCCCGTCGATGGACGAGGTCCGCAGCGGACGCCGCCCGTTCGTGCCGCTGGACGTGCTGCACCGCGAGTCCCTCGACACCGTCCTCGCCGCGCACGGGGCGGCCGACGTCCCCGACGCGGTGCGCGACGAGCTGGTGCTGGCCTGGCACCGGCTCGACGCCTGGCCCGACGCCGTCGCGGGGCTGACCCGGCTGTCGCGGCGGTACGTGCTCGCGCCGCTGTCCAACGGCGGCGTCGCCCTGCAGGTGGCGCTCGCCCGCCGCAACCGCCTGCCGTGGGACGCCGTCCTCGGCGCGGAGGTGGTCGGCCACTACAAGCCCGACCCGGAGGTCTACGACTCCGCCCCGCGGTTGCTCGGGCTGCGGCCGGCGCAGGTGCTCATGGTCGCCGCGCACGTCTCCGACCTGACCGCGGCCCGCGCGCGGGGCCTGCGGACGGCGTACGTGCACCGGCCCGACGAGTTCGGGGACCGGGACGTCGAGCCGGCCACCGACCCGGACGCGGACCTGTCGGTCGGCTCCTTCCCCGCCCTGGCCGACGCGCTGCTCTGACCGGCCGCGGCGTCAGCCCGCGACGGTCTCCCGGCAGCCGGTGGCCAGGGCCCGCTCCGCGGCGGCCAGCACGGCGACGACGTCCCGGCCGAAGTGCACGTCGAGCGGGTGCGCGCCGCCGGTGAGCGCCGCGGCCCGCAGGTCGTCGACCGCCCGCCCGAACGCCTCGAACGCGGCGTCCTGCTCCGGCAGCAGGACCAGCCGGCCCGCGTCGCCGTGCACGTAGACCTCCACACCCGCCGACATCGGCGCGACGGTGTGCGACACCGTCACGGTGCTCGCGGCCCCGCCGGGGTGCTGCAGCACCAGGTGCACGGTGTCGCGCTGCCCCGCCGCGGCCTGCACGGCGACGACCGGCCCGAGGGCGGGCACGAGCAGGGAGAGCACGTGCGGGCCGACGTCCCACAGCGCGCCGTGCGCCTGCCGCCAGGCGGACGCGGCGAACGGCGTGCCGGCCAGCGAGCCCAGCCAGGTGCCCGAGCCGCCGGCCAGCCGGGTGCGGGCGCCCTGCGCCAGCCAGGTCGACGTGGCGTCCTGGAAGCGGAACGTGAAGAACACGACCGACGCGACGCCGGCCGCCCGGACCGCGGCCGCCAGCCGGTCGGCCACCGGCAGGCTCAGCCCCGTCGGCTTCTCCAGCAGCAGGTGCTTCCCGGCCGCCGCGGCCCGCTCGGCCAGCGGCGCCTGCACGTCCGGCGGCAGCGCGATCGACACCGCGTCGACGCCGGCCAGGACGGCGTCCAAGTCGTCGGTGCCGGGCACCTCGAACTCGGCGCCGGCCTCCTCCGCCCGGCGCCGGTCCCGGCCCCAGACGGCCACGAGGTCGGCGTCGGGGTGCGCGGCCAGCGCGGCCGCGTGCACGGTCCGGGCCCAGGTGCCGGTGCCCAGGACGGCGAAGCGCACCGGCTCAGACCGCCCCGAACTGGCGGTCCCCCGCGTCGCCCAGGCCCGGCACGATGTAGGCGTTCTCGTCGAGCCCCTCGTCGACGCTGGTGGTGAAGACCCGCAGCGGCAGGCCGCTGCCCTCCAGCCGGCGCAGCCCCTCGGGCGCGGCCAGCACGCACAGCACGGTGATCTCCGTGGCGCCGCGCTCGGTGAGCAGGCCGCAGCAGTGCACGAGCGAGCCGCCGGTGGCCAGCATCGGGTCGAGCACGAACACGTGCCGGTCGACCAGCGACTCCGGCAGCGAGGCCATGTAGGCCTCCGGCTGGAAGGTCTGCTCGTTGCGGGCCAGGCCGACGAAGCCCATCTGCGACTCGGGCAGCATGCGGTGGGCGACGTCGGCCATGCCCAGGCCCGCGCGCAGCACCGGCACGATCAGCGGCGGGGCGGCGACCCGGTAGCCGGTGGTCCGCGTGACCGGGGTGGTGACCTCCTCCTCGGCCACGGTGAGGTCGCGGGTGGCCTCGTAGACCAGCATCTGGGTGAGGTCACGCAGGGCGGCGCGGAAGCTGGCGTTGTCGGTGCGCTCGTCGCGCATGTGCGACAGGCGGGCGCGGGCGAGCGGGTGGTCGACGACGGTCAGCTGCACGGGCGCCACCGTAGCGACCGGACCGCCCGCGGACACCCCGTCGTCGGGACCGGGCGCCGCGACCGGCCCGGGCCCGGCGCCGACGGTGGCCGGCCGCCGTCACCGGTGGCGGCGGTGACCCTCCACTCCGCGGGCGTCCTCCCCACCCTGCGGGCCGGATCCCGCCCGCGCCGTGCCGAGACCGCCCGCAGAGTGGCGGGTGGGCCGGCGCGCCGGGGTGCGGCCGGGGTGCGGAGGTGCCTTGACCGGACGCCCGAGCCGGTCCACCGTGCGGGCCGTGACCCGCCGCCCGTGGCGCACCGCCGGCTCCGTCGAGCTCGTGGTCCCCGCCGACGCCGCCGCCGTCTACGCCGTCGTCGCCGACGTGACCCGCATCGGCGAGCGCAGCCCCGAGTGCCACACCGCCGTCTGGCTGCCGGGTCCGGCCGCCGGGTCGGTCGGGTCGGTCTTCCGCGGGTCGAACCGGGCGCAGTGGGCGACCCGCTGGTCCCGGCGCTGCGAGGTGCTCGTCGCCGACCCCGGCCGGGCCTTCGCCTTCCGCACCGTGCCGACGGCGCTCGTGCCCGACTCCACGACCTGGCGCTACGACCTCGAGCCGGCCGAGGACGGCACGCGGGTCACGCACTCCTACGCGATCACCCGGCCGCTGCCCCCACCGATGCGCGCGCTGACCGGGGCGCTGCTCCCCCAGCACCGGGACATGCGCCCGCAGATGCGCGCCAACCTCGAGGCCCTGCGCGACCAGCTCGCCGCCGTCCCCACCGCCTGACCGTGCGGGACGGCGCTCCTGCACGGTGCAGGACCGCACCCCTGCACCGGACCGCCCTCCCGACGTCGCCCGGGCGGGTCCGCCCCGGCCGGGTGAGTGTGGGCGGGACAGCCGCCGATGGCGAGGGAGAATGGCCGGCATGACGCACGTGCTCGATCCGCAGACACCGGTGGCGGGGACCCCGCCGCGGCGCGAGCCCCCGGCGCCGTACGCGGACGTGACCCGCTCCGACTCGGCCTTCCGCGCCTTCCTGCACGGCCTGCCCGGTGTCGACCAGGTGGGCGCGCAGTCGCGCGTCGCGGTCCTCGGGACCCGGTCGATCAAGACGACGGCGAAGGCCTGGGCGATCGACACCGCGATCTCGATGGTCGACCTGACCACGCTCGAGGGTGCCGACACCCCCGGCAAGGTCCGGTCGCTCGCCGCCAAGGCCCGCCGCCCCGACCCGAGCGACCCCGGCTGCCCGCCGGTCGCCGCGGTCTGCGTCTACGGCGACCTGGCCGGCGTCGCCAAGGAGGCGCTGACCGGCACCGGGATCAACGTCGCCGCCGTCGCCACCGCCTTCCCCAGCGGCCGCGCCAGCCTGGGGGTGAAGCTCGCCGACGTCCGCGACGCGGTCGCCAACGGCGCCGACGAGATCGACATGGTCATCGACCGCGGCGCGTTCCTCTCCGGCCGCTACCTCGACGTGTTCGACGAGATCGTCGCCGTGAAGGAGGCCTGCGGCGGCGCGCACCTCAAGGTCATCCTGGAGACCGGCGAGCTGGTCACCCTCGACGCCGTCCGCCGCGCCTCCTGGCTGGCGATGCTCGCCGGCGGCGACTTCATCAAGACCTCCACCGGCAAGGTCTCCCCCGCCGCGACGCTCCCGGTGTGCCTGGTGATGATGGAGGCGGTCCGCGACTTCCGCGCCGCCACCGGCCGCCAGGTCGGCGTCAAGCCCGCCGGCGGCATCCGGACGACGAAGGACGCGATCAGGCACCTCGTGCTGGTCAACGAGACCGCCGGCCCCGACTGGCTCACCCCCGACTGGTTCCGCATCGGCGCGTCCAGCCTGCTCAACGACCTGCTCCTGCAGCGGCAGAAGCTCCGCACCGGCCACTACTCCGGCCCCGACCACGTCTCGGTGGACTGACTGTGACCACTCCTCCGCCCGGCCCGGCCCAGCCCTCGGGCAGCCCGTTCCAGTACGCCCCGGCCCCCGAGTCCCGCTCGATCGTCGACGTCCGCGCCAGCTACGGCCTGTTCGTCGACGGCGAGTTCGTCGACGGCTCCGGCGAGGCCATGAAGACGGTCAACCCGGCGACCGAGGAGGTGCTCAGCGAGGTCGCCGTCGGCACCGACGCCGACGTCGACCGCGCCGTGAAGGCCGCCCGCCGGGCGTTCACCCGCGTCTGGGGCCCGATGCGCCCCGCCGACCGCGGCAAGTACCTGTTCCGCATCGCCCGGCTGCTGCAGGAGCGGGCGCGGGAGTTCGCCGTCCTGGAGTCGCTGGACAACGGCAAGCCGATCCGCGAGTCCCGCGACGTCGACGTGCCCCTGGCCGCGGCGCACTTCTTCTACCACGCGGGCTGGGCCGACAAGCTCGAGCACGCGGGCCTCGGGCCGGCCCCGCGGCCGCTGGGCGTGGCCGGGCAGGTCATCCCGTGGAACTTCCCGCTGCTGATGCTGGCGTGGAAGGTCGCGCCCGCGCTGGCCACCGGCAACACCGTCGTCCTCAAGCCGGCCGAGACCACCCCGCTGACCGCGCTGCTGTTCGCCGAGGTGTGCCGCCAGGCCGACCTCCCGCCGGGCGTGGTGAACATCGTGACCGGCGCCGGGGAGACCGGACGGGCCGTGGTGGAGCACCCCGACGTCGACAAGGTGGCGTTCACCGGCTCCACCGAGGTCGGCCGCTCCATCGCCCGGGCGGTGGCCGGCACGCGGAAGAAGCTGACCCTGGAGCTGGGCGGCAAGGCGGCGAACATCGTGTTCGACGACGCCCCCGTCGACCAGGCCGTCGAGGGCATCGTGCAGGGCATCTTCTTCAACCAGGGCCACGTCTGCTGCGCGGGCTCCCGGCTGCTGGTGCAGGAGAACGTGCACGACGAGGTCATCGAGGCGCTGCAGCGGCGGATCGGCACCCTGCGCGTCGGTGACCCGCTGGACAAGAACACCGACCTCGGCGCGATCAACTCCGCGGAGCAGCTGCAGCGCATCCGCGAGCTGTCCGACGCCGGTGAGGCCGAGGGCGCCACCCGCTGGCAGCCGGCCTGCGACCTGCCCGACCGCGGCTTCTGGTTCCCGCCAACGGTGTTCACCGGCGTCTCGACGGCGAACCGGATCGCCCGCGACGAGGTGTTCGGCCCGGTCCTGTCGGTGCTCACCTTCCGCACTCCCGACGAGGCGATCGCCAAGGCCAACAACTCCACCTACGGGCTGTCGGCCGGCATCTGGTCGGAGAAGGGCTCGCGGATCCTCGCGGTCGCCGACCGGCTGCGCGCCGGCGTGGTGTGGGCCAACACGTTCAACCAGTTCGACCCGACGTCGCCGTTCGGCGGCTACAAGCAGTCCGGCTACGGCCGCGAGGGCGGCCGGCACGGGCTGGCCGCCTACCTCATGAGCACGGGAGCGGACAGCGAGTGAGCATCGCAGCGAGCGCCAGCGAGCGAGGAGCGGAGCGAGTGCGGGAGCGACCCATGGACAGCGAGGACGGGCAGTGATCGGCAACGAACGGCTCGCGGTCCGCAAGACCTACAAGCTCTACGTGAACGGCGCGTTCCCCCGCTCGGAGTCCGGACGGACCTACGAGGTGCGCGACGCCAAGGGCGCGTTCCTCGCCAACGCCGCGTGGGCCTCGCGCAAGGACGCCCGGGACGCCGTCGTGGCCGCCCGCGGCGCGTTCGCGACGTGGTCCGGAGCCACCGCCTACAACCGCGGCCAGGTGCTCTACCGGGTCGCGGAGGTGATGGAGGGCCGGCACGCGCAGTTCTGCGAGGAGGTCGCCGCCGGCGAGGGGTTGTCGACGGGCCGGGCCCGGGCCGCCGTCGACGCCGCCATCGACCGCTGGGTCTGGTACGCCGGCTGGACCGACAAGCTGGCCGCCGTCCTCGGCAGCGCCAACCCGGTCGCCGGCCCGTACTTCGACTTCTCGCTGCCCGAGCCGACCGGGGTCGTCGCGGTGCTCGCCCCGCAGCGGTCGTCGCTGCTGGGCCTGGTGAGCGTGCTCGCCCCGGTGCTCGCCGGCGGCAACACCGCCGTCGTCGTCACCTCGCGGGAGCGGCCGCTGCCCGCCGTCACCCTCGGCGAGGTGCTGGCGACCAGCGACGTGCCCGCGGGCGTGGTCAACCTCCTCACCGGCGACGCCGGCGAGCTGGGCCCGTGGCTGGCCGAGCACGACGACGTCGACGCCGTCGACCTCACCGGCGCCCCCGCCGACCGCGCGATGGAGCTGGAGCGCGAGGCGGCGGGCAGCATCAAGCGGGTGCTGCGCCCGCCGGCCGCCGAGCCGGACTGGACCGGCGACCCCGGTCTCGGCCGGATGCGCACGTTCCTCGAGACCAAGACGGTGTGGCACCCGAAGGGGTTCTGAGGAAGGACCCCGCTGCCCCCCACCACTCGCGAGCTCGTGGCGGGCCCCTGCAGCGGGGCCGTTGGAACGAATCGGCATCCCCGGGGCGCGGTCGCGGGTCCACCCGGCAGGATGGGCGGGTGGCCAGGCCCAGCATCGTCCCCATCGCCCTCACCCTCGACGACCGGACCGGGTACACCCTCTGGGCGCCGCCGTGGGAGGAGGACGGCGAGGAGTGGCAGGCGTTCCTCGGCACGACCGAGGACGACACGGCCCGGGTGCACCTCTTCCCCAGCCCCGCCGCCCTCGCGTCGTTCTGCCGCACCGCGACCGACCACGACCTCGCCGACCACCCCGTGTGGCCGGTGGTGACGGGGCTGGGCGCCGCGGACCTGACGCCGGACGACGACCACCGCTACGACCTCGACGGCGTGTACGACGTCGCCGCCGACGACCCCGACCGCTGGGCGGTGGAGGAGCTCGCCGCGACGATCGACATCGTCCGGGCGCTGGCCGAGTGCCTCGACACCAGCGACGAGGACGACGACGACCTCGACGAGGAGCTCGACGACGACCTGGACGCCGAGGAGGACGACGACCGTGCCGTCGACCCCGACGTGGAGCTCGACGCACGCCCGTCGGACGGGGGCGGACGGGGCGGCCAGTTCTCCGCGCTGGCCGAGCTGGTGTCCCGGCCCGAGGTGGGCTCGCTGGGCCTGGGCGTGGACGCCTTCGCCGGTCGGGCGGGCGAGGACGCGTGGGTCGGCATGGGGTCGGCGCTGGACGAGCTGTGGGAGGACGTGCTCGAGGAGCTGTCGGCCCACCTGGACTGGACCGGCGCGGGCACCGCGCGGATCGAGGACTACCCGGCGGCGAGCGAGGCCCGCGACGACGACCTCGGTGACGACGACCTCGGTGACGAGATCGACGACGACGAGGACGACGACGCCGACCGGGACGCCCGTCCGGCCGCCGGTGCCACCGCCACCTCGGCGGCCGCGGCCCCTGCCTCCGACACCCCTGCCGCCGACACCCCCGCCGCTCCGGGCACCAGCACGATCCGCGGGGGCAGCCGGATCACCGCGGCCCCGGCCGCCGTGGCCGCCGCCGCGCCGTTCTGGGAGGGCGTCGGCATCCTGCCGGTCGAGCTCGTCGTCCCCGAGGGCGCCGGGCTGACCCTGCGTTGCTACGTCGAGGACGAGGCCCGCTTCCTCGGCCGCGACGGCGAGGTCTTCCTCTTCGCCTCCCCCGCCGAGCTGTCCCGCTTCTGCGCCGGCGACGAGGAGCACGACCTCACCGGCATCGCCTCCTGGCCCGAGGTGGCGGCGACCGACGTGGCGCCGCTGCCGGCCGAGCAGGACCGCTACGACCTCACCGAGCTGGCCGAGGTGCTGGCCGAGGTGGCCGACGGCGCAGCGGGGCTGGTGCAGCACGAGGCGCTGCTGCCGCCCGTGGAGGGCGCGCGAGACGTCGCCGAGTACGCCGGTCTCGGCCGCGTCGACGAGCTGCTCACCCCGCCGGCACCGCTGGGCCGGGCACTGGCCCGCGCCGACCGCGACCCGCAGGCGACGCTGCGCGCCGAGGACGCCGCCGTGCTGCGAGCCGACTGGGACGAGGTCGTGCGCGCGGTCGAGGGCGCGCTCGTCTTCCGCGACTAGCGGTCCCCCACCCCCGAGCGTGTGCGCCGGGGCCGCGTCCCGGGGCCGGGAACGCGGCCTGGGCGCACAC
>NZ_JBJGZP010000044.1:0-15423 GCF_054050555.1 Blastococcus sp. SYSU D00695 | reverse complement strand
CGCCGAGATCGGCGATCTCGGCGGCATCAGCGCCTGATACCGCCGAGATCGCCGATCTCGGCGGGGGTTGGCGGACGGGGGCCGGTCAGGCGGGGAGGGTGAAGCGGCCGTCGGCGGTCTGCTCGACCAAGCCATCGGCCAGCAGCGAGTCCAGGCACCGGCTGCGCTGGGCGGCGTCTTCCCACACGGCGTCGAGGACGGCGGTGCCGACCGGCGCATCGGCGGCCCGGAGGACGTCGAGCAGCCGGCCGCGCACCTGCCGGTCGGTCCCCGCGAACCGCTGCACGCGCCGCGCCGGACCCTCCGCCGCGGGACTGCCGGCCAGGCGCCACGCGCAGGAGGTCCGCACCGGGCACCGGTCGCAGCGGGGCGTGCGGGCCACGCAGACCAGCGCCCCGAGCTCCATCGCGGCCACCGAGAAGCGCACCGCGCGCGCCGGGTCGGCGGGCGCGAGCGCGGCGACGTCGGTCAGGTCCGCGGCCCGCGCGGGGGCGGCGTCCGCCCGGCCGTGGACCAGGCGGGCCACGACGCGACGCACATTGGTGTCCACGACCGGCTGGGGCTGCCCGTGGCCGAAGCAGGCGACGGCGCGGGCGGTGTAGGTGCCGACGCCCGGCAGCGCCTCCAGCGCGGCCACGTCCGCGGGGACCTGCCCGCCGTGGCGGGCCACGAGCGCGATCGCCGTCTCCCGCAGCCGCAGGGCCCGGCGGGGGTAGCCGAGCTTGCCCCAGGCGCGGATGACGTCGGCGGGCGAGACGGCGGCCAGGTCCGCCGGGGTGGGCCAGCGGGACACCCACTCCCGCCACACGGGCTCGACGCGCGCGACCGGGGTCTGCTGCAGCATCACCTCGCTGACCAGCACCGCCCACGGGTCGGTGCCGGGACGGCGCCACGGCAGGTCCCGGGCGGCGTCCGCGAACCAGTCGACCAGCGCCTCGCCGAGGGCCGGGCCGGTGCTGCCCGGCGGTGCCGCCGGCGGCGGGTCGGTGCTGTCCACGGGGGTCCAGTGTGCCGTCCGGCCGGAGCGGCGTGCCGGACGCGTGGCCCCGTCGGCGCCGCACTACCGTTCTGGCCGTGCTGCACCCGGTCGGGCCCCTGCCTGCCGCCGTCTACTGGCGACGGCGGCTCCTGGTGCTCACGCTCCTCGTCGCCGTCCTCGGGGGCGGTGGCTGGCTCGGCGTCGCGCTGCTGGGCGGCGGCTCCGGGGAGGAGGAGGCCACCGGCGGCAGCACTCCCGCGGCCGCGACCGGGGCGGCCGGCACCCCCGCGCTGGAGCGCGTGCTGCCGTCGCTGGCCAGCGTGCAGACCCCGACGCCGCCCGCCGCCGTCGAGGAGACCCCGGCACCGCCCGCCGGCCCGCAGCCCGGCGACCCGTGCAGCGACGACATGATCGCCGTCGAGGTGCGGGGGCCGGGCACGGTGGCGTCCGGGAGCGGGCCGACGCTGGAGCTCGCGGTCATCAACGTGTCGGCGGTGCCGTGCGTCCGGGTGCTGGACGCGGAGCTGCAGGAGATCGTGCTGGTGGACACCGCGGGCACACGGGTGTGGGGCAGCAACGACTGCCAGCCCGAGTCCAGCGACGACACCCGCACCCTGGCGCCGGGGGAGCAGGTCGTCTTCCCGCTCGTGTGGAGCGGCCTGTCGAGCGAGCCGACGTGCGGCGTCGAGCGGACCGTGGTCCCGCCGGGGGACTACCTGCTGCGCGGCCGGATGGAGACCGCGACCAGCGCGGACTCCCCGCTCACCCTCACCTGATCCGGCGCCGACCCGGGCGTGCGAGCGGGGACGGAGGCCCTCAGCTGACCGGGGGCCGCTCTCAGCTGTAGCGGTCGAGGATGGAGGTCTCGGCGAGCCGGGACAGCCCCTCGCGGATGCCGCGGGCGCGGGCCTCGCCGACCCCCTCGACGGCCAGCAGGTCCTCGATGGTGGCGGCCAGCAGCTTCTGCAGGCCGCCGAAGTGGTCGACCAGCCGGTCGATGATGCCCGCGGGCAGTCGGGGGACCCGCGCCAGCAGCCGGAAGCCGCGCGGGCTGACGGGGGAGTCGAGCGCGTCGGCGGAGGTCGGCAGGCCGTAGCAGCGCGCGACCGCGGAGAGGTCGAGCAGCTCGGTGGCGGACAGGGCCCGCAGGTCCGTGAGCACCTGCTCGGTGCTGCGGGTGCGGCGCCCGCCGTTGGGCAGGTAGTCGCGGACCAGCAGCCCGCGGTCCTCCTCCACCCCGGCGAGCATCTCGTCCAGCTGCAGGGCCAGCAGGCGCCCGTCGGTGCCCAGCTCGACGACGAAGCCCTCGATCTCGTCGGCGATGCGGCGCACCATCTCCAGGCGCTGGCTGACGCTCATCGCGTCGCGGACCGTGACCAGGTCCTCGATCTCCAGGGCGGAGAGGGTGCTGGCGACCTCGTCGAGGCGCAGCTTGTAGCGCTCCAGCGCGGCGAGCGCCTGGTTGGCCCGCGCGAGGATGGTCGTGGGGTGCTCGAGCGTGTACCGCCGGCCGGCCACGTAGACGCTGATGATGTGCATCGACTGGCTGACTGAGATCACGGGGAAGCCGGTCTGGATCGCGACGCGCTCCGCCGTCCGGTGCCGCGTGCCCGACTCCTCGGTGGGGACGGTGGGGTCGGGCATGAGGTGCACGCCGGCCCGGACGATGCGCAGCCCGTCGTAGGAGACGATCACCGCGCCGTCCATCTTGGCCAGCTCGCGCAGGCGGGTCGCGGAGAGCGCGACGTCGAGGGCGAAGCCGCCGGTGCAGATGGACTCGACCACCCGGTCGTAGCCCAGCACGATCAGCGCGCCGGTGCGCCCGGCGAGGATCCGCTCCAGGCCGTCGCGCAGGGCCGTGCCGGGTGCGATGCGGCCGAGGAGCTCGCGTAGCGCGGCCTCGGTGTCCACAGCGGGGGGCACGAGCGCTCCTGACGGTCGACGTGGTGCGGCGGCTGAGTCTACGTGTCGCCCAACGGTACTGGGGCGGCTCGCACGACGATCAGCGGAGCCGGGCCAGCGCCGTGCCGAGGTCGGACACCTCGACCAGTCGCATCCCCTTCGGGGCCGGGCCGGCGTCCTCCGGGACGAGGGCGATCTGGTAGCCCTGCCGGGCGGCCTCGGCCAGGCGCCGGCCCGTGCCACCCACCCGCCGGATCTCCCCGGACAGCCCCACCTCGCCCACCGCCACCATGCCGACCGGGAGCGGGGTGTCGCGCGCCGCCGAGGCGATCGCCAGCGCGAGGGCGAGGTCGGCGGCCGGCTCGGCGATCTTCACGCCGCCGACCGAGGCGGCGAAGACGTCGGCCTCGGCCAGCCGCACGCCACCGCGCCGCTCGAGGACGGCGTTCACCATCGCCACCCGCTGCGGGTCCAGCCCGCTCACGGCCCGCCGCGGGGAGCCGCCGCCGCTGGGCGCCACCAGGGCCTGCACCTCGGCCAGCAGCGGGCGGCTGCCCTCCATGTTCACCGTGACGCAGCTGCCGGGCACCGCCGCGGCCCGCCGGGACACGAACAGGTGCGACGGGTCGGGCACCCCGACGACGCCGGCGTCGCCGATCTCGAAGCAGCCGATCTCGTCGGCCGGGCCGAACCGGTTCTTGGTCGCGCGGACCAGGCGCAGCGTGGAGTGCCGCTCGCCGTCGAAGGAGACGACCACGTCGACCAGGTGCTCGAGCGTGCGGGGACCGGCGATCGCGCCGTCCTTGGTCACGTGGCCGACGAGGATCGTGGTCATGCCGCGGGACTTGGCCACGGCGGTCAGGGCGCTGGCGACGGCGCGGACCTGCGTCGAGCCGCCGTCGGTGCCGTCGACGGCGGGGGAGCGCACGGTCTGGACGCTGTCGAGCACCAGCAGCGTGGGCTGTACCTGCTCGACGTGGGCGAGCACCGCCGACAGCTCGGTCTCGGCGGCCAGGTACAACCGGTCGTGCAGCGCGCCGATCCGCTCGGCGCGCAGGCGCACCTGGCCGGCCGACTCCTCGCCCGACACCACCAGCGCGGGACCGTTGGTCGCCGCGACGCGGTGGGCGACCTCCAGCAGCAGCGTCGACTTGCCCACGCCCGGTTCCCCGGCGACCAGCAGGACGGCGCCGGGGACCAGGCCGCCGCCCAGGACGCGGTCGAACTCGGCGATGCCGGTCGGGACGGCGCGGGACCCGGTGAGCTCGACCTCCGCGATCGGCCGGGCCGGCGCCGTGACCGGGCCGGCGACCACCGCGCGCAGGCCGCCGGAGGGGACGCTGCCGACCTCCTGCAGCGAGCCCCACGCCTGGCACTCGGGGCAGCGCCCCACCCACTTCGCCGAGGAGAACCCGCACTCGGAGCAGCGGTGGGCGGGGCGGGCGGTCTTCGCGGCGGGAGGCACGCGCCGACGCTAGCCGCGGGGTCCGACGGTTCCCGGCAGGCCGGCTCCCGCGGCGGGGAGCCGCCGGGTCACTCGGACTCGGTGTCCTGCTCGTTGCCGCCCTCGGCGCCTTCCTCCTCGTGGTGGAAGTCGAACGCCTCGCCGCGCTCGACGGCGCCGGCGGGGCCGGCGACGAGGGCCGGGACGGTGACCTCACCGGCGTCGGCGAAGGTGAGGGTGAGCGTGACCGTCTGGCTCGCCGTCAGGGGCTCGTCGAGCGAGACGTCGGCGAGGAACAGGCGGGTGGTGTCGGCCGCGATCTCGGGGGCGCAGGGGTCGCCCTCCTCGTACTGGCGCAGCCCGATGGTGGTCACCTCGCCCGCCGGCACCTCGACGTCGAGGCGCTCGGTCGGGGTCACGGGCGCCGGGGCGGTCGGGGCCGCCGGGGTCGCGGCGCCGGTGCCCGTGCCCTCCGCGCCGGTGCCCGTGCCCTCCGCGCCGGTGCCGGTGGCCTCTGCACCGGTGCTCTCCGCACCCGTCGACCCGGCGGTGCCACCGGGCGCCCCGGTGGTCGCCGCCGCGGGCGGGGCCGAGGAGGTGACCGGTGCGGCCGGGGTGTCGCCGGGCACCTCGCCGACGTAGACGCCCTCGAAGAAGTCGCCCGAGATGCCGGTCAGCGTGTCGGCCGCGCGGCCCCCGTTGACGATGGAGAGGACGAGCTCCGGGGAGTCGCCGTCCTCGTAGGCGGTGGCGTCCTCGTCCGCCTCGCACGGGTTCGCGAGCTGGACCTGGCGCAGCTCCAGGTCGCCGACCTGGGCGCTGGGGCCGACCTTGTCGCGGTCCTGCGAGCTGGTCTGGTTGACCTGCCCGGCGCTGCAGGCGGTCATCACGACCGGGGTGAGCAGCAGGGCCCCCATCGTGGCGGCGCGCAGTGCGCGGTTCACGTCGACCTCCAGCGAGCACGTGCCGGCCACCGCGAGTTCGGTGGCCTGAGTCGCGCCGAGCCTAACGGTCGACCCACGATGTCCGCCGGGAGGTGAGGCCGTGGGTCTCCGCGAGGGTCCCGACCCGGCGCTGGCCGACTTCCCGGCGCGCGCGCCGGGGACGCGACGGTGGTGCTTCGCCGACCAGATGGGCCCGCACTTCCTCGACGGACCCGGCCAGCCGGTGCTGCTGGTCGAGGCGCGGGCGGTCCTCGCGCGCCGCCGCTTCCACCGGCAGAAGGCGCACCTGGTGCTGTCGGCGCTGCGGCACCGCGCGGCCGAGCTCGGCGAGCAGGCCGAGTTCCACCGGGTGGCCACGTACGCCGAGGCGCTGGACCGCGTGCGGGAGCCGCTGTCGGTGTGCGCGCCCACCACCTGGAGCAGCCGCGACTACGTGCTGCGCCGCCCGGACCTGCAGGTGCTCGCCGCCCGGGGCTTCGTGGCCACCCGGGCGGAGTTCACCGCGTGGGCCGAGGGGCGGGGCAGGCGCCGGCTGCTGATGGAGGACTTCTACCGCGACTCCCGGCGCCGCCACGACGTCCTGATGGACGGCGGCGAGCCGGTCGGTGGCCGCTGGAACCTCGACACGGAGAACCGCGAGCCCCCGCCGGCCGACGGGCGCGTGGGCGTCCCCGAGCCGTGGTGGCCGCAGGAGGACGAGATCGACGCCGAGGTGCGGGCCGACCTCGACCGGTGGGAGGCCGAGGGGCTGGTCTCGTTCGTGGGGGACGACGGCCCGCGGCTGTTCCCGGCCACCCGCGCGGAGGCCCTGTACCGGCTCGACGACTTCCTGGAGAACCGGCTGGGTGCGTTCGGGCCGCACGAGGACGCGATGCTCTCCGGCGACCGGTGGCTGGCCCACTCGCTGCTGTCGCCGGCGCTCAACCTGGGGCTGCTCGACCCGCTGGAGGTCGTCACCGCCGCCGAGCGCACCGCCCGCGACCGCGCCGCGGCGGGGGACCCGCTGCCGCTCAACAGCGTCGAGGGGTTCGTCCGGCAGGTCATGGGCTGGCGGGACTACGTCTGGCACCTGTACTGGCACCTGGGCCGGGAGTACCGGCACGGCAACGCGCTCGCGGCCACCGAGCACGTCCCCGGGTGGCTGGCCGAGCTCGACGGCGACGCCGTGGACGCCGCCTGCCTGTCCGGCGTCCTCACCGACCTCCGGCGCGACGGCTGGGTGCACCACATCCCGCGGTTGATGGTGCTGGGCAACTACGCCCTGCAGCGCGGCATCGACCCGCTGGAGATGACCGACTGGTTCCACCGCTCGTTCGTCGACGGCTACGACTGGGTGATGGTGAGCAACGTCGTCGGCATGAGCCAGCACGCCGACGGCGGGGTGCTCGCCACCAAGCCGTACGCCTCGGGCGGCGCCTACATCGACCGGATGAGCGACTACTGCGGCGGCTGCCGCTACGACCCGCGCAAGCGGCTCGGCGAGGACGCCTGCCCGTTCACGGCCGGCTACTGGGCCTTCCTCGAGCGCAACCGGGAGCGGTTGGCCGGCAACCAGCGGATGCGCCGCCCGCTGCAGGGCCTGGACCGGCTGGCGGACCTGCCGCTCGTGGTCGAGCAGGAGCGCGAGCGGGGGACGACGCCGCCCTAGCCCGCACCGCCCGTCCGGGCGACCGCCGTACAGGACGGGCCCGTCCCTGCCGATGCCCTCTCCGCCACGGGGAGACGGCGGGAGGTGCGGATGGCGCGGGACGCGGGACTGGGAACGGCGTTCGACGGCGTGCTCGCGGCCGCGCGGGCCGGCGCGGGGTGGGCCTTCGAGGTCCTCTACCGCGACCTGGCCCCGGCGGTTACCGGCTACCTGCGGCTGCACGGGGCGGTCGAGCCCGACGACCTGGCCAGCGAGACGTTCCTCGACGTCTTCCGCGGGCTGGCGTCGTTCACCGGCGACGAGGCCGGTCTGCGGTCGTGGGTGTTCACCATCGCCCACCGCCGGCTGGTCGACGACTGGCGCCGGCGCGGGCGCCGTCCGCAGCTGGCCGACGGCGGGGACGAGCTGGTCCCCGACGCCGTCGGTGGCGACGTGGAGGACGACGTCCTCGACCGCCTCGGCACCGAGGCGGTGCACCGGCTGTGCGGCGGACTGCCGTCCGACCAGCGCTCGGTGCTGCTGCTGCGGGTCCTGGCCGACCTGACCGTCGAGCAGGTGGCCGACGTGCTGGGCCGGTCGCCGGGGGCGGTCAAGGCCCTGCAGCGGCGCGGTCTGCGCCGGCTGCGCGAGGAGCTGGCGCCGCCCGGGCTCACCCCGGCGGGTGAG
Source organism: Blastococcus sp. SYSU D00695 (assembly GCF_054050555.1). NCBI lineage: Bacteria > Bacillati > Actinomycetota > Actinomycetes > Geodermatophilales > Geodermatophilaceae > Blastococcus > Blastococcus sp. SYSU D00695. Next base: position 7,840 of record NZ_JBJGZP010000044.1, on the reverse strand, counting down.
CCGGCGGCGGCCCGCGTACCCCTGCGGGCCCGCCCGGCGATGACGGGAGCGAGATGACCACGCCAGCCGACGCCCGAGTCGCCGAGGAGGCCTTCGAGGCCGCCCTCGCCGGCCGTCCCGGGACCGCGGACGCCCGCGCCCTGACCGCGTTCACCGACGCGGTCCGGGCAGCGGCGACCGCGCCCGGGCGGCCGAACGCGGCCCTGGCCGAGCTGCTGGCGACCGGTCTGACCACCGACCCGTCGCGGACGACGGTCGGCCGACCCGCACGCAGCTCACGGAAGAGACCCCGCATGATCCTCAGCACGCTCGTCGCCAAGTTCGCCGCCACCGGCGCCGTCGCCAAGGCCGCGGTCGCCGGCGGCGCGGCCGCGCTCGTCCTGACCGGTGCCGCGACGGCGCAGGTCCTGCCGGGCCAGGACGACGACCCGGCCGTCGTCACCACCAGCGACGGCACCGACGCCGACGCCGACGCCGGCACCGACGACGTCGTCGGCGCCGACGGGACCACCGACGGGACCACCGGCGAGACCACGGACGGGACCACCGGCGAGACCACGGGCGAGACCACGGACGAGACGACGGACGGCGCCACGGACGAGGTCGCCGGCGAGACCGCGCCGGTCGACCCCGCGGTGTGGGCGCTGGGCCCGGCGAACCCCGACGAGGACTGGGGCTCCTTCGGCGCGTGGGTGAGCGCCGGCAGCCACGCCGGGCTCGTCCGCGGGGAGGTCGTCAGCTGCTTCGCCCGCGTGGGCAAGCCGCACGGTCCGGACCTGACCACGTGCCAGGACCTGGCGCGGGCCTCGCTGCCGGTCCAGGAGGACCCGGCCGAGCAGCCCCCGTCCGCGCCCGAGGAGCCGGCCGGTGACCCGGTGGTCGACCAGCCCGCACCGGCGCCCGCTCCGGCGCCCGCCCCCGCCGCGGCCGGCTCCGACGGCGGCACCAACAGCACCAGCGGCCCGGGGAACGGCAACGGCTCTGGCAACGGTCACGGCAACGGCAACGGCAACGCCGGCACGGGCAACGGCAACGGGTCCGGGAACGGCCACGGCGGCGGTCGCCGCTGACCTCCGGCGGGGCCGGGCGTCGTGCCCGGCCCCGCCCGGCCTCCCGGCGCGGGACCGCCGCCCGCCGGGGGCTTGACCGGCGATGTGACCGGCGCCACGGTGAGGGCCCCTGCGCCGCGTCCCGGGAGGCCCCGTGTCCGTGCCCGTCCACCCCGGCTCCGGCCTGGACGCCGTCGACCTCTCCGACCGGGCGTTCTGGGGGCAGTCGCCGGAGGTCAAGCACGCGGTGCTCGACCGGCTGCGCGCCGAGGCTCCGTTCGCGTTCTTCCGTGAACCGGAGATCCCCTACCTGCCGGTCGGACCCGGTTACCACGCGGTCACCCGCTACGCCGACGTCGAGGCGATCAGCTCCCGGCCGGACCTCTTCTCCTCCGGCGCGGGCGCGGTGTCGATCCAGGACATGCCGCCGGACCTCAACGAGTTCTACGGCTCGCTGATCAGCATGGACGACCCGCGGCACGCCAAGATCCGGCGGATCGTGGCCAAGGCGTTCACCCCGCGCATCCTCGAGGGCCTGGTCGGCTCGGTGCAGGCGGTGGCCGAGGACGTCGTCGCCCGGGCGCGCCGCACCGCCGAGGCCGGTGACGGCACGCTCGACGTCGTCGCCGACCTGGCCGCCCCGATCCCGCTGCGGGTCATCTGCGACCTGATGGGCGTCCCCGACGAGGACCGCGCCATGGTGCTGCAGCAGTCCAACGTCATACTCTCCGGCGGCGACCCCGAGCTGATCGACAGCGAGGACCACGCCGTCGCCGCCTTCCTGGCCGCCGGCGAGCTGCTGGCCGGGCTGATGACCCGGATGGCGGTGGAGCGGCGCAGCCGCCCGGCCGAGGACCTGACGACGGCGCTGGTGACGGCGGAGGTCGACGGGGAGCGGCTGAGCGACCAGGAGATCGCCAGCTTCTTCATCCTGCTGCTGGTCGCCGGCAACGAGACCACCCGCAACGCCATCTCCCAGGGGGTGCTGGCGCTGTCCGAGCACCCCGACCAGCGCGACCGGTGGGCGGCCGACCCGGGGATCACCCGCACCGCGGTGGAGGAGGTGGTCCGCTGGACCAGCCCGATCACCTGGATGCGGCGGACGGCGACCCGGGACGTCGAGCTGTCCGGCCGGCAGTTCCCGGCGGGCAGCAAGTTCCTGCTGTTCTACGCCGCCGCCAACCGCGACCCCGCCGTCTTCCCCGACCCGCACCGGCTGGACCTGACCCGCGACCCGAACCCGCACGTCGGGTTCGGGTCGAAGGGCCCGCACTTCTGCCTGGGCGCCCACCTCGCGCGGCGGGAGGTCGCCGTCGCCTTCCGCGCGCTGTTCGACCACCTGCCCGACCTCGAGGTGACCGGGCCCCCGGCCCGGCTGCAGTCGTCGTTCGTCAACGGGCTCAAGCGGCTGCCGGCCAGGCTGACCCGGTGACGCGGGTCGTGGTCGACCGGGAGCGGTGCATCGCCAGCGGCGTGTGCGAGGTGCTGGCGCCGACGGTCTTCGAACTGGACGACGACGGCGTCCTCCACGTGCGGCAGGAGGCGCCGGCGGACCCGTCCGCGGTGGCGGAGGCGGTGCGCGCCTGCCCCAGCGGTGCGCTGTCCCTGCCCGGGGAGACGCCTAGGCGGTGAGCCCGGCGCCGCCCAGGAGCAGCAGGACGACGTCGAGCACCGTCAGCAGCATCACGGCGGGGAAGGCCAGCCGGCGGAAGCGCTCGGTCCCGGACAGGGCGGCGACGGCCACCGCCGGGGCGGCGAGGGCGAGGCAGGCCCAGCCGGCCGGCGTCGGCGGGCCGTCGGGACCGAGCACCAGCACCAGCGAGGCGGCGAACAGCAGCGCCGCGCCGGCCGCCGCGGACGCCCGGGGCCCGATCCGGTGCGGGAACCCGCGCACGCCCGTGGCGAGGTCCTCCTCGACGTCGGGTGCGACGTTGGCCAGGTGGGCGGCGGCGCCCAGCGCACCGCCGGCGGCGACCAGCCACCAGGGCGCGGCCGGGGTGCCCGGCGCCGCGGCGACGACGCCGGCGGGGAGCAGCCCGAACCCGGTCACGTACGGGACGACGGAGGCGGCGGTGCGCTTCAGGCCGGCGTTGTAGGCCCAGCCGCTGACCACCAGGACCAGCAGGAGCAGCCCCGGCGCGGGCCCCAGCAGCAGCGACAGGACGACGGCGACGGCCGCGGCCGCCAGGGCCGCCGTGCGCAGCAGCACCGGGTCCACCGCGCCCTGCACGACGGGTTTGTCCGCGCGCGCGACGGCCCGGTCGCGGTCGGCGTCCAGCCAGTCGTTGCTCCAGCCGATGGACGCCTGACCTGCGAGGACGGCAAGGAACACCAGGACCACGCGCCCCGCCTGCACCCCGGCGGCGACGGCCAGGAGCGTGGCGACGACGGTGACCGCGACCGCCGGCCCGGGGTGGGTCGCGAGCACCAGCGCACGGCCCACGGCACCCCGCCGGACGGGCTCCGCAGGCACACCGACCATCGTCGTGTCAACCCCTCCCGGGTATCTCATGTGGCCTCTGACCTGCGGCTTTGCCGATCCTGAGACGCGCCTGGAAGCAGTCTGCCGTGGTAGGCTGTGGACAGCGAAAGGGGTCACATCCACATGGGCTTCACTGTCGGCGAGACCGTCGTCTACCCGCACCACGGCGCTGCTCTGATCGAGGCGATCGAGACTCGGGTCATCAAGGGCGAAGAGAAGGCCTACCTCGTGCTGAAGGTCGCCCAGGGTGACCTCACCGTGCGCGTCCCGGCCGACAACGCAGAGATCGTCGGTGTCCGCGACGTCGTCGGTCAGGACGGGCTCAACCGGGTGTTCGAGGTGCTGCGCGCCCCGCACACGGAGGAGCCGACCAACTGGTCCCGTCGCTACAAGGCCAACCTCGAGAAGCTGGCCTCCGGCGACGTCAACAAGGTCGCCGAGGTCGTGCGCGACCTGTGGCGCCGGGACAAGGACCGCGGGCTGTCCGCCGGCGAGAAGCGGATGCTCTCCAAGGCCCGGCAGATCCTCGTCAGCGAGCTCGCGCTCGCCGAGGGCACCAACGAGGACAAGGCGGAGGTCCTCCTCGACGAGGTCCTCGCCAGCTGAGCGCACCCCGCGCCCCGCACTCCCTGACCGCTCCCGTGCACGCTGTCGGCATCGTCGCAGCGGCCGGGAGTGGTCTGCGTCTGGGGGCCGACCGGCCCAAGGCGCTCGTGCCGCTGGGCGGCCGCCCGCTCGTGGTCTGGGCGGTGCAGACCCTGCTCGACGGCGGCGCGGCCGAGGTCGTGGTCGCCGTGCCGCCCGCGGAACGGGAGGCCTTCGCGACCGCCCTGCGCGGGCTGGCCACCCTGGTCGAGGGCGGGGAGTCCCGCACCGCGTCGGTCCGGGCCGCGCTCGACGCCAGCGACCCCGGTGCCGCCGCCGTCCTGGTGCACGACGCCGCCCGCCCGCTGACCCCGCCCGCCGTGGTCACCCGCGTGCTCGACGCGCTGGCCGCCGGCGCCGCGGCGGTGGTCCCGGTGCTGCCCGTCGTCGACACCACCGTCGTGGTCGACGCCGACGGGGCCGTCACGGCGGCCCCCGACCGCGCGACGCTGCGCCGGGTGCAGACCCCGCAGGGCTTCTCCCGCGTCGTGCTCGCCGAGGCCTACGGGGAGCTGGAGGAGGGCGTCGAGCTGACCGACGACGCCGCCGTGGTCCGCGCCCTGGGCGTCCCCGTGCGCACCGTCGCCGGCTCCGACCGCGCCGCGAAGATCACCGTCGCCCACGACCTGGCGCTGGCCGAGCTGCTGGTGGGCCGGTGAGCACCGAGCTGCCGCGCGTGGGCACCGGCGTCGACGTCCACCCGGTCGAGGCCGGCCGCGAGTGCTGGCTCGCCGGCCTGCAGTGGCCCGGCGCGGACGGCTGCGCGGGGCACTCCGACGGCGACGTCGTCGCGCACGCCCTGACCGACGCCGTCCTCTCCGCGGCCGGCCTCGGCGACATCGGCGGCCTGCTGGGCACCGACGACCCGCGCTGGGCCGGCGCCCGCGGCGCGGCCGTCCTCGAGCACGTGCGCGCGGTGCTGGCCGACGCCGGCTGGCGGGTCGGCAACGCCTCGGTCCAGCTGATCGCACCCACGCCGAAGCTGGGCCCGCGGCGGGCCGAGGCGGAGGCCGTGCTGTCGGCCGCCCTGGGCGCCCCGGTCAGCGTCTCGGGCACCACGACCGACGGGCTGGGCCTGGTCGGGCGCGGGGAGGGCCGGGCGGCGGTGGCGACCGCGCTGGTGGTCCGGGCCGGGTCGTGAGCGGGCGGGACCGCAGGCGCCCGCGGGAGCGAGCCGGGGGCGCCGTTCCGGGCTCCGTAGACTCCGCGCGGTGAGCCTCCGCCTCCACGACACCGCCGCCCGTGCGGTCCGCGAGTTCGTGCCCCTGCGCGCGGGCGAGGTCTCCGTGTACGTCTGCGGCCTGACGGTGCAGGGGCCGCCGCACGTCGGGCACGTCCGCGCCGCCCTGAACTTCGACGTCCTGCGCCGCTGGCTGACCGCCACCGGCCACCGGGTGACGCTGGTCCGCAACGTCACCGACGTCGACGACAAGATCCTGGCCAAGGCCGAGGCGAACGGCGTCCCGTGGTGGGCCTGGGCCTACGAGAACGAGCTGGCCTGCACGCGGGCCTACGACGTCCTCGGCGTGCTGCCGCCCACCTACGAGCCGCGGGCCACCGGCCACGTGCCCGAGATGGTCGAGCTGATGGAGCGGCTCATCGAGCGCGGGCACGCCTACGCCGCCGGCGGGGACGTCTACTTCGACGTCCGCTCCTTCCCCGACTACGGCGCGCTCACCGGGCAGCGGGTCGACGACCTGCAGCCGGCCGCCGACACCGACACCGACGACCGCAAGCGCGACCCGCGCGACTTCGCGCTGTGGAAGGGCAGCAAGCCGGGGGAGCCGGGCACCGCGTCCTGGCCGACCCCCTGGGGCCGCGGCCGGCCCGGCTGGCACCTGGAGTGCTCGGCGATGGCCGGGCGCTACCTGGGCGCCGAGTTCGACATCCACGGCGGCGGGCTGGACCTGCGCTTCCCGCACCACGAGAACGAGCAAGCCCAGTCCCGGGCCGCCGGCGACGCCTTCGCCCGCTACTGGGTGCACAACGGCTGGGTGACCCTCGGCGGCGAGAAGATGAGCAAGTCCGTGGGCAACACCGCGCTGGTCGACGAGGTCGTGCAGCGGGTGCGGCCGGTGGAGCTGCGCTACTACCTCGTGACCCCGCACTACCGGTCGACGATCGAGTTCACCGACGCCGCGCTGCAGGAGGCCGGGGTCGCCTACCGGCGGATCGAGTCCTTCGTCCGCCGGGCGGTCGAGCGCGTGGGTGACGTCGAGCCGGGCGGGCGACCGGCCGCGTTCGACGCCGCCATGGACGACGACCTGCGCACCTCGGCGGCGGTGGGCGTCGTGCACGACACCGTCCGCGACGGCAACGGCGCCCTCGACCGGGGCGACGACGCCGCCGCTGCCGCCGACCTGGCCGCGGTGCGCGCGATGCTCGCCGTCCTGGGGCTGGACCCGCTGGACCCGCACTGGGCGGCGGCCGGCGGCACCGACGACCGGCTCGCCGACGTCACCGACGGCCTGGTGCGCCTGGCCCTGGAGCAGCGGCAGGCCGCCCGTGCCCGCAAGGACTTCGCCACCGCCGACGCGGTGCGCGACCAGCTCACCGCCCTCGGTGTGCAGGTCGAGGACACCCCGGCAGGACCCCGATGGGAGCTGAGCCGCTGATGGCCGGCAACAGTCAGCGCCGAGGCCGGTCCACCGGCGCCGGCAAGAAGACCGCGACCGCGGGCACCGGCGGCAAGAACCGCCGGTCGCTCGCCGGGCGCGGGGCGACCCCGCCGGCCGAGGCGCGCAAGGGCCACCCGGCGCAGCGCAAGGCGCAGGCCGAGGCCCGCCGCCGCACCGAGCGCGACCGCAGCCGCCAGCGCGCCGAGGAGGCGCCCGAGTTGCTGCTGGGCCGCAACCCCGTCGTCGAGGCGCTGCGGGCCGAGATCCCGGCGACGGCGCTGTACGTGGTCACCGACTCCGGGCGCAGCGACGAGCGGGTCACCGAGGCGCTCACGCTGGCCGCCGACCGCGGGCTGCCGCTGCTCGAGGTCGGCAAGGCCGAGTTCGACCGGATGTCCAACCACGCCCTGCACCAGGGCATCGGCCTGCAGGTGCCACCGTACGAGTACGCGCACCCCGACGACCTGCTCGACATCGCCCGCAACTCCGGCCGGCCGCCGCTGGTCGTCGCGATGGACGGCGTCACCGACCCGCGCAACCTCGGCGCCGTCGTCCGCTCGGCCGCCGCGTTCGACGCGCACGGGGTCGTCGTGCCGCAGCGCCGGTCGGTCGGCATGACCGCCTCGGCCTGGCGGACCAGTGCCGGGGCCGCGGCCCGCCTGCCGGTGGCGCGCGCGGTCAACCTGGCCCGGGCGCTGGCCTCCTACCAGGACGCCGGGCTGCAGACGGTCGGCCTGGCCGGGGACGGCGACGTCGACCTGCACGACTACGACGGCTTCGCCGACCCCGTGGCGCTGGTCGTCGGCGCCGAGGGGACCGGCCTGTCCCGGCTGGTGCGCGAGCGCTGCGACGTCGTCGTCCGCATCCCGATCACCCGGGACACCGAGTCGCTCAACGTCAGCGTCGCGGCCGGCATCGCGCTCTACGCGGCGGCCGACGCCCGCCGCTGAGCTGCCCGCTGGCTGCCTGGTCCCCGGTGCCTGCCCCCGCCGAGATCGGCGATCTCGGCGGCATCGGGCGCTGATACCGCCGAGATCGCCGATCTC
>NZ_JBJGZP010000043.1:0-17000 GCF_054050555.1 Blastococcus sp. SYSU D00695 | reverse complement strand
GAGATCGGCGATCTCGGCGGTATCAGCTGCTGATGCCGCCGAGATCGCCGATCTCGGCGGGCAGACGGGGCGCGGAACGCCGACAGGGGCGGCCCCGCGTGCTGCGGGACCGCCCCTGCCGGGACGTGCTGGGTGCTACCGGACGGCAGCGGCGGGACTCAGAAGTCCATGCCGCCCATGCCGCCGTCGCCACCGGGCATGGCCGGGGCGGCCTTCTCCGGCTTGTCGGCGATGACGGCCTCGGTGGTGAGGAAGAGCGCCGCGATGGAGGCGGCGTTCTGCAGCGCCGAGCGGGTGACCTTGGCCGGGTCGATGATGCCGGCCGCGACCAGGTCCACGTACTCGCCGGTGGCGGCGTTGAGGCCGTGCCCGGTGTCGGAGTTGCGGACCTTCTCCGCGACGACGCCACCCTCGAGGCCGGCGTTGACGGCGATCTGCTTCAGCGGGGCCTCGAGCGCGACGCGCACGATGTTGGCACCGGTCGCCTCGTCACCGTCGAGCTCCAGCTTCTCGAACGCGACGGCCGTGGCCTGCGCGAGGGCGACGCCACCACCGGCGACGATGCCCTCCTCGACGGCGGCCTTGGCGTTGCGCACCGCGTCCTCGATGCGGTGCTTGCGCTCCTTGAGCTCGACCTCGGTCGCGGCGCCGGCCTTGATGACGGCGACACCACCGGCCAGCTTGGCCAGGCGCTCCTGCAGCTTCTCGCGGTCGTAGTCGGAGTCCGACTTCTCGATCTCGGCGCGGATCTGGTTGACCCGGCCGGCGATCTGGTCGCTGTCGCCGGCGCCCTCGACGATCGTCGTCTCGTCCTTGGTGACGACGACCTTGCGGGCGCGGCCGAGCAGGTCGACGCCGGCGCTCTCGAGCTTGAGGCCGACCTCCTCGCTGATGACCTGGCCACCGGTGAGGATGGCGATGTCGGCGAGCATGGCCTTGCGGCGGTCACCGAAGCCGGGGGCCTTCACCGCGACGGACTTGAAGGTCCCGCGGATCTTGTTCACGACCAGGGTCGCCAGGGCCTCGCCCTCGACGTCCTCGGCGATGATGGCCAGCGGCTTGCCCGACTGCATGACCTTCTCCAGCAGCGGGAGCAGGTCCTTGACCGAGCTGATCTTCGAGTTGACGACGAGCACGTACGGGTCGTCGAGGACGGCCTCCATGCGCTCGGTGTCGGTGACGAAGTAGGGCGAGATGTAGCCCTTGTCGAAGCGCATGCCCTCGGTGAGCTCGAGCTCGAGGCCGAAGGTGTTGCTCTCCTCGACGGTGATGACGCCTTCCTTGCCGACCTTGTCCATCGCCTCGGCGATGAGCTCGCCGATGGCCGGGTCGGCGGCGGAGATCGACGCGGTGGCGGCGATCTGCTCCTTGGTCTCGACGTCCTTGGCGGTCGAGAGCAGGTAGTCGGTGACCGACGCGACGGCCTTCTCGATGCCCTTCTTCAGGGCCATCGGGTTGGCGCCGGCGGCGACGTTGCGCAGACCCTCGCGGACGAGAGCCTGGGCGAGCACGGTGGCGGTGGTGGTGCCGTCACCCGCGACGTCGTCGGTCTTCTTCGCGACCTCCTTGACGAGCTCGGCCCCGATCTTCTCCCACGGGTCCTCGAGCTCGATCTCCTTGGCGATGCTCACACCGTCGTTGGTGATCGTGGGGGCGCCCCACTTCTTCTCCAGGACGACGTTGCGGCCCTTGGGGCCGAGCGTCACCTTGACGGCGTCGGCGAGGGTGTTCATGCCCCGCTCGAGGCCGCGGCGCGCCTCTTCCTCGAAGGCGATCATCTTGGCCATGTGGTGATGTCCTCCATGCATGGATCGCTGCACGGCCGGGACCGGCGCCCGCGACGGACGACACCGGTGCTGCGGACGCTCCGTCGGTCCGCCGACCAGTGCCTCACCGTTCCGACCTGATTGGCACTCGGCACTGTCGAGTGCCAACCGAAGTCTGGCACTCGCCCCTGCCGAGTGCAAGAACGGGGGTGGACGGCGGACTGTTCCCGGCCCACCGGCCGAGTGACCGCCGCACCGGCGCCCCGGGTCCTCGGGGGTCGCCGGCATGGGAAGCGATCCCCACGTCTCCGGCCCACAGACGTGGGGATGGCTTCCCATGCCTCGACGCGGGAGAGGTGGACGGGTCCCGAGACGCACGGAGGCCCGGCCCCCACTCCGGGGACCGGGCCTCTGCGAGGACCGCGAGGGGTCAGGCGACGCGGACGCCGTCGGCCTGGGGACCCTTCTCGCCCTGGACGACCTCGAAGGTGACCCGCTGGCCCTCGTCGAGGCTCTTGTAACCGTCCATCTGGATGGCCGAGTAGTGGACGAAGACGTCCTGGCCGCCGTCGACGGCGATGAAGCCGAAGCCCTTCTCGGCGTTGAACCACTTCACGGTGCCCTGTGCCACGTGTGCTCCCACGGTGCGTGCGGACGGCCCCCGTCCTCCGGGTGCCGGGTCACCAGCTCTCCCGCCCGTACGACACGTGCGTGGAACTCGAACCGCGCGGAAAGCTACAACAAAGAGACGTCGAACACACCGGGTCGGCGCGCGACGTCACCCGGCCGAGCGGACGTCCTCGTCTCGCAACCCGGTCGGGGGACGGGGCCGCCCCCTAACGGATGAGCCCGGCCGCCCGGAGGGACTTCAGCGAGGGCTCCACGCGGTGGGTCGGGCCGACCACCGGCTCCAGCGGGTCGAGGGTCTTCAGCCCCTCCCCGGTGTTGAGGACGACGGTCTCCTTCGCCGGGTCCAGCCGCCCGTCGGCGACGAGCTGGCGCAGGACGGCGACCGTCACCCCGCCCGCGGTCTCGGCGAAGACGCCGGTGGTGCGGGCCAGGTCGCGGATCCCCTGCACGATCTCCTCGTCGCCCACCCGGCCGACCGCGCCGCCGGTGCGCCGGATCGCGTCGAGCGCGTAGGGACCGTCGGCGGGGTTGCCGATGTTCAGCGACTTCGCGATGCCGGTGGGCTTGACCGGCTTGACGACGTCCCAGCCGTTGTCGAACGCCGTGGCGATCGGGTCGCAGCCGGCGGACTGGGCGCCGAACACCGTCCACTCCGAGGCCTCGACGATCCCGGCCGCGGCGAGCTCGCGGAAGGCCTTGTCGACCTTGGTGAGCAGCGACCCGGACGCCATCGGGATGACGACCTGGGCGGGGATGCGCCAGCCGAGCTGCTCGGCGATCTCGTAGCCCACCGTCTTGGAGCCCTCGGCGTAGTAGGGACGGACGTTCTGGTTGACGAACGCCGTCTCCTCGAACTCGTCGGTCTCGCCGAGCTCGCTGGTCAGCCGGTTCACGTCGTCGTAGGAGCCGTCGACGGCGACCAGCGTCTGGCCGTAGACCGCCGACTGCACGACCTTGCCCGGCTCCAGGTCGCTGGGGATGAACACGACCGAGGGCAGGCCCGCGCGGGCGGCGTGCGCGGCGACGGAGTTGGCCAGGTTGCCGGTGGAGGCGCAGGCGATCTGCGAGTAGCCCAGCCGCCGGGCCGCGGTCGCGGCGAGGCTGACCACGCGGTCCTTGAACGAGTGCGTGGGGTTGGCCGAGTCGTCCTTCACCCACAGGCCACCGGTGATGCCGAGCTCGGCGGCGAGCCGGTCGGCGCGCACGAGCGGGGTCATGCCGGGGTCGAGCGAGACCCGGTCGGCCGGGTCCTGGCCGACCGGCAGCAGCGCGGCGTAGCGCCAGATGTTCTGCGGCCCGGCCTCGATCTGCTCCCGGCTCACCGCCTTCATCAGCTCGGGGTCGTAGTCGACCTCCAGCGGCCCGAAGCACTCGGCGCAGGCGTGCTGGGCGATGAGCCCGAAGGTGGCGCCGCAGTTGCGGCACACCAGGCCGCGGGCGGGACACGGGGGGACCGGGCCACCGGCGGACGCGTCGGCCTGGGCGGATCCGGGAGCGGTCAGGGTCATGCGACGACTACCTCCTCATCTTCCCCGCGGCGGGCCGTCGAGCCGCGCGGGACGGAATTGGCACCTCTCGCCGCGCATGCGCGCGGACGGCGGTTGCCGGGGCTTCGTCGGGCCGTGTCCCTCTGCCCCTCTGGATGAGTGGAACGGCTCCATGCTAACCCGCCGGGACCCGGCTCCAGGACCCCGGCCAGACTGCGGGCGTGGCCACGCGCATCGTCTACACCGACCTCGACGGCACCATGGTGGGCCCGCGCGGCTCGTTCTGGCACACCGCCGGCCGGGACCTGACCGCCGAGCCCGCCACCGCACTGCTGGACCTGCACCGGGCCGGCGTCCCGTTGGTCCTGGTCAGCGGGCGGACGCTGGAGCAGGTGGTCGAGGCCGGCCGGATCTTCGCGGCCGAGGGCGCGATCGCCGAGCTGGGCGCCGTCGTCAGCTGGAAGGGCGGCCGGGAGCGGCACCTGCTCACCGGCGACCTCCCGGCCCGGTACGAGGGGCGGACCCCGATGGACGTGTTCGCCGAGACGGGGCTCGTCGACACCCTGCTGGCCCGGCACGCGGGCCGGCTGGAGTGGCACGCCCCCTGGCACGCCACCCACGAGGCCGACGCGCTGCTGCGCGGCCGGGTCGACCCGCGCGCGATCGAGGCCGAGCTGGCCGAGGACGGGTACGAGTGGCTGACGCTCAACGACAACGGCGCAATCCAGGCGACGCCGTCCATGACGCTGGACGCCGACCCGGCACCGCCGCACGTCTACCACCTGATGCCCCGCGGCATCTCCAAGGGCAGGGCGATCGCCTGGGACCTGCGCCGGCGCGGCATCGACCCGGCCGACGCGGTGGCCATCGGCGACAGCGTCAGCGACCTGGACATGGCGCCCGCGGTCGGCCGGCTGTGGATCACCGCCAACGGCGCCGAGGTCGACGGGATGGCCCAGCGCCTGGCCGCCGTCCCCAACGCGACCGTGACCGGGGCGCCGATGGGCGAGGGCTGGGCCGAGGCCGTCCGCGCCAGCCTGTGACGGCGCGGGCGGCCCCGGCTCAGGAGGTGACGTCGCGCCGGGCGAAGTGGCGGAAGGCCAGGGCGGTGAACACGGCCGCGTAGACCAGCGACTGGACGACGCCGCGGAACATGTCCCCCGAGTCGACCGGCGTCAGCAGCAGGTCGGTCCAGGCGAACTCCTCCGCCGTCGGGAACCAGTCCCGGATCGACCCGAGCTGCTCCACCTGGTCGAGGATCGCGAACACGAACATCGTGAACACCGCCCCGCCGACGGCGGCCAGCGGCGCGTCGGTGACCGTGGACAGCCAGAACGCCAGGGTGCCGACGACGAGCAGGTGGACGGCGAGGTAGCCGACCATCCCGGCCAGCCGCAGCATGCCCTCCCCCTGGTCGAGGGTGACCCCCAGCGGGGTGCGGATGGCGTCGAAGCCGAACGCGAGCCCGCCGGCGACGACCGCGACCACGGTCAGCACCACCAGGGCGCCGACGGACAGCAGCAGCGCCGCGGCGAACTTCTGGCGGAGCAGCCGCATGCGGGGGACGGGGGTCGCCAGCGTGTACCGCAGCGACCCCCACTGCGCCTCGCTGGCCACGGTGTCGCCGAAGAACAGCGCGTAGACCACGACGAGGAAGAAGCCGGTGGTCGCGAACAGCACGAACAGGGTGAAGTTCAGCCCGCCGGAGGTCGCGACGTCGACGAGGTTGAGCCGGCTGTTCTCCTGCGCGTCCTCGCTCGCCCCGAACTTCAGCGCGGCGATGAGGATCAGCGGCAGGGCGACCATCAGCGCCAGCACGCCGAGCGTCCGGCGGCGCTTGAACTGCCGGCGCAGCTCGACCGACAGCCGCAGGGTGCGCTCGGGCCGGTAGCCGGCCACCGCCCCGGTCGGCTGCACGTGGCCGGTGTCGACCGCCATCAGGACCCCTCCCCCACCAGCGCCAGGAACGCGTCCTCGAGCCGCCGCCGCGGCGTGAACTGGTCGACCGCCACGTCCGCGGCGACCAGGGCCTGCAGCGCCTCCGCCCGCGAGGTGCCGCGGCCGAGCTCGGCGACCAGCCCGTCGTCGGTGCGCTCGGCGGTCACGCCGGGCAGCGCCTGCAGGACGGCGATCGCCCGCGCCTCGTCGGCGTCGTCGACCAGGCCGACGAGCACCGAGCCGCCGGTGCCCACGATCTCCTCCACGGTGCCCTGCGCGATCTTCTGGCCCTTGGCCATGACGACGACGTGGCTGCAGGTCTGCTCGATCTCGCTGAGCAGGTGGCTGGAGACGATGACGGTGCGCCCGGTGGCCGCGTAGGAGCGCAGCACCTCGCGCATGGCGTGGATCTGCGGCGGGTCGAGGCCGTTGGTCGGCTCGTCGAGCACGAGCAGGTCGGGCAGCCCGAGCATCGCCTGCGCGATCGCGACCCGCTGCCGCATGCCCTGGCTGTAGCGGCGCACCGGCCGGTCGACGGCGGCGCCGAGGCCGGCCACCTCGATCGCCTCCTCCATGTGCGCGTCCGCCTCGGGGCGCCCGGTCGCCGCCCAGTACAGCCGCAGGTTCTCCCGGCCGGACAGGTGCGGCATCAGCCCGGTGCCCTCGACGAAGGAGCCCAGCCGGGACAGGACCGGCCGGCCGGGGCCGGCGGCGTGGCCGAAGACGCTGATCCGCCCCTCGGTCGGCCGGATCAGGCCCATGAGCATCCGCAGCGACGTCGTCTTGCCGGCGCCGTTGGGGCCGAGCAGCCCGAGCACCTGGCCGCGGCGCACCTCGAACGAGAGGTCCCGGACGGCGACGAAGCCGTCCTTGTAGGCCTTGGTGACGCCCTCGAACCGCAGCGGCACGTCCTCGCCGTCGGGCTCGACGACCGACACCCGCCGCCGCTGCCGCCGCCCCCACAGCACGGCCGCCAGCCAGCCGAGCAGGGCCAGGCCCGCGAGGACGCCGAGCAGGACCCACCAGCGGCTGCCGTTGCTGTCGCCGACCGGGGTGCCGGCGACCTCGGGCACGGCCAGGACGGTGCCCTCACCGTCGGCCGGCGCCACCGAGTAGACCGCCGCCTGGGCCGGCAGGGCGTAGGCCTGGTCGGTGGAGGAGACCAGCACGCGCATGGTGTGGCCGGCCTCGAAGCGGTGCACGATCCCCGGCAGCGCGACGGTGACGCGGGTGGGGGCGCTCGGGTCCGTCGACAGGCCGGTGAGCTGCAGCGGGGCGACGAGGCCGGAGGGCAGGGTGAGGCCGCCGTCGGCGTCGACGTCGTACAGCTTCGCGAACAGCACCGCCGTACCGCTGGGCGAGGAGACGGCGAGGTCGACCGTCGGGGCGCCGACCACCTCGACGGCCGCGTCGAGCGGGCGGCTGTCGAAGGCGGCGAACTGGCCGGGGATCTCCACGGTGGCGCCGCCCAGCGCGGCGGTGACCGCACCGAGCCCGGGAACGGTGGTGAGCGCGGCGGGGGTGCCGCCGGCCGGGGTGACGACGGGCTGCGCCGGCCCGGTGACCGGGACGGCCTCCCGCTCGGCGGCCGCGGCGCCGTCCAGGCCCGGGTAGGTGTCGGCGTCGACGGTCCGGGTGGCGCTGCCGCCCTGCACCGTCAGGCCGGTGGTGGCCACGCCCGTGGGTGCGGGGAACGAGAAGCCGGTGCCCGGGTCGCTGCCGCGGTCGGGGTCGCCCGCCTCGCGCAGGTGCCAGGAGAACCAGGCGGCGACCTCGTCGCGCAGCGCGTCCTCGACCCGGGCGGGCGCGCTGTTGTCGTGGCCGCCGTCGTACCAGACGACGCGGACGGGGGTGCCGTTGGCGGCGATGCCGCGGGCGTTGGCGTCGGCCTGGCCGAGGCCGAACAGGGAGTCCTGGGTGCCCTGGACCAGCAGGGTGGGGGCGGTGATGCGGTCGAGCACGCCGGCCGGGCTGCTGCGGTCGAGGATCGCGGCGATCTCCGGGGTGAGCGTCCCGGTGGCGGCCGCGTCCTGGTAGGCGGCGCAGATGTCGGCGCGGAACCGGCCGCAGGTCAGCGCCTGCTCGACCGACTGCGGGTCGAGCGCGGACGGGTCGACCGGCGGCAGGTCCGGCGCCCCGGCGCCCGCGCTCCCTCCCCCGCCGAGCGCCCCGAGCAGGCCGCCGGCGGTCGGCACCGAGCCGGCGCCGAAGAACAGGCCGGCCCACAGCCGCTTGTAGACGCCGCCCGCGCCCTGGGGGGTGGCCGCGACCGTGGTGCCGTCGTCGGGGCCGGCGGAGTTCGGGAACAGCGCGGCGGTGAGCGAGTTCCAGGTGATCTGCGGGGCGATGGCGTCGACCCGGTCGTCGTAGGCCGCGCCCAGCAGGGACAGCGCGCCGCCGTAGGAGGCGCCGGCGACACCGACCCGCGGGTCGCCCGGCCCGTCGAGGAGGACGTCGTCGCGCTGGGCGAGGAGGTCGAGCAGCGTCGAGAGGTCGGCGACCTCGTAGCGCGGGTCGTCCAGGCCGATCTGGCCGGTGCTGGCACCGAAGCCGCGGGCCGAGTAGGTGAGGACGACGAAGCCCCGGTCGGCGAGGTCGCGGGCGTCGTCGGCCACCGACTCCTTGCTGCCGCCGAAGCCGTGCGCCAGGACGACGGCGGGCGCGGGGTCGTCGGCGTCGGCGGAGCCGGGCAGGAACAGCGTGGTGTCGAGCCGGACGGCGTCCTCGCCGGTGCCGGAGGGGACCATGGCCTCCTCGGTGCGCACCTCGGCGGCCGCCGCGGGGGTCGCGGGCAGCAGCACCAGCAGGGGGCCAGCGAGCAGGAGCGGGAGCAGGGCGGCGAGCATCGACCGGGCGCCTCGGCGCGGGCGGCGACGCTCGGGCCCGCGGGGAGGGCGCACGCAGCCCCCAACGGACGGCGACACGACGGTGTTCCGCGGACGTCCGCCCGGTGGATGCGTCAGGGCTGCCAGTCGCCGGCGGCGACCACGACCAGGCCGCCCGCCGAGGCCTCGGGCACCTCGAAGAAGCGCTCGACGGGCCCGGTCACCTCGGGGTGTGCCTCGACCAGCTGCTGCGCGGACTGCCGCTGGGTCTCGTCGCCGGCGGTGAAGTAGACGGTCGTGACCGCGACGTCGTCGCCCTCGTAGGCGCCGGTGTCGACCGTCTCCCAGCCCTCGCCGGCGAGGACGTCGGCGATCGTGCCGGCCAGGCCGGTCACGCCCGTCGCGTTGAGCACGGTCACCGGCACCCGGACCGGCGTCGGCGGGACCTCTGCGACCGGTGGCAGCGGCTCGACGCTCAGCGGCGGCAGGGCGCCGCTGGTGACGACCGGCGCCGAGGTGGTGGGCGTGGGCTCCGGCCGGGCGTCGGCGGCCTCGCGGGTCTCCGGCGCGGTGAAGGAGTAGACGCCCAGCACCCCGAGCGCCACGACGGCGACGGCGACGAGCGCGGCCACCCAGCGGCGGCGCGACGGCCGGGGCTCGTCGTCCTCCGTGCCGGGGACGGGCGTGCGGACGTGCGGCACGCCGTTGCGCCGGGCGTCGCGGCGCCGCTGCTCCTCGGCGGCCTGGCGCTCGGCACGCAGCGCGGCGCGGCCGCCGACGACGGCGGTCTGCGAGCCGCTGGCGGGCGGGCGCTCGTCGATGCCGCGGTCGCGCCGGTCGGCGGCGGCCACGTCGACGTCGCCGGGTCCGGGAGCGCCGAACCGCTCCTCGTACGCCCCGGTGTCGGGCACCTCGGTGGCCGGCGCGGCGGCGGCGCCGCGGGCGGGCCGGCGGTCGGGGATGGCGGTGGTCGACGGCGCCTCGCCCGAGCCCGAGGGCCGGGTCCAGTCGCGGTAGGCCGGGGCGCCGCCCGGCGCCGGCGCCCACGGCGGCTCGGCGGGGCGCTGCCGGACCGCGGGGACGGCGGTCGGCGGGGCGTCGGGGACGGCGGGCGGCTCGTCGAGCCAGGCGCGGTCCCAGCCGGGGGTGGAGACGTCGGGCAGCGGCGCCGAGGGGTGCTCGGTGGGCCCGGGCGTCGGCACGGCCTGGAAGGGGGCGACGGTCGTCCGCGGGCCGGCGGCCGCGGGGGGCGGCGCCGCGGGCCCGGCGCCGCGCGTGGCGGCGCCGGCGGCGGCGGGCGCCACCGGCTCGGGCGCCGGCGGCCGGGGCCGGGACGGCGGGGCGGTGTCGGCCGGGCGGCCCCGGGCGGGTGCTGCGGCGGCGGGGCGGGCGGGCGCGGACGGGCGACCGGCGGCGGGGGCAGCGGGCAGACCGGAGGCCGCGGCGGGGCGGCCGGGAGGGGTGGCGGGGCGGCCCGCCGGACCGGTGGCGGCCCCCTCGGCGGCGGCGGGGCGGCCCCCGGGGCCCCCGGGGCGGCGGCCGGGGTCGATGCCGGCCGCGAGCAGGCCCTCGCGGCGGCGGTCGGCGCGGCTGCGACCCGGCGTGGTCGGGTGGTCGCCGGGATCCTCCGGGAGGGCCGGAGCGGCGCCCGGGGCGTCGGTCCGGCGACGGTTCAGCGGGACCGAGGGGGTCCCCCGGTCCGAGCCGTCACCGCCTGGTGCGTCATGCCTCCCCACGGTGTTCGAATCTAGACAACACGGTTGTCATTTCCCAGGAGGTTGGCCGAACGACGCTGCCCGCGCGCGGCGCGCAGCCTCCGCAGCCGGCGGACCAGCAGGGGGTCGGCGGCCAGCGCGGCGGGTCGGTCGACCAGCGCGTTCAGCGCCTGGTAGTAGCGGGTGGGCGCCTGGCCGAACCGCTCGCGGATGGCCGTCTCCTTGGCGCCGGCGTGGCGCCACCACTGGCGCTCGAAGGCCAGCATCTCGTGCTCACGGCGGCTGAGACCGGCCGCGGGCGCCGGGGCGGCCTCGCCCGGCGGCTCCTCGCCCGGGGACTCCTGGGCCCCGGCCGGAGCCTCGGGCAGCTCGGGCGCGGGGGTCTCGGGCGGGGGCGGGGCGACCTCGCCCCCCGGCGGGGAGACCGCGGGGGCTGGTTCGGGGTGCATCGGGGGTCCTCCGGTCGTGCGCGCGGGGAAGGAGCGCGACACCGACGACGGTAGTCGCGGCCACCGACGGTTCGGCGTCCTCAGCCGGGGGCGGCGACCGTGTCCGTGGCGCGGCGGCGCGCCCCGGCCCGGGCGGCGCGGAGGCTGTCGGCGCTGAACACCGCGAGCGCGACCCACACGATGACGAAGCCGGCCAGCCGCGCGGGCGGCATCGGCTCGGAGAAGACGAAGACGCCGAGCGCCAGCTGCATCAGCGGGGTCACGTACTGCAGCAGCCCGACCGTCGACAGCGGCACCCGCCGGGTGGCGGCGGCGAACAGCAGCAGCGGCACCGCCGTCGCGATGCCGGAGCTCAGGAGGAGCAGGAGGTGACCGGCGCCCTCGCTGCCCGCCGTCCCCTCGCCGCGGGCGTGCAGGAGGACGAGGAAGGCCGCGGCGGGGACGAGCACCACCGCCGTCTCGACGAACAGGCCGGGGGCCGCCTCGACGCGCACCAGCTTCTTCATGAGGCCGTACAGCCCGAAGCTGGCGGCCAGGCCGAGGGCGATCCACGGCGGCCGGCCGTAGTCCACGGTGAGGACGACGACGGCGAGGGCGGCGATGCCGACCGCGGTCCACTGCAGCGGCCGCAGGCGCTCGGCGAAGAAGACGACGCCCAGCACCACGCTGACCAGCGGGTTGATGAAGTAGCCCAGCGAGGTCTCCACCACGTGGCCGGAGTTGACGCCGTAGACGAACACCAGCCAGTTGGCGGAGACGAGCACGGCCGCGGCGGCCAGCACGGCCAGCGTGCGGCGGTCCCGGACGGCCGCCGGCACGTGCGACCAGCGCCGCAGCACCGTCAGCAGCAGCGCGACGAAGACGGCCGACCACACGATCCGGTGGGCGACGATCTCCACCCCGCCGGCCGGCTCGAGCAGCCGGAAGTACAGCGGGAAGACGCCCCACAGCAGGTAGGCGGCGAGCCCGCAGAGCACCCCGAGGCGGCCTTCCTGCACCGCCGCACCGTACGCCGCGCGGGCCCGGGTCGTGAGCCGGGCTCACGACCTCCGGTCAGACGGTCTGGATGTAGTCGACCAGCTGCGCGCGCTCCTGCTCCAGCTCGTCCAGCCGCGCCTTGACGACGTCGCCGATCGACACGATGCCGACCATGCGGCCGTCCTCGACCACGGGCACGTGCCGGATCCGGTGCTCGGTCATGGTGCGCGCGAGCTCGTGCACCGAGGCCCCCGGCACGCAGGTGCGCACCTCGGCGGTCATCACCGCCGAGACGGGGTCGTCGAGCAGGGCGGCACCGCGGGTGGGGAGGGCGCGGACGACGTCCCGCTCGGTGACGATGCCCGCGATCGAGCGGCCGTCCGGCGAGACGACGAGGGCACCGATGCCGTGTTCGGCGAGCAGGCGCAGGGCCTCGGCGACGGTCGCGTCGGACTGGACGGTGGCCACCTGCGGGCCCTTGTGGCTGAGCACTTGCGCGATCTGCACGGGGACCTCCCGGGACGCGGCGACGGCCGCAGTGTGCCCGGCGTCACATCGCCGGGCAAGGGGCCCGCCACGGGACGCCGGAGAGGCCTACCGTCGAGGGGTGCGCACACGGCAGTCCGCGCCCGCGACCGCGCCCCGACCCGGCGCCCTCCGGTGGCTCCGCTACGCCCTCGGCGGCGGGCTGCCGGAGCGGTACGCCCCGTGGGTGCTGGCCGACACGACCGAGCCGGGGTGGGTCCGCCGCCACATCGCGCGGGCCGTCGTCCAGATGCTGCCGCTGATGGCGCTGTGCCTGGTCGTGCCGGTGCCGTGGAGCTACCGGCTCACCGCGGCGCTCGGCGGCCTGCTCATCGGCCTGATGTTCTCGTTGGCGTTCATGGTGGAGACGACCGAGCACCGCGTCGCGAAGGCCGGCTACCCGCCCGGCACCGCCGCGGCGCTGCGGGAGGAGCGCATCGAGCGGGCGCGCGTGGAGCGCGAGGCGCCCTACCGGGTCGGCGGGGCCGGGAGCTTCGACTGAGCCGACGAGGGGACTCGAACCCCTAACCGCCCGATTACAAGTCGGGTGCGCTACCAGTTGCGCCACGCCGGCGGGACGTGGGGACAGGTCCCGGCACGAGTCTAGGGACAACGCAGCGGGCGACTCCGCGGCGGCGGCGACCCGGCGCCTCCGGCGTCCCACCGTCGGCGGCGCGCTCCCCGGGGGGACGGGTCAGGCGTCGGTGCCGGCGGCTCGCGACCGCAGGTAGCGGGCGGGGTCGGTGGCCGACGTCGGGCCGGCGGCCAGCCAGCGGGCGAAGCCGGCCGGGTCGCGCCGCTCCAGCTCGTCCAGGACGGCGCCCCGCCGGCGGACGACCGCCGCCCGCGAGCGCGGGTCCAGCACCGCGTCCAGCGCGGCCGACGTCGCCACCCACTCCCGCGCCAGCGCCTCGATCGGCAGCACCTGCAGGCCCTCCCCCACCGGCGGGCCCGCCACGTGGTTGCCGGTCACGACCGTGGGACGTGGGGCCGGCCCGACCGCGGGTCGGACGGCCAGCGACGAGGACGCGGGCTGCCCCCGGCGCGCCGGCGTCGTCCGCAGCAGCCACACCGCCAGGCCGGTCACCCCGGCGACCCCGCCGACGATCGTCGTCACCAGCGCCCCGGCGATCGCGGCCACGCCCGCGAGGACCAGCAGCACGCCGATCGTCCAGGCGGCGGTCTGCCAGCCGGCGTCCAGGGTCGCCCGCAGGTCGTCCTCGGTGGACTCGCGCGCGATGCCCGCCGCGAGTGCCCCGGTCACCACGGCACCGAGGCCGACGGCGAGCAGCCCGGCCGGGCGCAGGGACAGACCACCGACCAGCGCCAGCCCGCCGACGACGACGAGGGCCACGCAGGCCAGGCAGCGGACGAGCACACCGCGGGACGACACGGGAGGCCTCCGGGAAGGACGAGGCGGTCCGAGCGGGGCATCCGCTCGCCGCCGCCTTCTACCCGACATCCCGTCGACCGCACACCGCACCGGCGTGTCGCTGCGCGGCGTGTCGTCCCAGTGATCTCACAGGCTGCTCCCAGCGCCGTCGGAGAGGGGCGGCCGACAGTCGTCCTCGGAGCAGCGAACGGCTGCGCCGGAGGAGGAGACCTCAGATGGACCAGCAGCACCCGGGGGACACGACCGGCAACGGCCAGCAGCACCCCACCGGCGGCTCCGCGCCGCAGGGCCCGGTCACCCCGGGCCGGCAGTCCGCCCCCGCGCCCGCCCCGGCGCCGGCGGTCGAGACCCCGGCGCCGCAGGGTCCGCCGCCGCAGGGCCCAGCGCCGCAGGATCCGGCCGCCCAGGGCCTGCCGCCCCACGCACAGGCACCGCACGGCCAGGCACCCCACGCACAGGCACCGCACGGCCAGGCACCCCACGCACAGGCACCGCTCGGCCAGGCACCGCACGGCCAGGCACCCCAGGGGCAGGTCCCCCCGGCGTGGCGGCCGCCCACGCCCCCCGCGCAGCCCGCCCCCACCTGGCACGCCCCGCACGGCGCCGGGCCCGCCGGGCACCCGGGGGCCGCCGCCGCGGTCCTCCCCGCCCCGCCCACGTCCCGGCGGACCGGCCGGCTGCGGATCGGCATCGCCGGCCTGGTCGCCGGCGCGCTGATCGGCGGCGGCGCCGGTGCCGGGGTCGTGGCGCTGACCGATGACGGGTCCGGCCGCGGCACCACCCCCGTCGCGGCGCAGGCGGTGACCATCACCGATCCCGACAACGCCACCGCCGTGACGGCCGCCGCCGCCAAGGCCACGCCCAGCGTCGTCACCATCTACGTGACCAGCGGCTCCTCGTCCGGCAGCGGATCGGGCGTCGTCCTCACCGACGACGGCTACGTCGTGACCAACAACCACGTGGTCACCCTCGACAGCAGCACGGACGGCGCCGCGGTCCAGGTGCGCACGTCGGACGGCACCCTCTACGACGCCACCGTGGTCGGCACCGACCCGACGTCCGACCTCGCCGTGATCAAGCTGGACGGCGCCCGCGACCTCACCCCGGCCCACTTCGCCGACTCGGAGAAGGTGCAGGTCGGCGACCTGGCCGTGGCCATCGGCGCGCCCCTCGGCCTGTCCGACACGGTGACCGACGGGATCATCAGCGCGACCGACCGCGCCGTCGCCACGGGCTCCACGCAGGACGACGCGACGGTCATCGACGCCCTGCAGACCGACGCCGCGATCAACCCGGGCAACTCCGGCGGCGCGCTGGTGAACGCCGCCGGCGAGGTCATCGGCATCAACAGCGCGATCGCCACCGTCGCCTCCGGGGCTCCCGGCTCGTCCGGCCAGAGCGGCAACATCGGCGTCGGCTTCGCCATCCCCAGCAACACCGCGCAGCGGATCGCCGAGGAGATCATCGCCAAGGGCTCGGCCGACACCGCCTACCTCGGGGTGAGTGCCCGCACCGCCGGCGAGGGCGAGGTCGGCACCGGCGCGCAGGTGGTGCAGGTGCAGCCCGGCTCCCCCGCAGCCGACGCCGGCCTAACCGCGGGCGACGTGGTCACCGCGGTCGGCGACCGGCCGATCACCAGCTCGACCGAGCTCACCGCCGCCGTCCGCAGCCACGCGCCGGGCGAGAAGGTGGCGCTGACCGTCCAGCGGTCGGGGCAGGCCAGCACCGTCGACGTGACCCTGGCGACCGCGACGAGCTGAGACCGGACCTGCCCGGAGGACCCCGTCGGCCCCCGTCCCGAGGCTCGCCCCGAGCCTGCGCGGGGTGAGGACGACGGGGTCCTTCTAGGCTCGGTCCGTGCCGGCACCCCGCCCGACCGCACCCCTGGCGGGGTCGCTCGACGACCCGCGGCGGGCGCGGGACCTCGCCCGCATGAAGCGGCTGGCGACGGGGCTGTTCCTGCTCGCCGCCGCCGTCTTCCTCGCCTGCGTCCTGATCGGTGACGGCGCCGGCGCCTGGGTCGGGTACGTGCGGGCCACCGCCGAGGCCTCGATGGTCGGCGCGCTGGCCGACTGGTTCGCCGTCACCGCGCTGTTCCGGCACCCGCTGGGGCTGCCGATCCCGCACACGGCGATCATCCCGCGCAAGAAGGACCAGATCGGCGCCAGCCTGGGCACCTTCGTCCAGGAGAACTTCCTGACCCGCGCGGTGGTCGAGGAGAAGCTCACCACCGTCGACGTCCCCGGCCGGCTCGGCGCCTTCCTCGCCGCGCCGGGCCGCGCCGAGCGGCTGGCCGGGGACGCCGCCGCCGCGCTGTCCGGCCTCACCGACCTGCTCCGCGACGAGGACGTGCAGCCCGCCGTCGCCGCGCTCGTGGACCGCAAGCTGCACGAGACACCTGCCGCACCCGTCCTGGCCCGGGTGCTGGAGCTCGTGGTGGACGGCGACCGGCACCAGGAGGTGCTGTCGGCGGCGCTGCGCTACGGCGCCCGCTTCCTGGAGGAGAACCGCGTCGTCTTCCGCGCGCAGCTCGGCGACGCCTCACCCGCCTGGGTGCCCGACTGGGTCGACGACCGGGTCTTCACCAAGGCCTTCAACGGCGTCCAGCAGTTCCTCGAGGAGGTCGGCGCCGACCGCCACCACGAGCTGCGCCGCGTCTACGACGCCCGGCTGCGCGCCTACGTGCACGCGCTGCGCACCGACCCGGCGACGCAGGGCCGCGTCGAGGAGTTCAAGAAGGACCTGCTGGAGCACCCGGCGATCCGCGAGTGGTCCGGCTCGCTGTGGACCAACGCCAAGACCGCGTTCCTCGCCGCCGCCGCGGACCCGGACTCCGCGCTGCGGGCCCGCGTCGTGGCCCTGATCCGGGACGGCGCGGCGCTGCTGCAGACCGACCCGCGGGCCCGCGAGCTCGTCCAGCGGCAGACCCGCCGGGCGGCCGGCTACCTGGTGGAGCGGTTCTCCGGCGACCTCGCCGACGTCGTCGGCAGCACCGTCGCCCGCTGGGACACCGAGGAGACCAGCCGCCGCATCGAGCTGCAGGTCGGCCGGGACCTGCAGTTCATCCGGATCAACGGCACCGTCGTCGGCGGCCTCGCCGGCCTGCTGATCTACACGATCGCCCAGCTGCTCGGCTGAGCCGCTCCCCCGGCCCTGCGCCCCCGCCCCGCGCCCCCGCCCCGGGGGGGGGGGGGGGGGGGGGGGGGGGGGGGGGGGGGGGGGGGGGGGGGGGGGGGGGGGGGGGGGGGGGGGGGGGGGGGGGGGGGGGGGGGGGGGGGGGGGGGGGGGGGGGGG
>NZ_JBJGZP010000042.1:0-17254 GCF_054050555.1 Blastococcus sp. SYSU D00695 | reverse complement strand
CCCCGGCGGCGCGCCCCCCCCCCCCCCCCCCCCCCCCCCCCCCCGCCCCCCCCCCCCCCCCCCCCCCCCCCCCCCCCCCCCCCCCACGACGACGGCGGAGATCGTCTCGGAGGCCTGGACGGTGTCGAGCGAGGCGGTCATGCGGAGTCCTTTGCGGTGTCCCGGGCGGCGTGCGGGGTGGGCACGATGGCGGCCGCGAGCCGGCGGCGGTGGTTGCTGGCGATCGCGTGGGCGAACGTCACGTCGTTGGTGGTCACCTCGAGGGGGCTGTCGCGCGGGTGACGCAGCAGCAGCACGTCGCCGACGGTCAGCGACAGCAGGTCGCTGGAGGAGACCTCCAGCGGGGCGAACCGGACGCTGACGTCGACCGGCACCAGCTCCAGCCGGGCGCTGAGCAGCTCGGCGGCGCGCTGGCGCTTGCGCTGGGCGGCCTCGGACAGGTGCGGGGAGGTGGCGTTGTTCAGCGGGGTCGCGAACGACGAGAACGGCAGCACGAGCGTGGCCTGCCCGTCCCGGTCGCCGACGGCGAGCTCGAAGCTGGCCACCATCACGGTGTCCGAGCCGGCGGCGGCCTGGGCCAGGGCGGGGTTGTACTCCAGCCCGTCGCGCACCGGCTGGATCTCGGCGATGTGCGCGAACGCGGCGGCGAACTCCTCGAGCAGCCGGTTGAGCAGCTGCCCGGTGATGGTGGTCTCCATCGCCGTCATCGGCCGGTCCGGCTGCTCGGAGCCCCCCGACCCGCCGAGCATGTGGTCGACGGTGGCCATCGCCATGTCCAGCGGGTAGGCCAGCAGGCCCTTGCCCGCCAGCGGCTCCAGCGTGAACGTCGTCAGGAAGTACGGGTTGGGCAGCGTCGCGACGTAGTCGTCGTAGGACTGCTGCTCGATGCTCAGCAGCTCCATCCGGGCGCCGGTCCGCAGCAGCGTGGTCAGGACGGTGGTCGCCTGGCGGGCGAACGCCTCTTGGGCGATCTGCAGCACGCGGACGTGCTCGCGGGAGAGCTTGGTGGGGCGACGGAAGTCGTACGTGCGGGGCGCGCCACGCCGGCGGCCACCGGCGGCCGGCGTCCCGGCACCCCCGGGGACGGGTCCGTTCTCGGGGCGGGTCACCCCTCCCTCATCGGCGGGCCCCGGGACGGAACTGACCGGCGGCGCGGGGCGCCGCCGGTCAGCCGGGGGAGGAGTGACGGAGGGGGCGCAGGGGCCCCGCGGGACTACTGGGTCACGTACTCCGTGAGGTAGACGTCCATGACCATCTCCAGCCCCTCCTCGTCGGTGTAGGCCTCGATGATCTTCTCCCGCAGGGACTCCTTGAGGGCGTCCCGGGCGGCCGTCACGTCGGCGGGCTGCGCCTGCGAGAAGGTGGAGATGACCAGGTCGAGGGCCTTGGAGCCGTCGACGCCGGCGCCTCCGTGCCCGCCGCCGGCCGCGTCCTCGGTCAGCTGCAGGGCGATGCCGACCTTGAGGTAGCCGCCGCCGGCCAGGTTGACCGCGATGGAGTCCAGCGGCAGCACCTCGCCGGCCACCGGCTCCGCCTTCTCGCCGCCGCCGGAGAAGAAGAGGAAGTAGGCGCCCGCGCCCAGGGCCACCAGGGCCACCGCCACGATGATCAGCAGCTTCTTCTTGCCGCCACCCTTCGCCTCGTCGGGCGCGTCGGCGTCGTCGGCCTGCTTCTTGCTCACGGGTGACCTCCCTCGGTCGTGGTGGTGTCGGTGGTGGTGGTGCCGCCGGCCGCGAGGCCGGGCAGGAGCTCGTTGGCCTCCGCGGACGCGGTGGAGAGCACCACCAGGTCCACGCGGCGGTTCAGGGTGACGGCGTTCGGGTCGGACTCGGGGACGACCGGGCGGGTGGAGGAGTAGCCGGTGGCCGCCATCCGGAGCTCGGGCACGCCGTCCCCGGCCAGGTACCGCACGACGGCGGAGGCCCGGGCGGTCGACAGCTCCCAGTTGGACGGCCAGGGGCCGCCCGGCGTCACCGGCAGGTGGTTGGCGTGGCCCTCGATGTCGAGCTGGTTGGGCAGCCCGGCCAGCGCCGGGGCGACGGCGTCGAGGATCGCCCGGCCCTGCGGCAGCAGGGTCGCGCTCTCGGCGTCGAAGAGCACCGGGTCGGACACGATGTGCACGACCAGGCCGCGCTCGTCGACCTCGTACTGCGCCGCGCCGGCGTACCCGGCCGCCGCGAGCGCCGCGTCGATCCGCTCCTGGACCCCGGTGAGGGACTCGTACTGCGCCTGCGCCTCGGCGGCCAGCCGCTGGGCCTCCTCGGCGGCCGCCTGCGCGGCCGCGGCGTCGACCGCCTCCTGCGCTGCCGGCGCCGGGGGGATCTGCACGTCGACCGCGGCGTCCAGGGCGGGCAGCACGGAGGAGTCCGCGCTGGTGCCCGGTCCGGTGATGGCCTGGATCGGCGCCCCGAACGCCTCGGACAGGCCGCTGGCCAGGGCCGCGAACTTCTCCTTGTCGACCTGGCTCATCGCGAACAGCACGATGAAGAGGACCAGCAGCAGGGTCATCATGTCCGCGTAGGACACCATCCACCGCTCGTGGTTCTCGTGCTCCTCGTGCTCCGGGTGCTTCTTCCGCCGGCGGCCGCCGTGGCCGCCACTCATGCGGCTTCCTTGGCGGCCTCACTGGGCGGGATCAGCGACGTGAGCTTGAGCCGGACGGCGCGCGGGCTGGTGCCGGCCTGGATCTCGGCGATCCCCTCGACGAGCAGCTCCATCTGCGCGGCCTGCAGCTCGCTGACCCGCAGGATCTTGGCGCCCATGGGGAGGAACCAGAAGTTGGCGGCCATGACGCCCCACAGGGTGGCGACGAACGCGGAGGCGATCATCGGCCCCAGCGCGGAGGGGTCGCTCAGGTTCCCCATGACGTTCATCAGGCCGACGATGCAGCCGACGATGCCGATGGTCGGCGCGTAGCCGCCCATCGTGTTCATGAACTTGGCCGCGACCTTGTCCTCGGCCTTCTTGGCCGCGATCTCGGACTCCAGGACGTCGCGCAGCTGCTCGGGGTCGGTGCCGTCGATGCCCATCTGCAGGCCGCGCTTGAGGAACGGGTCGTCGATCTGCTTGACCTGCGCCTCGAGCGCGAGCAGGCCCTCCTTGCGGGCCTTCTCGGCCAGGCTGACCAGCGTCTGGATCTGGTCGCTGGCCGGCGGCACCTTGGCCGGCAGGACGGCCATCTTGAACCAGTTCGGCAGCTTCTTGAGGTCGTCCATCGTCTGGCCGGTCATCGCGGCGCCGAACGTCGCGACGATCACCAGCACGATGGCGGGGAGGAAGATCAGGGTCGTCGGGTCGGAACCCTCCATGACCATGAAGGCCAGGAGGGCGACCAGCGAGAGGACGATGCCGATCAGCGATGTGGGGTCCACGGGTCAGCGCTCCTCGCGGGCCGGGAAGGGGACGACGGAGCCCGCGCCGTCGACGTCCTCGGTGGCCGCCGGGCGCGTGGTGCGGTAGGTGCCGCGATCCATCTCGTAGGCGGTGGCGAGGATGCCGGCGCGGTACTCGCGGATCTCCGTGAGGACGTCCTCGACGGTCTCGCGCACCACGTACCGCGTGCCGTCGACCAGGAAGACGACGGTGTCGGGGTGGCCCTCGACCCGCTCGATCAGGTCGGGGTTGAGGGCGAACTGCTCCCCGTTCAGGCGCGTCACTCGGATCACGGGTCTGACCTCTTGCTCGTTCGGAGGAGGAAGCAGCCGCTGGGGCGTCGGCGCGGCTGTATCTGTCATCGGCCCAGGCCAGGAGGTGCTTGAGCCGAACGGGGCGGGTCACCCCGGGGGTGCGACCGGGGGCGGCCCCGGACGCGGCACGGCCCGGCCCCCGGGAGGGGGACCGGGCCGTGCGGGCGCGCTAGCGCTTGAGGTTGACGAGGTCCTGCAGGACCTCGTCGGAGCTGGTGATCACGCGGCTGTTCGCCTGGAAGCCGCGCTGGGCGACGATCAGGCCGGTGAACTCCTCGGCGAGGTCGACGTTCGACATCTCCAGCGCGCCGGCCACCATCGAGCCGCGACCGCCGGCGTTGGCCTCGCCGATCGCCGGCTGCCCCGAGTTGTCCCCCACGCGGAAGGACGTGTTGCCGGCCTTGGCCAGGCCGGAGGGGTTGGAGAAGGAGGCCAGGGCGAGCTTGCCGATCGGCTCGCGCAGGTTGTTCGAGTAGACGCCCATGATCGTCCCGTCGCCGCTGAGGGCGATCGACTGCAGGGTGCCCATGGCGTTGCCGTCGACGTCCTGCGGGGCCAGCGCGGACTTGCCGCCGTACTCGGTCATGTTGCTCAGGTCGATCGTGACGTCGGCGGGCCAGTTCGGGGTCGCCGCGGCGCTGGTGAACACGTCGAGGGTGAACGTCGTCCCGCTGGTGGGCTTGCCCGTCGTGGGGTCGAAGACCAGGTTCTGGGCGGCGCCGATCGGCGACCCGTTCTCGCTGGCGGCCACGCTCCAGGTGTTGGCCGCCGACTTGGTGAAGGTCAGGGCGATCTGGTGGGCGGTGCCCAGCGAGTCGTAGGCGACGATCTGCGTCTGCATCGAGGTGGCCGGCACGGCCGGCGGGCCGGCGGACGCGAGGACCGCGGACGTGGACAGGTTGCCGACGACCGAGCCCCGCGTGGTCACCGTGGGGGGCATGTTCTGGCCGAAGGGGACCGTCAGGTCGCCGATGGGGCCGTTGGTGTCGACGACGCCGTCCGAGCCCATCCAGCCCTGCAGCACCGCCCCGTCGGGGGTGACGATCTTGCCGGAGGCGTCGTAGTCGAACGACCCGGCGCGGGTGAAGAGGTTCTCGTTGCCGAACTTCGTGACGAAGAAGCCGTCGCCGCTGATCAAGAAGTCGGTGGAGCGGCCCGTGGACTGCTGGGTGCCCTGCGCGAAGTTCGTCGTGATCCCGGCGACCTTGACCCCGAGGCCGACCTGCGCCGGGTTCGTGCCGCCGGCGTTGGCGGTCGGCGCCGAGCCGTTGCGCATGAGCTGGGACAGGGTGTCCTCGAAGGTGGCCTGGCTGCTCTTGAAGCCGACCGTGTTCACGTTCGCGATGTTGTTGCCGGTGACGTCGAGCTTGACCTGGTGGGCCTTCAGGCCGGAGATGGCCGAGTACATGGAGCGGAGCACGGGGTGCTCTCCCTTCGGTGGGGGATGGTCGGGGGGAGGAGCGGGGAGGACCGGTTACGCGGTCGCCTGGGTGATCTCGGTCAGCCGGCCGAAGGCGACCTCTTCGCCGTCGACGACGGCGATCGGCTCGCCGGAGTCGAACCGCACGGATCCGACCGTCCCGGTCTTCGTGCTGCCGTCCTCGGCGGTCCAGCTGACGTCGCGGCCGACCAGCGCGCCGGCGGACAGCGACCGCTGCAGCGTGACGAGCTCGGCGTTCTGCGCGGCCAGCTGCTCGAGCTTCTCCACCTGGGTGAACGTCGCCGTCTGCGACATGAACTCGGTGGTGCTCGCCGGGTTGCTGGGGTCCTGGTAGCGCATCTGCGCCACCAGCAGCTGCAGGAACATGTCCTTGTTGTTCTGGTTGCTGCGCTCGACCGAGGTCGTGGCGGTGTTGGTCGCCGGGGTGCCGGCGGCCACGCCGGCGATGGGGGCGGTCATCGGTGCCTCCTCTCTCAGACCCGGACGTCGAGCCCGGAGGACGGGGTGTGCACGACGGGTGCCGGGCGGCCGCCGTCGGGTTCGGGACCGCGCAGCCACGACGCGCGGGCGGCGCCGGCCTCGCGGGCCGCGGCCCACTGGTCGGCCTGCTGCTGCGCCGAGGTCCACGAGCCGCCGCTGTCGCGGTCGACGTCGAGGGCCGAGCAGGACAGGCCGGAGGACTCCAGGTCCCGGCGCAGGTCGGGCAGGGCGTCGGTCAGCGTCGCCCGGCCGGCCTCGGTGGCGTGCCGCAGCGTGAGGTCGATGCTGCCGTGGTGCACCGTGACGCGGACCTCGACGGTGCCGAGCGTCTCCGGGCGCAGGACGAGCGTCATCGTGTGCGTGCCGTCCGGCCCGCCGGCCAGCTGCGCCACCACGGGGGCCACCTGGGCGGCGACCGGGGCGGGCGGCGGGGCGGCGGCCGGCGCGGCGGCGGGGGCCGGGGTGCTGCCGGTCGTCGCCGGCGTGGCCGGGGCGGGAACCGCCGTCAGCGGTGCGGGGGCGCCGTCACGCCCGGCGGCGGGCTGCTCGCCGGCCGGCTGGCCGCCGGCACCGGCCGGGGGCTCGGCCGGCACGGCCGGTCCGGCGGCGGGGACCGGTTCCGCGCCGGTCACCGGGGCGGCGGGGACGGCGGCCTCGGTGGCCGGTCGGCCGGCGGCCGGGACCTCGGCGGCGGGGGGCCCGGCGGGCGCGGCGGCCGCCGGCGGTGCGGCGACCACCACGACGCCGGGCGGCAGCTGCGCGGCAGCGGCCGCGGGCGGAGCCGCCGCCGGTGCCGGCGTGGGCTGGGCCGGACCGGCCGGGGGAGCCGGGACGGGGGCCGGGGGGACGGCGCCCTCGGCGGTCGGGAGGCCGGAGACCGGCGGGGCCACGCCCTGCGCCGTGGCCGGCAGCGCGGTCGGCCCGGCGTCGACCGCGGGCACCGGGCCGGTGGGGACGGCGTCGCCGGGGAGGGCCGCGGGCGTCGCCGGTCCCGGGGTGCCGACGGCGAGCGCGAAGGCGAAGGCGGCGGGGTCGAGCACCGCCACCCCGGCCGGCTCCTCCTCGGGGGCGGCCGGCTGCTCCTCGGCCACGGGTGCGGCGGCCGGGGCGTCGTCGTCGGCCGGGGTGCCCTCGGCGCGCGGCTGGGACGTGCCGGGGTCGCTGCCCAGGGCGTCGTCGAGCGCGGTCGCGAAGCCGGACGACGGGCGGGCCGCGGGCGCCGGGGTGGCGGCCGGGGCGACCGGCAGCAGGGTGGGCAGGGTCGGTGCTGTCATGAGTACGCCTCCGCGGCGCTGAGGACCTTGGACACGTAGGACCGGGTCTCCCCGTTGGCGGGGATGCCGCCGCTGCGCGCGACCGCGCCGGGTCCGGCGTTGTAGGCGGCCAGGGCCAGGCTGGTCGAGCCGAACCGGTCGGTGAGCTGGCGCAGGTAGCGGGCGGCGCCGTCGACGGCCGACGCGGGGTTGGTCGGGTCGACCCCGAGACCGCGCGCCGTGGCGGGCATGAACTGCATGAGCCCGGTCGCGCCGGCGGGGGAGACGGCGGTGGAGTCGAAGCCGGACTCGGTCTTGGCGACCGCGGCGAGCAGGGCGGGCTGGACGCCGTGCTTGGCGCCGGCCGCGGTGAACAGGTCGGCGTAGGGGACGCCGGCCAGGCCCGCGCCGCCCGTTGCGCCGGCCGCCGGCGCCGGGGCGGCGGTGTCGGGCAGCACCCGGCGGATGAGCGCCGGGGTGCCGACCGGCTGCACCTTGACGACCTCGCCCGCCTGCGGGGCGGCGATCATCTTGCCGTCGCCGATGTAGATGCCGACGTGGTCGATGCCGGCGCGCGAGGACGAGTGGTCGAAGAAGACGAGGTCGCCGGGGCGGGCCTCGGCCAGGCTCGCGACCGGGCGGCCGGCGGTGGCCTGCTGCGAGGACGTGCGCGGCAGGTCGATGCCGAGGTCGGCGTAGACGCGCTGCACCAGCCCGGAGCAGTCCAGCCCGGAGGCCGGGTCGGTGCCGCCCCACGCGTACGGCACGCCGAGGTAGCGGCCGGCCGCCTCGACCACCCGGGCCCCGGCGGAGCCGTCGCCGGGTCCGAGCGCGGGCGCCGTCCCGGTCGCGGACGTGCCGGTGAGCCCGGCGGCGCCGGCCGCGCTGGCCCAGGCGGCGGACGTCGACGTGGTCCGGGCGGCCGAGAGCATCAGGATCCGGTTCTGGATCTCGGCGATGCGCCCCTGCACCGCGGTCAGTCCCTCCACGTCCCCTCCTCTCCCCGCTCGGTCGGTGCTTCCTCGGCGCCGGGCGTGTACCGGCCGGTCACCAGGTCGTCCACGGCCCGGGTCTCGGCGGCGTCGTCGGCGAGGCGGCGGGCCAGCTCGTGCCGGTCGCGCAGCTTCTCCAGCGCCTTGGTCTCCTGCGCGGCGGCGGTCCACCGCGCGCGCAGCAGCTCCGCGTGCTCGGCCGAGGCGCGGGCCGTGGAGCGTGCAGCAGCAACATCGGCAGCCGCGGCCTGCGATGCGACCATCGCGGCGAGGAACCCGGCGGCGGAGTGCGTGCCGGTCACCGCGTAGGTGTGCAGGGCGCCGGCCAGCTCGTCGGCGCGACGCTCGGCCTGCGCCGCCGTCGTCGACGCCTCGGCGTAGGCCAGCTGCGCCGCGCGCTCGGTCGCCTCGCGCACGCGCAGCACGGGCGCGAGCCGGAACGGCTGACGCTTGCCCATCGACGGGTCCCCTCAGGTCCTGCGCGCCGGCCGGCGCATCAGGAGGCGGTCACGAGGCCGTGCAGCCGGTCCCACGCCTCGGCGGTGCCGGTGGTGTCCTCCATCGACTGGCGGAGGAAGGCGTCCAGGGCCGGCGACAGCGCGCGCGCCCGGTCGACCAGCGGGTCGCTGCCGGTCTGGTAGGCGCCGATCTCGATCAGCTCCTTGACGTCGCGCAGCGCGCCGAGCAGCCGCCGCGCCTCGCGGGCGTCGGCCATCTGGGCGGGCGGCACCACGGCGCCGGCGACGCGGGAGATGGACTCCAGGACGTCGATGGCGGGGAAGTGGCCGGTGGTGGCGAGCTTGCGGGTCAGCACCACGTGCCCGTCGAGGATGGAGCGGGCGGTGTCGGCGATCGGCTCGTTGTGGTCGTCGCCCTCCACCAGCACGGTGTAGAGGCCGGTGATGGAGCCGACCGCGCCGGGGCCGGCCTTCTCCAGCAGCTTCGGCATCATCGCGAAGACGCTCGGCGGGTAGCCGCGGGTGGCCGGCGGCTCCCCGGCGGAGAGCCCGACCTCGCGCTGGGCCATGGCGGTGCGGGTGATGGAGTCCATCAGCAGCAGCACGTCGCGGCCCTGGTCGCGGAAGCCCTCCGCGATGCGGGTGGCGACGAAGGCGGCCTTGAGGCGGACCAGCGGCGGCTCGTCGGAGGTGGCGACCACGACGACGGTGCGGGCCAGCCCCTCGGCGCCGAGGTTCTCGTCGAGGAACTCCTTCACCTCGCGGCCGCGCTCGCCGATCAGCGCGATGACGCGGACGTCGGCCTCGGTGCCGCGGGTGATCTGGGCGAGCAGCGTGGACTTGCCGACGCCGGAGCCGGCGAAGATGCCCAGCCGCTGGCCCTTGCCGACGGGCACGAGGGTGTCGAGCGCGCGCACCCCGACCGGCAGCGGCTCCTCGACCCGGCGCCGCGCGAGCGCGTGCGGGGTCTCGCTGGCCAGGTCGACCCAGGAGACGCCGGCGGACAGGCCGGGGCCGCCGTCGATCGGGCGGCCGAGCCCGTCCAGCACCCGGCCCAGCAGGGCCTGGCCGACCGGGACCTGCAGCGGCATGCCGGTGGTGCGCACCGGCGCGCCGGACTGCACGCCGGACAGCTCGCCGAGCGGCATGCAGGTCAGCCGGTCGCGGGAGACCGCGACGACCTCGGCGAGCAGCCCGCGCGGGCCGGGGTTCACCTCGACCAGGTCACCGACGGCGGCGGCGACGCCCTCGACGGTGAGGGTGAGGCCCATCGCGCCCACGACCGAGCCGGTGAGCAGGGGGCGGGCGGCCGAGCGGGCACGCTCCAGCAGGGGGCCCAGGGTCATGCGCGCAGCACCTCGCGGACGCGGGCGAGCGCGGTGCCCAGCCGGGCGTCGACCCGCTGGACGCCGCTCTCGGCGACGGCGCCGGCCCGCTCCACCGACAGGTCGCCGACCACGGTGACCGTCGGCGGCAGCGCCGCCAGGGCCTCGGCGGGGACCTCGGCGAGGTCGTCGGGGTGCAGGCGCACGACGCTGGGGGTGTCGGTGGGCAGCAGGGTCATCGCCCGGCGCAGGGCGTCGACGCCGGCGGTGTCCACGCTGGCGAGCTCGCGGCCGAGCAGGTCCTCCACGAGCACGAGCACCGACGTCAGCACCTCCTCGCGCAGCTCCTCGGCCAGCGGGACGGCGGCCTGCTCCAGCTGGGTGACCGCCGCGCCCATCGCCGCGGTGGCCGACACCAGCCGGCGCTCCCAGCGCTGCTGGGCCTCGGCGAGCCGCTGCTGGGCGGCCAGCTCGGTGTCGGCGAGCGCGGTGGCCGCGGCGGAGATGCCCTCGGCGTGCCCGGCCGCGAAGCCCTCGCGCCGGGCCTGCTCGCGCAGCCGGCCCAGCTCCTCGGCGTAGACGTCGCCCAGCCGCAGCACGCCGCGGCCGTTGGGCACCGGGACGTCGGCGGCGCGGCGCGTCGTCGTCCGCCGCTCCACGAAGCCGGGCTCGACGACCTCGCGGACCAGCGGCTCGGGGACCGCGCGCGGCGCCGGCACCTGCACCGGCGGCGCCAGCGGCACCCCGGGGGCCTGCCGGTAGGGCGTGGCGGCCCGGGCCGACGCGCCGCGCAGCAGGACCGACGTGCCCTGCGGCCGGGGGGCCTCGTCAGGCGACGAACTCATCGTCCCCGCCGCGGTTGATCGTCAGGACGCCCTGCTCCTCGAGCGTGCGGATGACGCCGACGACCTTGGCCTGCGCCTCCTCGACCGTGCGGGCACGGACCGGGCCGAGCAGCTCGATCTCCTCGGCGAGGTTCTCGGCGGCGCGCTCGGAGAGGTTCCGGACGACCTTGTCGCGGACGTCGGGACGCACGCCCTTGAGCGCCGTCGCCAGGTCGTTGGCCTCCACCTCGCGCAGCACCAGCTGCATGGAGCGGTCGTCGATGGTGACGATGTCCTCGAAGACGAACATCTGCGCGCGGACCTGGTCGGCCAGCTCCGGGTCGGTGTTGTCCAGCCACTCGAGGATCGAGCGCTCGGTGGGGCGCGGCGAGCGGTTGATGATCTCGACCAGGGTCTCGACACCACCCACGGTGGACATGTCCTGGTGGGCGAGCAGGGACCCCATCCGGCGGCCCAGCTCCTCCTCGACCAGCCGCACCATCTCGGGGGTGGTGCGGTCCATCGTGGCGATCCGGTGCGCGACGGCGGCCTGCTGCTCGGGGGCGAAGTTCGACAGCACCTCGGCCGACTGCGCCGGCGTCATGTGCGCCAGCACCAGGGCGATGACCTGGGGGTGCTCGTCCTTGAGGAACGTCACCAGCTGGCGGACGTCGACGTTGCGCAGCGAGGCGAACGGCACCTCGGTGTAGACGACGTTGAGCCGGGCGAGGATGCCCTCGGCCTTGTCCTCGCCGAGGCCCGCCGCGAGGATCTCCCGGGCGAAGTCGACGCCGCCGCGGCCGATGTAGCGCTGCGCGGACATCATCTCGTGGAACTCGACGAGGACGCCGTCGACGTCCTCGGGCTCCACGGTGTTGAGCTTCATCAGCTCCCGGGTGAGCGCCTCGACCTCGCGCGGCCGGAGCTTGCCCAGCAGGACGCCGGCCTCCTCCTTGCTCATCTGTGCGAGGAAGACCGCGGCCTTGCGCAGCCCCGGCATGTCCGGGCGCCGGGGCGCGGGGGGCAGCGCGGGCAGGTTGGCCGGCGCCGCGCCGACCAGCTGCTCGACACTCGCGATGCTCACGGCAGAAGCTCCTCGGTACGCAGGGTGGTCACTTGGTCGGGACCTCGGTCAGCCAGCCGCGCAGCATCTGGGCGACCTCGTCCGGGCGCTCGCTGACCATCGTGGAGATCTCGCCGCGGACCCGGGCCCGCTCGGCGGCCTCCAGCTCCAGGGCGCGGTTGTCCACCACGCGGTCCATCAGCGCCGTCTCGTCGCGGGTGCTGGCCACGCGCAGCCGCTCCAGCTCGGCCATGACGTCGTCGTCGAGCTCCAGCTCGTCGTCCTCGTCCTCCTCGCGCCGCCGGCGGCTGCGCAGCCACACGATGAGCACGAGCAGGGCGATGCCCAGGCCGATGGCGCCGTTCTTGACCAGCGACCACATCGCGGCGTCCTTCTCGGCCTCGCGGGCCGCCGCCATCTCCGCGGCCGCCTCGTCGGCGGCGGTGGTGTCGAAGGGCATGGACGCCACCGAGATGTCGTCGCCGCGGGCGACGTCCAGGCCGACCGAGTTGCCGATCAGGTCCTGCACCTGCGCCTGGTTGAGGTTGCCCGCGACGGTGCCGTCGAGGACGACCGCCACCGTGAGCCGCTTGATGTTGCCCGGCGCGACCGCGGTGCTGGTCACCGTGGTGTTGACCGAGTTGTTGGTGGTGCTGGAGTCCGTGGTGTAGCTGGACTCGCCGCCGCCGGTGCCGGCGTCGGCGGCGTTCTCCGGCCCTAGCACCCCACCCACCGCGGCGCCCGCGCCGGTGTAGTTCTCGCTGGCGTTCTGCTCCGACAGGGGCGGGGCGCCGCTGTCGGTGTAGGTGGTCGCCTCCTCCTGCGTGACGTTCATGTCGACGTCGGCGCGGACCGAGACGCGGGCGTGGCCGGGGCCGAGCACCGTGTCCAGGATCCCCTGGGCGTTGGCCGCCAGGCGGTTCTCGTAGTCGGTCTCCACCTGCGAGCGGGCGTCCCCGGAGGCCGCGGTGACGCCCTGGCCGGCCGCCGACAGCAGCTGGCCGGAGGTGTCGCTGACGGTGACCTGCTCGGGGGCCATCCCCTCCACGCTGGAGGAGACCAGGTTGGTGATCGACTGGATCTGCTCGCCGGACAGCTCGGCGCCGGGCGCCAGGTCCAGCAGCACCGAGGCGGTGGGGTCGGCCTCGTCGGTGGCGAAGACCTCGTCCTCGGGCAGGGCCACGTGCACGATGGCCTGCTGGACGCCGTCCATCGCCTCGAGCGTGTTGGCCAGCTCGCCCTCGATGGCCCGCTGGTAGGTCTTCTGCTGCTGGAACTCGCTGGTGGTGATGCCCTGCTCGTCCAGCAGCGCGTAGCCGGTGTCGGAGCCGGCGGGCAGGCCCTTGCCGCTCATCGCCAGGCGCAGGTCGTACACCTGGTCCTGCGCGACGAGGATCGTCTGCCCGCCGTCGGCCAGCTCGTAGGAGGTGCCGGCGGCGTTGAGCTCGTCGACGATCGCCGACGCGTCGGAGGAGGCCAGGTTGCTGAACAGCGGCGCCATCGACGGCGTCGTGATCCAGTTGTAGAAGAAGAACCCGCCGAGCCCCAGCCCGACGACGAGGAGGCCGATGACGACCTTCTGCCCGAGGCTGATCGTCTCGAACGCGGAGCGCAGCCGCCCCAGGGGGCCGGCGAGTACGGCGGGCATCAGATGGGCATCCTCATGATCTCAGTGAAGGCCTCGACCGCCTTGTTCTTGATCGTCACGAACATCTCGGTGGTCAGCGACGCCTCCTGGGCGGCGATCATGTAGTCGTGCACGTCCTTGAGGTCGCCGGTGGCGGCCTTGACGGCGAGGGAGTCGGCGGCCGACTGCGCGCCCTGCACGTTCTCGATCGCGCCGGTGAGGACGTCGGCGAAGCCGTTGTCGGCGGCGGACACGGCCGGCGGCTCCGTGGCGGCGGCGGTCTGGCCGATGCCGGAGACGGTGGGGAACGAGGGGATGGAGATCCCGCCGATGGGGGAGGTCACGGTCAGCCCTTCCCGAGGCTCAGGGCGGCGCGGTAGGCGTCCGTCGCCCGCTCGATGGAGGCGAGGTTGGCCTGGTAGCCGCGCTGCGCCATGATCAACTGGGTCATCTGCTCGCCGAGGTCGATGTCCGGGTAGCGGACGTAGCCGTCCTGGTCGGCCAGCGGGTGGGTGGGCTCGTAGACCAGCCGGCCCTCGCCGCTGCCGAACTCCGCGCGGGCGACCCGGACGCCGCCCTCGCCGCTGCCGTAGTCGACGGCCTGGGCGACGACGAAGCGCTCCTTGAAGGCCTCGCCGTCGGTGGAGCTCACCGTGTTGATGTTCGCGATGTTGTCCGAGACGGCGTCCAGCCACTTGCGGTGCGCGTAGAGGCCGGTGCCGGAGATGTTGAGGGCGTCGAACACGTCACTGCGTCCTGAGCGCCGAGCGCAGCAGCCCGTACTTGCCGTCGAGGGCGTTGAGGGCCAGCTGGTAGCGCAGCCCGGTCTCGGTGGCGATGACGGTCTCGCTGTCGAGGTTCACGTTGTTGCCGTTGGTGTTCGTCGGCTCCAGGGACCGGGCGATCGACCCGCCGGTCACCCGCGGCGTCTTCCCCGCGTGCAGCTCGTGCTTCAGCGTCGACTCGAAGTCGGTGCGGCCGGCCAGGTAGCCGGGGGTGTTGACGTTGGCGATGTTGTCGTTGCTGACGCGCTGCCGCTGCGCGAGGCCGGACAGGGCCGCGTGCAGCGTCGTCATGGTGACGTCGCTGATCATCGGGTGGCGCTCCGGCGGGCGGTGCGCACGCGGGCAGGACGGCAGGACACGACGGGCCTCCGGGTACACGCAGGAGGCACTCGCGGGGACGCGAGTGCGGGGCCGCCGATCCGTGGCGAGGGAAGTGCTGTCCGTGCAGGGGGGACATCGGCAGTGCGGGCGGGGCGGTTGACCGCCGTCCGCCACTCGGGTGATGGGCGGTGCGCGCGGTCCGGACGAGCCGGCCGGGGAGCGGGGGACCGGTGTGACGACCGGGGCGGCACACCCCTCCCGCCCGCCCCGGGCATGGGATCCCGTCCCCACGGATCCGGCCGCCGCTCCGTGGGGATGGCCTCCCATGCCCCGAGCGCAATGCCCCTCGACGACAGCGACCGGGCCCGCCGGAGAGGCGGACCCGGTCGCGGGGTCGGTGCGGTGCGGGGGAGGCCTACATGGCCCGGTCGACGAAGGCGGCCGCGGGACGGGGGCGCGCGTAGGACATCCGCGCGGCCAGGTCACGCTGCTGGCGCGACTGCAGGATGCGCTCGGCGAGCTCCTCGGCGACGGCCAGCTGGTGCTGCAGCAGCCGGGCCGCGCGCTCGCGCAGGTCGGCCGGCAGGGTGCCCAGCTGCTGCGGCGGGGTCCAGTCGGCGGTGCGCCGGCCCCAGGCCGCGATGTCCTCGGTGCGGCCGGTGCTCAGCGACTCCTTCGCCGCCAGCACCTCGCCCTCCATCTCCTCGAGGACGCTGGCCCACTCGGTGGCCGCGCCCTGGGGGGAGGGCCGGTCGGCGGTCATGCCGAGGCCGTGGCCGTCGGCATGCTCGCGGCGGCCTGCCGCCAGGCGTCGCGCAGCGGCTCGACCACCAGCAGGCACGAGGCGACCCGGTTGCGGTCGGCCTTGACGTTGGCCTGGACCAGCTCGGTCAGCAGCCAGCTGTAGAGGGACGCCAGGCGCGGGCCGCCCTCCCACGCGTCGACCTGCAGGCTGCTGCGCAGCTCCAGCACGATCTCCTGCGCGTGGTTGAGCTGCTCGGCGGCGGCCTCGCGGTTGCCGGCGGTCAGCGCGGCCTGCGCGCGCTCGAGGTCCAGGGCCAGCCGGTCGTAGAGCATCACCAGCAGCTGCTGCGGCGACGCGGTGGCGACGGTGTCACCCATGTACCGGGCGCGGAGGGAAGCGGTGCTCATCGGGAGGTGCTCCAGGGAGTCAGCGTGACGGGGAGGTCAGGCCGTGCGGTCGCGGGACGGGGATCAGGACTTCGAGGACTGCGACCAGGAGGGCAGCCCCGCGATCTGCGAGCTGAGCCATGACGCCTGGTTCTGCATGGTGCCCAGGGCCTTCTCCATCGCGGTGAACTGCGCCGTGAGGGCCGTCCGGCGGAGCTCGAGGCGGATGTCCCAGTTGTCGATGCGCGCCTGGAGGTCCTTGGCCAGCGAGTCCTCGCCCTTGGCCAGGAGGACCAGCGACCCGGTGCTCGAGTCGGAGGCAGACTTCGCCAGGGCCTCGAGCTTGGCGCTGATCCCGAGCGGCGTCGTCCTGTCGTCGGCGTTGCCGGCGATCCCGTCGACGCCCGAGTCGACCACGGCCTTCTTGGTGAACAGGTCGCGCACGAGCTGCGGGTCCGTGGCGAGCTTGGCGGTGAACTTCGCCTTGTCGAAGGTGAACTTGCCGTCGCGGGTCAGCTGGAGGCCGGCGACCGCCGCCGAGGTGCCACCC
Source organism: Blastococcus sp. SYSU D00695 (assembly GCF_054050555.1). NCBI lineage: Bacteria > Bacillati > Actinomycetota > Actinomycetes > Geodermatophilales > Geodermatophilaceae > Blastococcus > Blastococcus sp. SYSU D00695. The sequence continues at coordinate 1,318 of NZ_JBJGZP010000042.1, read as the reverse complement.
ACGGCTTGGGCCACGGTGTCGAGGATCTGCCCGGCGAGGCCGCGGAGCGTGCTGTCGCCCCTGAGGATCGCGGAGCTGTTCTTGGGGTCGGTGTAGGACGTCACGGAGTCCAGCAGCCCGTTGGCCGTGTCGATGAGGTTCTGCACCTTGGCGGCGATCGCGTCCGGGTCCTTGGCGATGCCGACCGTCGCGGAGTCACCCGCCTTGGAGACCGTGATCGTGGTGTCCGGCAGGAGGCCGGCGAAGGTGTTCGTGGGTGACGTGACGGTGTACTTGCCGGTGCCCGTGCCGACGGTGAGCTGCGCGTCGGACCCCTCGGTCAGCGTGGTGAAGCCGGGGCCGAGCGCGAACCGGCCGGACAGGCCCGCCGTCGAGGTCGCGACCTGGAGGCGGTAGCTGCCGGGGGCGACCTGGACGAGGCTCGCCGTGAGGCCCAGGTCGCTGCGGGCGTTGATCGCCGCGGCGGCCTCGGCGAGCGTCGCCGTCCCGTTGCCGTCGGTGTCCAGGGCGATCGGTGACCCGGCCACCCCGTTGACGGAGACCGTGAGGCTCGTCGTGCCGAAGTCGACGTCCTTGGTGGTCTGGCCGCTGGGCACGGTGAACGTGGTGTCGGAGCGCTGCGAGTGGACCGCGGCGAGCGTGTCGACCGTGAAGCTCACCGAGCCGGGCAGGGCGGCGGGGCCCGCCGTGGCGACGACCGAGCCGATCGAGGAGCTCGCCTTGGCCGCGGTCCAGGCGGCGTCGGTGTCGAGGGCGGCGGCAGCGGTGCGCAGCGCCTCGAACCGGGTGTTCACCGCGCGGTAGGCGGCCGCGTCGGCGTTCGTGGCGGAGAGCTGCTTGCTCAGGAGCGTCTGCGGGTTCGCCTCGACCTGCATCAGCTGGTCGATCATCGTCGAGTAGTCGATGCCCGAGATCAGTCCCGTGCTCACGCTCATGCCGGCCATTCCGGTTCCTCCGTCTCGAGGTGGACCACCACCGGATGCAGTGAGGGGGGAGGCGGTGCGCCTCCCCCCTCACCGGGTGGTGCCGAGGTGGTGCGGTGGATCAGCCCAGCAGCTTCAGGATGCCCTGCGGGGCCTGGTTCGCCTGGGCCAGCATCGCGGTGCCGGCCTGGCTCAGGATCTGCGTGCGCGTGAACGCCGTCATCTCCTGGGCCATGTCGGTGTCGCGGATGCGGCTCTCCGACGCCGACAGGTTCTCGACGGCGACGTTGAGGTTGTTGATGGTGTGCTCGAAGCGGTTCTGCAGCGCACCGAGGTTCGCCCGGGTGGTGGAGACCAGCCCGATGGCGGTGTCGATGGAGGAGATCGCCGCGCTC
>NZ_JBJGZP010000041.1:0-18545 GCF_054050555.1 Blastococcus sp. SYSU D00695 | reverse complement strand
CGCCCCCCGCCCCCCCCCCCCCCCCCCCCCCCCCCGCCCCCCCCCCCCCCCCCCCCCCCCCCCCCCCCCCCCCCCCCCCCCCCCCCCCCCCCCCCCCCCCCGGCGCGGTCGTCGAGCCCACCGCGGTGACCGGTTCCGCGGCGGCGGGCACGGTGCCGGCGCCGGTGAGCTCGCGGTCGACGGCCGCGAAGAACTGGCCGGCCATCCGCTTCGCGACGCCGGTGATCATCCGCTGCCCGACGCCGGCCACCGGGCCGCCGACCACGGCGTCCGCGGAGTACGTGAGCGTCGTCGTCCCGTCGCCGTCCCCGGTGAGCGCGATGAGCACGTCCGCGCGCGCGTTGCCCGGCGCGCCGGCACCGCTCGCGTGCATCACGTACGACGTCGGCCGCTGCTGGTCGGTCAGCCGCACCTCGCCGGCGTAGGTCCCCCGGATCGCGCCGACGCCGACCGAGACGTTCATCCGGTACTCGTCGTCGCCGACCCGCTCCAGCGTCTCGCAGCCCGGGATCGTCCGCGCCAGCACCGCGGGGTCGGTGATCACCGCCCACACCTGCTCGGGCGTCCCGTGCAGCACCGCAGAGCCGTCGAGCTTCACGCGCCCACTCCCGTCCTGCGGCCCGCGGCCGCCGTCCGCTCCGCGTCCGGGGAGCGCATCACGTCGTAGAGCTCGGTCGGCGAGATCGGCATGGCGGCGATCCGCCGTCCGGTCGCGTCCTCGATCGCCGAGGCGATCGCGGCCGTGCCGGGGATGACGCCGGCCTCGCCGGCGCCCTTGATGCCCAGCGGGTTCAGCGGCGACGGCGTCTGCTGGTGGTCGATCACCACGTCGGGGACCTCCGACGCGTACGGCATCAGGAAGTCCATGAACGAGGCGTTCAGCAGCTGGCCGTCGGCGTCGTAGGCGATCCGCTCGTACAGCGCGCCGGCCACGCCCTGCGCCACCCCGCCGTGCACCTGACCCTCGACGATCATCGGGTTCACCACGTTGCCGCAGTCGTGCACGACGGCGTAGGAGACGACGTCGATCTCCCACGTGGCCGGGTCGATCTCGACCACCGCGGCGTGCGCGCCCGAGGCGAACGTCGAGCGGATCGGCGAGAAGTAGTCGCGGTGCTCCAGCCCCGGCGCGTCTCCGGGCGCCACCGGCGGCTCGTCGTCGTGCCCGGGGCGCGCGAACTGCGTCGCCTGCTTCGCGGCCTCGTCGAAGGCGTAGCGCAGCGGGTTGGACAGGACGGCGACCGTGCTCAGCGGCACCGACGCCCCGGGGATCCCCCGGACGCCCACCACGCCGTCGACGACGTCCAGGTCGTCGGGGTCGGCCTCCAGCACCTCCGCGGCGATCCGCAGCGCCTTCTCCCGCACCCCGCGGGCGGCCAGCGCGATCGCGTTGCCGCTCATCACCGCGGCGCGGGAGGCGAACGTGCCGACGGCGTACGGGAAGCGCCGCGTGTCGCCGGTGGTCACCTCGACGTCCTCGATCGGGACGCCGAGCTCGGAGGCGACGATCTGGGCGAACGCCGTCTCGTGGCCCTGCCCCTGCGTCGTCAGCCCGGTGGCGACCAGCACCTTGCCGCTGCCCAGCACCTGCACGTGCCCGCCCTCGTAGGGGCCGGGCCCCGTGCCCTCCACGTACATCGCCATCCCGGCGCCGAGCAGCTTCCCGCGCGCGGCGGCCTCGGCCCGGCGGTCCTCGATGCCGTCCCAGCCGACGAGCGCGGTCAGCTTGTCCAGCAGCCCCGGGTAGTCGCCGGAGTCGTAGACCACCGGCCGCCCGTCCTGGAACGTCAGGTGGTGGTCGTAGGGGAACTGGTCGGGCCGGATGAGGTTGCGCCGCCGCACCTCCGCGCGGTCGAGGCCGAGGTCGTCGGCGATGCGGTCCATGGTCCGCTCCATGGCGTAGCAGCCCTGCGGCCGCCCGGCGCCGCGGTACGGCGTCACGATCACCGTGTTCGTGTAGACGCTCTCCACGACGACGCGGTACACGCCGATCGCGTACGGCCCGACGAGCTGGGTCGCGGTGATGATCGGCACGATGATCCCGTAGGGGGTGTAGGCGCCGTTGTCGTGCCAGACGTGCACGTCGAGCGCGGTGACCCGGCCGTCGTCGTCGTAGCCGACGGTGATCTCCTGCCGTTGCTGCCGCTCGTGGGCGCTGCCGACGAAGTGCTCCCGCCGGTCCTCGGTCCACTTCACCTCGCGGCCCAGCCGGATCGCGGCCATCGGCACCAGCAGCTCCTCGGGCCACGGGTGCACGATCTTCACGCCGAACCCGCCGCCGACGTCGGGCGCGATCACCTCGACGGCGTCCAGCGACAGCTCCAGCTTCGCCGCGATCGCCGCGCGCACCGACGTCGACGCCTGGGTGCTCGAGTAGACGCGCAGGCTCCCGTCGGCGTCGTCCCACCGCGCGTGCACGCCCTTGCCCTCCAGCGGCATGCACGCGCTGCGCTCGACGTACTGCGTGAAGGAGAGGGTGCGGGCCGAGCCGGCCAGCGCCGCCTCGACGTCCCCGGTCTCCTGGTGGTGCCGCGCGGCGACGTTGTCCGGGATCTCCTCGTGCACGGAGGCGGCCGCGGCGCGGGCGGCGTCCACCCCGACGACGGCCGGCAGCTCCTCGTAGCCGACCACGACCCGCTCGGCGGCGTCCTCGGCCACGTACCGGTCGGTGGCCACGACCATGACCACCGGCTCGCCGACGTGGTTGACCTCGCCGTCCGCGAGCGGGTGGCCGGTGCGCGGCGCGTGTAGCTGCGGGTGCGGGATGAGCACCGGCAGCGGATCGGCCATCGGGCCGGTGAGGTCCTCGTAGGTGTAGATCGCGACCAGGCCCTCGACGTCCAGCGCCGCCTCGACGTCGATGCCGGTGATCCGCGCGTGGGCGTGCGGGCTGCGCACGAACGCGGCGGCGAGCGCGTCGTGCCCGATGTCGTCGAGGTAGCGGCCCCGGCCGGTGACCAGGCGGGCGTCCTCGCGGCGGCGGACCGGCTCGCCGAACAGCTTCGTCGTCACCGGGGGGCCTCGGCCATCGCGGCCGCCGCGTGGCGGACGGCCTTCTTGATGTTGGCGTAGCCGGTGCAGCGGCAGAGGTTGCCGCAGACGATCTCCTCCACCTCGTCGTCGGTGATCGCCGTGGTCCGGTCCCGTGCCTCCAGCCCGGCGGCGATCGTCACGAGGAAGCCGGGCGTGCAGAACCCGCACTGCAGCGCGTGGCACTCGCGGAACGCCTCCTGCACCGGGTGCAGCACCGCCGTCCCGTCGGCGTCCTCGCGCGCCAGGCCCTCGACCGTGGTCACCGCCGCGCCGTCCACCTGGACGGCGAGCACCAGGCACGACCGCACCGGCACCCCGTCGACCAGCACCGTGCACGCCCCGCAGACGCCGTGCTCGCAGCCGACGTGCGTGCCGGTCAGCCCGAGGTCGTGCCGCAGCGCGTCCGACAGCAGCCGTCGCACGGGCACCGTTGCTCCACGTGGAACACCGTTGACCGTCACGGTGATCGAGCGCTCGGTGTCCACGGACGTCATGCGGCGGTCCTCTCGAGAGCCTCGGCGGCGGCCTCGCCCAGCGCGCGCTCGGTCAGCACCCCGACGAGCAGCCGCCGGTAGTCGGCGCTGGCGTGCAGGTCGCCGTCCGGGTCGACCAGCGTCCGGGCCAGCGCGCCGGCCGCGGCCCAGTCGGCGGTGTCGGCCGGCCGGCCGTGCACCGCCCCGGTCAGGTCGTGCACCTCGGGCACCGGCCCGACGGACAGGTAGGACGCCGTCACGCGTTCGACCCGGCGGTCGCCGTCCAGCGTGACGACGACGCCCGCGCCGCACACCGCGTAATCACCCCTCCGCCGCGCGATCTCGGCGAAGGCGGTCCCCGAGCGGGGCGGCAGCGCCGGGAAGAACGCGTCGACGACGACGGCCGGCCCGTGCAGCGAGGTCTCCAGCGGCCCGACGAACAGGTCCCGCCAGCCCACGGTCGAGCGGCCGGCGGGCGTCGCCACGGTCACCGACCCGCCGGTGAGCGCGAGCACCGAGGTCATCTCCCCCGACGGGTCGGCGTGCGCGAGAGAGCCCACCGTCGTCCCGCGGTTGCGGATCGCCGGGTGCGCGACGTTCGCCGTCGCCCGGGCCAGCAGCGGCTGGACCCGGGCGGCGGTCGTGGCGTCGGGGGAGTCGCGCAGCAGTCGCTCGTGGCGGACCAGCGCCCCCACCCGCACGCCGTCCCCGGTGGCCTCGACGGTGTCCAGGCCGGGTACCCGGTTGAGGTCCACCAGGGCGGCGGGGGCCGCCAGCCGCATCGACAGCAGCGGGATCAGCGACTGGCCGCCGGCGAGCACCTTGGCGCCCTCCCCCTCGGCCGCGAGGACGTCGAGCGCCTCGTCGAGCGAGCCGGGGTCGGCGTAGCGGAAGGGGGCGGGCTTCACCGGTCGTGCGTGCCCTTCCCCGGGCCGCGGCGGGCGCCCGTCCGCTCGGCCTCGTACTCGTCGTACGACGACGGGTCGGACCCGCCGAGGTCGGGGCCGTGGCCGAGCGAGGACGCGGCGGCCGGGTGGGTGCCCTCCCGCAGCAGCGCCGCCTTCATGTCGGCCGGCGCCAGCGCCCGGGCCAGGTGCCAGGCCACGACGGCGACGATCGAGCCGAGGGCGATCCCGGTGAGCGAGAAGTCGTCGGAGAACTCGAGGGTCACGTTCCCGATGCCGATGATGATCCCGGCGGCCAGCGGCACCAGGTTGATCGGGTTGGCGAAGTCGACCCGGTTCTCCTTCCAGATCTTGGCGCCGAGCAGGCCGATCATCCCGTAGAGGACGACGGTGATCCCGCCGAGCACCCCGCCCGGGACGATGTTGATCAGCGCCCCGAACTTCGGGCACAGGCCCAGCAGGATCGCCACGATCGCGGCCACGTAGTACGCCGCGGTGGAGTACACGCGGGTGGCCGCCATGACGCCGATGTTCTCGGCGTAGGTCGTGGTGGGGGAGCCGCCGACCGACGAGGCGACGACGGTCGCGATGCCGTCGGCCGCCACGGCGCGGCCCATCAGCGGGTCGAGGTCGCGCTTGGTCATCTCGGCGACGGCCTTGACGTGGCCGACGTTCTCGGCGACCAGGGCGATGACCGCGGGCAGCACCAGCAGGCTGAACTTCAGCGAGAACGACGGCGCGGTGAAGTCGGGCAGACCGACCCAGTCGGCGTCACCGACCGTGTCGAAGTTGATCCGGTCCCGCGTGGTCTCCTCGCCGGCGCCCGGGTCGAACGAGGTGATCTGCCCAGCGGTGGCGTCGAGCAGCACCGACAGCAGGTAGCCGAAGACCAGGCCGAGCAGGATCGCGATGCGGGCGAGGAAGCCGCGCAGCGCCAGCGAGGCGACGATGACGAAGGTCATCGTGGCCAGCGCGACCCACTGGTCCTGCGGCCAGTAGGTCTGGGCCGCGACGGGCGCCAGGTTGAAGCCGATCAGCATGACGACGGCGCCGGTGACGGCCGGCGGCAGCACCTTGTTGATCGTGGTGAGGCCCGCGAAGTGGATGAGCACGCCGACGAGGGCCAGGACGACGCCGGCGACGAGGATCGCGCCGACGACGTCGGAGGAGTCGCCGCCGTTGGCCCGGATCGCCGCGACGCCGCCGACGAACGCGGCGCTGGTGCCGAGGTAGCTCGGCACCCGGTTCTTCACGATGAGCAGGAAGATGATCGTCGCGATGCCGCTCATCATGATCGCGAGGTTGGCGTCCAGCCCCATGATGATCGGGAAGACGAACGTGGCGCCGAACATGGCGACGACGTGCTGGGCGCCGATCCCGGCGGTGCGCGGCCAGGACAGCCGTTCGTCGGGGGCGACCGCCTCGCCCAGCGGTGGGGTCTTGCCGTCTCCGTAGAGCTTCCAGCCGAACGCCATCGATGGGCTCCTCGACCTCTCGATCCCGGGGGGACCCGGCCGTGGTGACGTGCACCACTCCGGGGGGCGTCCATCTGACACCGCCCGACCGGCCGGCGGAAGTCTCTCAGCGCTGAATCGTTACGCGCCGGGATGTCTCACCGCTGAGGTAGTTCCGGCGGTAGCGTGCCGATCCGTGAGCCCCTCCTCCCGGGCGGCCGCCCGGTACGTGGCGGTGCGGGGCGGCGTCTACGCCGACTCGGTCCGCCTCATGCAGGTGAGCCGGGACGTCGGCGCCCGCGACGGCGTCACCGCGGTGCTGGTCGCCATGGCCACGCCGCTGAACCTCGAGCTCGCCGCCGGCATGGGGCTGGCCCCCGACGAGCCCGCCGGCCCCGACCAGCTGCTCGTCGCCGTCGCCGCCGAGGACGACGACGCCCTGGCCGCCGCCGTGGCCGCCGTCGACGCCGCGCTCGCGGAGCGGCAGCGGCCGGCCGGCAGCGCGGAGGCGGTCCCCGCCCGGACGGTCGGGGCCGCCCTCGACGCGCTCGACGGCGGCCCGGCCCTGGCCGTCGTCAGCGTCCCGGGCGCGCACGCCGTGGCCGAGGCCGCCGACGCGGTCGCCGCCGGGCGCAGCGTCGTCGTCTTCTCCGACGGCGTCCCCGTCGAGCACGAGGTCGCGCTCAAGCGCGCCGCGCACGACGCCGGCGTCCTGGTGATGGGCCCCGACTGCGGGACGGCGATCGTGTCCGGGCTCGCCCTGGGCTTCGCCAACGCCGTCCGTCCCGGGCCGGTCGGGCTGGTGGCCGCCAGCGGCACCGGTGCCCAGCAGGTGTCCTGCCTGCTCGACATGGCCGGCGTCGGGGTCTCGCACGTGCTCGGCGTCGGCGGGCGGGACCTCTCCGCGGCCGTCGGGGGCCTGGCCACGCTCGACGCCCTCGCCGCGCTGGACGCCGACCCGGCCACCGAGCGGGTCCTGCTGGTGTCCAAGCCCCCGGCGCCGGAGGTGGCCGCCCGGGTCGACGCCGCGGCCGCCGGGCTGGCGACGCCGATCCGGTCCGCGGCCCTGTCCGCGCGGACCCCCGACCTGACCGCCGCCGTCGAGGCGCTGCTGGCCGACCTGGGCGTCGCCGTCCCGGACTGGCCCGCGCGCCCCGGCCGGGCCGAGGCCGCGCTCCCCGGCGCCGTCCTCGCCGGCCTCTACTCCGGCGGCACCCTGGCCGACGAGGCGATGCTGCTGGCCGCCCCGGTGCTGGGCGACGTCCGCTCCAACACCCCGCTGCGCCCGGAGCTCGGCATCGCCGTCGACCCGGCCGCCCCCGACCTCGCCGCGCACGGGCACGTGGTGGTCGACCTCGGCGACGACGCGCTGACCGTCGGCCGCGCCCACCCGATGATCGACCCGACGCTGCGGCTGCAGGCGATCGAGCGCCTGGCCGCCTCCGGCCGGCCCGCGGTGCTGCTGCTCGACGTCGTCCTCGGGTACGGCGCCGACCCCGACCCGGCCGCCGTGCTCGGGCCGGCGCTCGCCGCCGCCCGCGCGCGGACGACGCTGCCGGTCGTCGTCGCGCTGGTCGGCACCGACGCCGACCCGCAGGGCTGGAGCCGCCAGGCCGACGCGCTCGCCGCCGCCGGCGCGCACGTGTTCGCCTCCAACGCCCGGGCGACCCGGTTCGCCCTCGACCTGCTGGGAGCGGCCGCGTGACGCTGCAGGACCTGCTCGCCGGCCGGCCCGCGGTGGTGGCCGCCGGCGTCGACGTCTTCTCCGCCGCGCTGCGCGCGCAGGGGGCGCAGGTGCACGACGTCGACTGGCGCCCGCCCGGCCTCGGCGACCCCGCCGACCTCGCGCAGCTGGCCCTCGACCCGCGCCGGGCCGCGGCCAACCGGACGGCGGTGGAGCGGGTGCTCGCCGCGGGCTCGGTGCTCACTGACGTCCGCCCCGCCCGCGAGGTGCTCGGCCTCCCCGACCGCACGATCCTGCACGCCGGGCCGCCCGTCGAGTGGGCCGACGCCAGCGGACCGCTGCGCGGTGGGCTGGTCGGCGCGACCCTCTTCGAGGGCTGGGCCTCGTCGGTGGAGGAGGCCGAGCGGCTGCTGGCCGGCGGCGGGATCGCCCTCGACCCCTGTCACCACCACGCGGCGGTGGGCCCGATGGCCGGGGTCACGTCGCCGTCCATGTGGCTGTGGTGCCTGGAGGACCCGGTCCAGGGCGGCCGGGCGTACTGCAACCTCAACGAGGGCCTGGGCAGGGTGCTGCGGATGGGCGCGTTCGACGGCGAGGTGCTCACCCGGCTGGCGTGGATGCGCGACGTGCTCGGGCCGGTGCTCGCCGACGCCGTGCGGTCGCTGGACGACCCGCTGGACGTGAAGGCCGTGCTCGCGCAGATGCTGCAGATGGGCGACGAGGGGCACAACCGCAACCGCGCCGGGTCGCTGATGGCGCTGCGCGAGCTGGCCCCGGCGATCGTGGGGCTGTCCGGGTCGTCCGGCCACGCCTCCGGTGACCTCGCCGCGGTGCTGCGGTTCATCGGCGGCAACGAGCACTTCTTCCTCAACCTCGGGATGCCCACGGCGAAGCTCGCGATGGACGCCGCCCGCGACGTCCCCGGCTCGACGATGGTCACGGTCATGTCCCGCAACGGCACCGAGTTCGGCGTGCAGACCGCCGGCACCGGCGACCGCTGGTTCACCGGGCCGGCGCAGACGCCGGTGGGCCTGTTCCTCGGCGACTACGGCCCCGACGACGCCAACCCCGACATCGGCGACTCCGCGATCATGGAGACCTACGGCGTCGGCGGCTTCTCGATGGCCGCGGCGCCCGCGATCGTCCGGTTCGTCGGCGGCACCGTGCCCGACGCGCTGGCCACGACCGAGCGGATGTACCAGCTCACCCTCGCCGAGAACCCGGCGATGGCCATCCCGGTGCTGGGGTTCCGCGGGGCCCCGACCGGCATCGACGTCGTCTCGGTGGCGCGGACCGGCTGGCTGCCGCAGATCAACACCGGCATGGCCGGGCGGGTGGCCGGCACCGGGCAGGTGGGCGCCGGGCTGGTGCAACCGCCGCGGGAGTGCTTCGAGAAGGCCCTGGCCGCGCTGGCGCAGGAGTCGCGCGCCGCCGCCCCGGCGTCCTGAGGGCGCCGGCCGGTCAGGCGTGCACGCGCAGGGCCAGCAGGGCGACGTCGTCGTGGTGGTGGCGCCCGGGGCCGGCGAGCAGCTCGTCGCACACCTGCTCCAGCGGCCGCCCGGCCGCGCCCTCCAGCGCCGCGAGCAGCGCGTCGGTGCCGGCGTCGAGCGTCCGGCCGGGGACCTCGACCAGCCCGTCGGTGTAGAGCAGCAGGGTGTCGCCGGGCGCCAGGTCGAGCGCGTGGTCGGTCCGCCGCACCGACGTCCCGACGCCGAGCAGCCGGTCCGGCGTCCGCGCGAGCAGCTCCACCGAGCCGTCGGCGCGCACCAGCACCGGCGCCGGGTGGCCGGCGTTGCTCCAGCGCAGCAGCAGCCCGTCGCCCGCGCGGCGCTCGACGACCTTCGCCGCCACGACGGTGACCAGCGTGTCGACCCGCAGGTGGACCAGGGCCCGGTCCAGGGCGCCGAGCACGGCCGCCGGCGACCCGAGGACCTCCTGGGCCAGGGCGCGCAGCATGCCCCGGGCCTGCGCCATCGTCGCGGCCGCGGGTGCGTCGTGCCCGGCGACGTCGCCGACGACCACCATCGAGCCGCCGTCGGAGGTGCCGAAGGCGTCGTACCAGTCGCCGCCGATCTGCGCGTCGCGGGTCGCGGGGAGGTAGCGGACCGCGGTCTCCAGGCGCGGCAGCGCCGGCAGGTCGGCCAGGAGGCTGCGCTGGATCGCCTCGGCGACGGTGATGCGGGCACGCACCGTCGCGGCCTCGGCGGTCATCCGCAGCACCTGCTGCTCGCGCCGCAGCCGGATGGTGCAGGCCGCCAGCGCGACCAGGCCGCCGAGCGCGACGCCGACGATCCGCGCGAGCTGGGCGGGAACGGCCGCGGACGTGTACTGGTCGTCGTAGACGCCCAGCAGGACCGCGGTCAGCACGGCGAGGAGCGCGTAGGTGGCGGTCGCGCGCCGGCCCAGGAGGACCGCGGCGACCATCGGCACGATGGCCACCAGGCTGATCAGCACCTGCTCGCGGCCGAGGGCGAGATCCGTCGCGACGACGACGGCCAGCGCCCCCAGCGGGAGCGCGTGGATGCGCGTGGTCGAGCGCCTCACCGCGTCGCCTCTCCGGTCGGCCGAACGAGCGGCCGCTGGTTCGAGCTCGCCGCGGGGAGCCTAGCCGCTGCGGGCGGCCGGGCCGGTCAGGCCCGGGTGCAGCAGAGCAGGTCGTCCAGCGCGGGCCCGAGACCGGACCGGTCCGTCACCGCCGCGGGGAAGGGCACCCGCAGGTCGTAGTGGGACGCGGGGCGCTCGACCCGGAAGAGGACGCCGCCGCGGTCGACGCCGAGCAGGTGCACCCCGTCGTCCTCCCCGGCCCACAGCCGCACGTGCGCGCAGAGCTCGGCCAGCGACCGGGCGTGCTCGCCGACGAGGTCCGCCTCGTCGGCGGCGAGCGGGTCGGGCCGGGCGGCGGCGAAGTCCTCGGGCTCGACCACCGTGCGGCCGCCGCCCTCGTCGAGCAGCACCTCGGCGACGTCCAGGCGCAGCAGGGTGGCGGTCAGGCCGACGTCGAGGAGGACGTCGGCCGGGCAGGCCTCGGCGAAGTCCAGGACGAGCCCGGCCTCCCGGTCGGGTGCCACCGGCTCGAGCCAGCCGACCAGTTCCAGCCGGCCGCGCACGGGGTCGCGGAGCGGCAGCGGGGAGCGCCGGGTGACGGTCAGCCGCGCCGGCAGGTCGCCGAGCGGGGAGCGGTGGACGGCGGTCGCCAGGCCGCCGGACCGGGGGACGACGACCAGCACGTCGCCGCGGGCGGTGGTGGTCGCCGCGAGCAGCGGCGACGCGCCCTCGCCGAGGGTGTGCACCGAGGCGGCGGCGCAGGTGGCCACGGTGCGGGCCCGCTCGGCGGCGGACGGGACCTCGGCGCTGCGCCGCGGCGGACGGGTCGGGTGGCGTGCGGTCATGGCTGCCCTCACGGCTGTCGTCGGGTTGTAAGGTGAGCCTAACCAAACCGGAGGTCCCGTGAACACACCTCGTCCCAAGATCCGGCTGAGCCGCCGGCTCGGGCTGCCGCTCACCCCGAAGGCCGTCGCCTACTTCGAGCGCCGCCCGTATCCGCCGGGTGAGCACGGCCGCAAGCGCAAGCAGGCCAGTGACTACTCCACCCGGCTGCTGGAGAAGCAGCGGCTGCGCGCCCAGTACGACGTCAGCGAGACCCAGCTGCGGCGGGCGTTCGACCGCGCGAAACGCTCCGGCGGCAAGACCGGCGAGGCGCTGATCCAGGAGCTGGAGTCGCGGCTGGACGCGACCGTGCTGCGCGCCGGCTTCGCGCGCACGATCTACCAGGCCCGCCAGTTCGTCACCCACCAGCACGTGCTGGTCAACGGCCGCCGCGTCGACCGCCCCTCCTACCGGCTGCGGCCGGGCGACTTCGTGCAGATCGCCGAGCGCTCGCGCGCCAAGGAGCCGTTCCAGGTCGCCGCGTCCGGGGCGCACGCCGACCCGCCGGCCTACCTCGACGTCCGGCTGGCCGACCTGGTCGCCCGCGTGGAGCGGACGCCGGCCCGCGAGGAGGTCCCCGTGGTCTGCGAGGAGCAGCTGGTCGTGGAGTACTACTCCCGCTGACGGCCCCGCCACTCCTCCGCGATCATGGGCTCGTCGCCGCCGACACGCTCGGACACACCGGCTGCAGCGTCGACGAGCCCATGATCACGCCCGGATGATCGCCGCGACCGGGCCGCCGCCGGACGGGCCCTGGTGCACCGCCGCGACCGAGACGAACACCGCCGGGTCGCCGGTCACCGACGCCGCGACCCCGCCGACGGTCGCCTTGATCTGCCGGTGCCAGAAGACGTCGGAGTCGTCGAGCATCGCGTTGCGGCGGCCGCGCACGTAGCCGGTCGGGTCCGCCTCGCACTTGAGGAAGACGTTGACCAGCCGGTCGCCCAGGTCGCTGACGTGCGGGCGCTCGGGCAGGTCCAGCCCGGCCTGGCGGATGGCGTCCCAGATGCCGTCTTGGTCCAGCGCGTCCCTCATGACCGAGTGCCCGATCCGGTAGGCGCCGCCGTGGCCGCGGGCGTTGCCGACGACGACGATCTGCGCCCGGTCCAGCTCCACGCCCGAGGAGCACGAGGCGACGGCGCTGTACAGGGACAGGTCGCGCATGACCTGCTCCTGGCGCGGCATCCCGATCTCGCCCAGGGCCACGGCGATGCCGAGCGCCGTCGTCCCGTTGGACAGGTCCATCGAGCCGTGCGGCTCGTCGTAGTAGGTGTCCTTCCCGCGGCTCCGCGCGTCGCGGATGGTCTCGATCGTCAGCAGCGGCGTCTTGGTCTGCACGTAGTGGACGTCGGCCGGGTCGGTGATGCCGGCGGCCGCCATCGCCCGCCGCACGCCCTCGGCCACCTTCTCCACCATCGGGAGGCGGCCGATGTCCTCGGGCAGCAGCACGTCGCTCATCGCGTGGCCGACGGTCAGCCGCGGCTCGTCGGTCTTCTCCACGGCGTCCTCCGGGAGCGTGGCGAAGATCGTCGCGTGCGGGCTGATGACGCCGTCCGTCCCGCCCGACCACACGATCGGGATCTCGCCGACCTCCTCCCTCGACCGGCTGCCCTTCTCGAGCAGCACCTCGCGGAAGGCGCGGTCGGCGATGATCCGGGTGTAGTCGTTGACGCCGCCGTTGCCCTCGGTCTTGCCGATGACGGCGACGACGCGGTCGGCCTCCAGGACGCCGTCGTCGATGAGCTTGGCGAGCTCGGAGGCGTCGCTGACGTTGTGCAGGGGGACCTTGCGGACCTCGATCGGTGCGGGCACGTCGGTTCCTTCCACTCAGGGCTGCAGGACGGTGCCGACGTCGTCCGCGGTGACGGCGTCGGTGATGTGCTCGAGCGAGGTGACGACGGCGCGGGCCCCGCCCCCGGCCACGAAGCGCAGGGCGGCCTCGACCTTGGGGGCCATGCTGCCGCGGGCGAACTCCCCGGCCGCGGCGTGCGCGCGCAGCTCCCCGGGGGTGACCCGGCCCAGCGGGCGCGCGGCCGGCGTGCCGAACCCGACCACGACGTTCGGGACGTCGGTGGCCAGCACCAGCGTGTCGGCGGCGACGTCGCGGGCCAGCACCGCCGCCGTCAGGTCCTTGTCGATCACGGCCTCGACGCCGCGCAGGGCCGGACCGGCGTCGTCGGCGACCGGGATCCCCCCGCCGCCCGCGCAGACGACGACGAAGCCGGCCGCGGCCAGCGCGTGCACCGCCGGGCCGTCGACGACCGCGAGCGGCTCGGGCGAGGCGACCACCCGGCGCCAGCCCCGCGGTCCCCGGTCCTCCCAGACCTGGCCCAGCGCGACGAACCGCTCGGCCTGCTCGCGCGGCAGGTGGCGGCCGACCGGTTTGGACGGCGCGGCGAACCCCGGGTCGGCGGCGTCGACCAGCGTGCGGGTGACCAGGACGGCGGTGCGCTGCGGCAGCCCGTGGGCGGCCAGTGCCGCGTCGAGCTCGTCGGCGAGGGTGAACCCGATCGTGGCCTGGGTCTGGGCGACGTTCCAGTCCAGCGGCACGGGCGGCACCTCGTGCGCGGCCAGCTCGTTCTTGACCAGCAGGTTGCCCACCTGCGGCCCGTTGCCGTGGGTCAGCACCACCTCGAGTCCGGCGGCGACCAGCTCGGCCACGTGCCCGGCGGCGACGGCGAGGGCCGCGCGCTGGGCCGCCGGGGTGGCCGCCCCGTCGGGGCCGGTCATCGCGTTGCCCCCGAGCGCGACGACGGCGCGGCGGGGTCGGCCGTCCCGCCGGGGCCCGCCGCGCGCGTGCGCGTGGTGGGGGGCGGGGTGGTCCGTCGGCACCCCGGCGACCCTAGCGAGAGTTCTCTTAGCGGTGAAGTACCCGGAGCCGATCGACCCTGTCGGCCGCCGGCCCCGGCGCGCACCATCGAGGCCCTGCCGTCGAGGAGGTCCCGTGCTGGTCCGGTTCGACCTCGACACCCGCGCCGCGCCCGGGCAGGTGCTCGACGCGCTCACCGTGGTCGGCGGCCGCCGGCTGGAGATCTGGTCGAGGACGCTCGACCCGGCCAAGTACGAGGTGCGCGGTCACGGCGAGGGCTGGGCCGTCGTGAAGGAGGGCAGCGCCGGTGTGCGGCTGTGGGTGCTGCTCCGCTACGAGTGGCCGGCACCCGACCGCGTCACCTGGACGCTGCTGGACAGCGACCACTGCGACCGGGGCACCGGCGAGGTGCGGATCTCGCCTCGGGACGACGGCGGCAGCCACGTCGACGTCACGATCCACCACTCCGGTGGCCGGGGCCTGCGCGGCCGGGCCGTCCTCGGGCTGCAGCGCGTGCTCGGGCCGGTGGCGTTCCCGCGGACGTGGCGGGCGGCGCTGGACCGGGTCGCCGACGGCGGCTAGCGCCGCCAGAAGTCGAAGGGGTCCCGGCCGGGCCGGAACCCGGCGGCCTCCACGACGTCCACGGCGAGGTCGAACCGCTGGCCGACCGCGCCGGGCTGGTGGGCGTCGCTGCCGAAGCTGATCGCCTCACCGCCCTCCTCGCGGAACCAGCGCACCTGGTCCACCGAGGCCAGCGGGCTGCTCGTGTTGACCTCCAGCGCGCGGCCGGTGCCCGCCAGCGCCCGGAACACCGCCCGGTACTCCTCCTCGTAGTCCTTCTCCGAGTAGCGCGACGTGCCGGAGGGCCAGTACCGCCGCGGGAAGTCGACGTGGGCGAGCACCTGGAAGACGTCGCTGGACTCCACCATGTCCACGACCTCGGCGAGGTAGCGGCGCATGGTGCCGTCGGCGTCCTCCCACAGCAGGTGGCCGACGCCGTACAGGCGGTCGCCCTGCCGGAGGGAGTGCAGCGACCCCAGCACCCGGTCGACCGGCCCGCTGCGCAGGTGCGCGGCGACGCTCGCGGAGAACAGGTGCGGCTCCCCGGCCTCGACGCCGGACCAGATGCGCAGCTCCCGGAACCGGTCGCGCACCTCCTCGAGCTCGGCGAAGTACCCCTCGACGTCGATCTCCGCGTGCCGCGAGGCGTGCCGGTCCACCAGGCCCTCGTCGGTCGCCCGGTCGTCGGGGTCCCACACGGTGAAGTCCAGGTGCTCGGTGAACGCGATGGCGGGCAGCCCGAGCGCGATCGCCCGCTCGCAGGCGCGCGCCATCGTCGACGTGGTCGCGGTGTCCCACGACCAGCCGGTGTGGACGTGGTTGTCCGGCGGTGGCGTCCGGTCCTGCTGGGGGTCACGGGGAGACGGCATCGGACCCATCCTCTCCCGCCGCCGTCCACAGCGGCGCCGCGGGATGTCGGCGGTGGTGCCTACTGTCGGGCGCATGACCTCCGCCCTGCCGACGTCCACCGTGGCCGCCGAGGCCCTGGAGGTGCTCCGCGAGCTCATCGGCCGTCCCGACGCGGAGTTCCGGGAGGGGCAGGACGAGGCCGTCGCCGCGCTGGTCGAGCGCTCGCAGCGTGCCCTGGTCGTGCAGCGCACCGGGTGGGGCAAGTCGGCGGTCTACTTCGTGTCGACGGCGCTGCTGCGCCGCCGCGGCGCCGGCCCGACCCTGCTGGTCAGCCCGCTGCTCGCGCTGATGCGCGACCAGGTGGCCGCGGCCGCCCGCGCCGGCATCCGGGCCGTGGAGATCTCCAGCTCCAACGTCACGGAGTGGGACGACGTCGCCGCCCGGCTGGCCGCCGACGAGGTCGACGTGCTGCTCGTCTCGCCGGAGCGGCTGACCAACCCGCGCTTCCGCGAGGAGCAGCTGCCGGGCCTGGTGGAGCGGTGCGGCCTGCTCGTCGTCGACGAGGCGCACTGCGTCTCCGACTGGGGCCACGACTTCCGGCCCGACTACCGCCGCATCCGCGACCTGCTCGGCACGCTGCCGGCCGGCACCCCGGTGCTGGCCACGACCGCCACGGCCAACGAGCGCGTGGTCGACGACGTCGCCGAGCAGCTGGGTGCCGGCGGCGTCGAGGTCACCACCGTCCGCGGCCCGCTGGCGCGGGACTCGCTGCGCCTGGGGGTGCTGCGCCTGCCGACCGACCGGGCGCGCCTGGCCTGGCTGGCCGCCCACCTCGGGGACCTGCCGGGCAGCGGCATCGTCTACACGCTGACCGTCGCGGCGGCCGAGGAGACCGCGTCGCTGCTGCGCGACGCCGGCCACGAGGTGCGCGCCTACACCGGCCGGCTCGACGACGCCGACCGCAAGGACGCCGAGGAGGCGCTGCGGGAGAACCGGGTCAAGGCGCTGGTCGCCACGTCCGCGCTGGGCATGGGGTTCGACAAGCCCGACCTCGGCTTCGTCGTGCACCTGGGGGCGCCGTCGTCCCCGGTGAGCTACTACCAGCAGGTCGGCCGCGCCGGCCGCGCCGTCGAGCACGCCGACGTCCTGCTGCTGCCCGGGCCGGAGGACCTCGCGATCTGGCAGTGGTTCGCCACCTCCTCGATGCCGCGGGAGGACCACGCGGCCGCCGTCCTCTCCGCGATGGCCGACGCCCAGGCCTGGTCGGTGGCCCGGCTGGAGACGGTGGCCGACGTCCGCCGGTCCCGGCTCGAGCTGCTGCTGAAGGTCCTCGCCGTCGACGGCGCGGTGGAGCGGGTGCAGGGCGGCTGGCGGTCGACCGGCCGGCCGTGGGTCTACGACGCCGACCGCTACGGCCGTGTCGCCCGCACCCGCGAGGCCGAGCAGCGGGCGATGATCACCTACGCGAGGCCCGTGGACGAGGCCCGGTGCCGGATGGCCTTCCTGCAGGAGGCGCTGGACGACCCGACCGCCGCGCCCTGCGGCCGGTGTGACGTCTGTGCCGGCCCCTGGTACCCGACGGAGATCCCCGCGGGCGCCGCCGACGCCGCCTCCGCCGTGCTGGACCGCCCCGGCGTGGAGCTCCCGCCGCGGGCCCAGTGGCCGACCGGCGCCGACCGGCTCGGCGTCACGGTGAAGGGCAGGATCGCCGCGGGCGAGCAGCTCGACCCCGGCCGGGCGGTCGCCCGGCTCACCGACCTGGGCTGGGGCCAGCGCCTGCGCACCCTGCTCGGGGACGACGGCGTGGGCGGCACGGTCACCCTGGACCTGGAGGCACCCGGCCTCGAGGAGGACCCGGACGCCGCCTTCGACGTGCCGGTGCAGCGGTCGGTCACCGACGTCCCCCCGGACGAGGAGCTGATGCGCGCGTGCGCTCGGGTGCTCGCCGCCTGGGACTGGGCGGAGCGGCCGGCCGCCGTGGTCGCGGTCCCCTCGCGGCGCCGGCCGCGGCTGGTGACCGGACTGGCCGAGGGCCTGGCCCGGCTGGGCCGGCTGCCCTACCTGGGGGAGCTGTCCCTCGCGCACGGTGGGCCGACCGGCGGTCCGGGTGGCAACAGCGCGTTCCGGCTGGCCGGGGTGTGGCAGCGGCTCGTCGTCGGGCAGGAGCTGCGGGAGCGGCTGGGCGAGCTGGGCCCCGTGCCCGTGCTGCTGGTCGACGACCTGGCCGACTCGCGCTGGACGATGACGGTGGCCGGGCGGGAGCTGAGGCTGGCCGGCGCCTCGCGTGTGCTGCCCTTCGCGCTCGCCCTGGCGGCCTGAGTCCACAGGTTTTCGAACAGCTGTGCGAAACCTCCGCTAGCCTCTCCCCATGGCGCTCGCCCACCAGCCCTCGATGTGGGACCTCGCGGAGGAGCCCGCGCTGACGCCGCTCGCCGGCCGGGTGCAGCGCTACCCGCTGAGCCGGGGCGCCTGGGTCGACCACCTGCCCGGGTGGATGACCGGGTCCGAGGCGGTCCTCGAGGTCCTGCTGGGGGACATCGGCTGGCGGGCGGACCGGCGGCAGATGTACGACCGCGAGGTCGCCGTCCCCCGCCTGCTCCGGTGGTACGGCGGTGACGAGCCGCTGCCGCACCCGCTGGTCGCCGAGGCGCGTGCCGCGCTGAACCGGCACTACGGCGCGGAGCTGGGGGAGCCGTTCGTGAGTGCCGGCATGTGCCTGTACCGGGACGGGCGCGACAGCGTCGCCTGGCACGGCGACCGGCTGGGGCGGGCGCGCTCGGCGGACACGATGGTCGCCATCCTGTCGCTGGGGGCGCCGCGGCCGCTCATGCTGCGGCCCGTCGGTGGTGGCGAGAGCCTGCGTTTCCCCGTGGGGCACGGCGACCTGGTCGTCATGGGCGGGTCCTGCCAGCGCACCTGGGAGCACTGCGTCCCGAAGACCGCCAGGCCCGTCGGGCCCCGCGTGAGCATCCAGTTCCGGCCGCGCGGAGTGCTCTGAGCGGCGCCCTCGCCGGCCCTGCGGGACGACGTGTCCAGGGCCACGGGCCCCCCCCCTGCACGACCCCCTGGAGGGCGTGTACTGTCCTCTCTGCACCAAGCGAGAACGGACCGGGCCGCCAGCCTGGTCAACCGCCGGAAGCGCCCCCCGCGGGCCCACTGTTGCGGAGCCTGGTGTACAGTGAGAACACCGCCTCGAACAAATGCCTGAAAAGGCCCGAGTACGAGCGCGTCCGTTCCTTGAGAACTCAACAGCGTGCCGAAAGTCAGTGCCAAGTATTACCCCGTGCACTGCATCCTCTGGGTGTGGTGTGGGGATTCCTTTGGTTGATTGACATCGAGAGTGCTAGCTCT
>NZ_JBJGZP010000040.1:0-18982 GCF_054050555.1 Blastococcus sp. SYSU D00695 | reverse complement strand
TAGGCGGGGGGCTGGTAGGCCGCGGGGGGGTGGGCGGGCGGGTAGCCGGCCGGGGGATAGGCGGCCGGCGGGTACGCGGCCGGCGGGTACGCGGCCGGCACGTAGCCGCCCGGCGGGTAGCCGTACGGCGCCACGCCGTAGGGCCCGGGGCCGTACGCCGCCGGCGGGTACCCGGCGCCGGGCGGGTACGCCGCCGGCGCGGCGGGCGGCACCGGGGGGCGCGGCGGTCCGGCCGGCGCCGGCACGCGGGTCGTGGGGCCGGTCGGGGAGTCGTCGGCGTCCGGGGCGGGCGCCCGGTCGGTCGCGGGGTCGTCGGCGGCCGGCATCGGGCGGGTGGCCGACCGGGGACGCTCGACCGGCGCGGTGTCCAGCGGCCCGGTCACCGGCGCAGCCGAGCGGCGACGCAGCACGCCGCGGCGCGGTCCGGGAGGCGGGGTGGTGGGCACCGCCCCATGGTGCCGCACGTCCCTGAGCAGGCGGGGAAGGCGGAAGCGGCGCGTACCCCACCGCGGCGGACGGGGCGGCGGCGGTGCGCGACAATGGGGGACGTGCCCGACACCCCGCCGTCCCCCCTGGCCGCCGCCGTCGACCTGGCCCGCGCCGCGGCCGAGGAGACCGCCGGCGACCCCGGCGTCGTCGGCGAGCACCTGGCGGCCACGCCCGAGGGGCCCGGTGACCCCGCCCTCGGCGAGACGCTGACCCACTGCTTCGCCAGCACCCTGCCCGGCTACGTCGGCTGGTACTGGGCCGTGACGCTGGGCCTCGCCGCCGGTGAGGACGCCGTCACTGTCGACGAGGTCGTGCTGCTCCCCGGCGAGCAGGCGCTGCTGGCCCCCGCCTGGGTGCCGTGGCACGAGCGGCTGCGCCCCGGCGACCTCTCGGTCGGGGACGTGCTGCCCTCCACCGAGGACGACCCCCGGCTGGTCCCCGCCTACACCGTCGACGACGACGTCGCCGAGGACCCCGAGGCCCGCGCCGTCGCCCAGGAGATCGGGATCGGCCGCGAGCGGGTCTTGTCCCGCGAGGGCCGCGCCGAGGCCCTGACCCGCTGGTCCGACGGCGACTTCGGGCCGCGCTCCCCCATGGCCCGGCACGCCCCGGGCCCGTGCGGCACCTGCGGCTTCTTCCTGCCGCTGGCCGGGTCCCTGCGCGGCGCGGCCGGGGCCTGCGGGAACGCGTACGCCCCCGCCGACGGGCGCGTGGTCACCGTCGACTACGGCTGCGGCGCCCACAGCCAGGCCACCCTCGTCGTGCAGGAGGCCACGGAGGTCGTGCACACCGCGCGGTACGACACCGCCGACTACGACAAGCTGTAGTCCTGCGGTCCTCCGGACCGCACCGCGGCCACTCTGCGGGTGTTCCTCGTGGTCCGGGGGTCCTGCAGGGCCGGCATCGTGGGGAGGGCGCCCGCGAGGTCGGTCAGTCGCGGTCGGGGCGCGCCTTCCCGAGCTGGCCCTGCCAGCGCATGATGCCCAGCCCGAGGAACGGCAGCGCGATGCCGGCGACGCACGTCCACGTCCACACCCGGTCCACGCGGTCACCGAGCAGCAGCACCACCACCAGCGCCACCGCCCACAGCGCCGTCCCGGCCAGCACCACCCGCGCGGTGTCCACGCGCAGCGGGGGCGGGGCCTGCTTCGTCGGTCCGGGCACGCCACGACCCTAGGCGTTCCCCGGACGGGCTCCGGCGGTGCGCGCCGCGTGTGGCACTCTGTCGCCGCCCGTCCGGCAGTCCCCCCGCGGAGATGCACCATGCCCGAGAAGTCCCGCCCCGCCACCGGGGACAGCCCCGCCGACGTCTCCGCGGCCGCCACGCCGGCCGCCCCGCGGCGCAGCGAGGGGCCCCGCATCCGTCCGCGCAACGGCCTGGACCGCTACTTCGGCATCAGCGCGCGCCGCTCCACCGTCGCCCGCGAGGTCCGCGGCGGGCTCACCACCTTCTTCACGATGGCCTACATCGTGGTGCTCAACCCGATCATCCTGTCCGGCGCCGACATCGACGGGAACACGCTGCCGTTCCGTTCCGTCGCCGCCGTCACCGCGCTGATCGCCGGGCTCATGACGATCCTCATGGGCGTCGTGGGTCGCTACCCGCTGGCGCTGGCCACCGGCCTGGGCATCAACGCCATCGTCGGCGTCTACGCGGCCACCCAGCTCACCTGGCCCGAGATCATGGGCCTGGTGGTCCTCGAGGGCCTGCTCATCACCGTGCTGGTGCTCACCGGCTTCCGGAAGGCCGTCTTCGAGGCGATCCCGGGGCAGCTCAAGGTGGCGATCGCCGTCGGCATCGGGTTCTTCCTGACGATCATCGGGCTGGCCGACGCGGGGGTCATCCGCCCCGGCAGCCCGCTGATCAGCTTCGGCGTCGAGGGGTCGCTGGCCGGCTGGCCGCTGCTGGTGTTCGTCGTCGGCCTGCTGCTCATGGCCGTCCTGGTGGTGCGCAAGGTCAAGGGCGCGCTGCTCATCGGCATCGTGGCGACGACGGTGTTGGCGATCATCGTCGAGGCGATCGCCGACGTCGGCCCGCGCATCGCCGACGGCGCCGAGAACGCCCGCGGCTGGGCGCTGCAGGTGCCCGAGCTGCCCGACGACGTCGTCTCCAGCCCCGACCTGTCCCTGGTGGGCCAGTTCTCGCTGTTCGGCGGCTTCGAGCGGATCGGGGTCATCGCCGCGCTGCTGATCGTCTTCTCGATCATGATCGCCGACTTCTTCGACACCGTCGGCACGGTCACCGCCGTCGGCGCCGAGGGCGACCTGCTGGACGACAGGGGCAACCTGCCGCGGTCGCAGCCGGTGCTGCTGGTCGACTCGGTGGCCGCCGCCGCCGGTGGCGCCGGCAGCGTCTCGTCCAACACGACCTACATCGAGAGCACCGCCGGTGTGGCCGACGGCGCCCGCACCGGCCTGGCCAGCGTCGTCACCGGCGTGCTCTTCCTCGGCGCGATGTTCTTCACGCCGCTGGTCGAGATGGTCCCGTCCGAGGCGGCCGCCCCGGCGCTGGTCATCGTCGGCGCGCTGATGATCACCCAGATCCGGCACCTGACCTGGGACGACATGTCGCTGGTCATCCCGGCGTTCCTCACCATCGCGCTGATGCCGTTCACCTACTCGATCACCAACGGCATCGGGGCCGGCGTGGTCAGCTTCGTGCTCCTGCGCGTCGCGGTCGGCCGCGGCCGCGAGGTGCACCCGCTGATGTGGGTCATCGCCGCGGTGTTCGTCGTCTACTTCGCGCTGGAGCCGATCCAGCAGCTCGTCTGAGCGCGCGAGGTCGTTAGGTAGGCTACGGATCGTGCCCCGGACGACGCTGGACAGCGCGGCGCTGGCGCACGACCTGCGGCTGGCGGTCATGCGGTTCTCCCGCCGGCTGCGCCACCAGCGGGTGGACACCTCGGTCACGCTGACGCACCTGTCGGCGCTGTCGACGCTCAAGCGGCACGGGCCGATGAGCCCGGGCGAGCTGGCCGGGCACGAGCGGGTGCAGCCGCCGTCGATGACGCGGGTGGTCGTGGCGCTGGAGGCGATGGGCCTGCTGACCCGCGACCCGCACCCCACCGACGGCCGCCAGGTGGTCATCGCCCTCACCCCGGCCGCGGAGGAGCTGCTCACCGCCGAGGCGCAGGCCCGCGAGGCGTGGCTGACCGGGCAGCTGGCGGAGCTGACCGGCGAGGAGCGCGCGGTCCTGCGGGAGGCCGCGGAGATCATGGAGAAGCTGGCCGCTCGGTGAGTGCCGCCCCCGCCGCCAGCCCCTCGCGGGGCACGTTCCGGTCGCTGCGGGTGCGCAACTACCGCCTGTACGCCTCGGCCAACCTGGTCAGCCTGATCGGCACGTGGATGCAGCGGATCGGCCAGGACTGGCTGGTGCTGCAGCTGTCCGGCGACAGCGGCACCGCCCTCGGCGTCGTCACCGCCCTGCAGTTCGGGCCGAGCCTGCTGCTGAGCCTCTACGGCGGCGTCCTGGCCGACCGCTACCCCAAGCGGCGGGTGCTCGTGGTCACGCAGGCCCTCATGGGGCTGGTCGCGCTCGTGCTCGGCCTGCTGGTGGTGACGGACGGCGTCCAGCTGTGGCAGGTCTTCGCGCTGGCCGGGGCGCTGGGTGCGGTGTCGGCGATCGACGTCCCGGTGCGGCAGGCCTTCGTCTCGGAGATGGTCGGGCCGGAGCTGGTCACCAATGCCGTCGGCCTGAACTCCACGATCTTCAACGGTGCCCGGCTGGTCGGCCCCGCGGTGGCCGGGCTGCTGATCGGCGCGTCCTCGGGGGACACCGGCCCGGCGTTCCTGGTCAACGCCGGCAGCTTCGCGTTCACGATCGCGGCGCTGCTCGTGATGCGGCCGGGGGAGCTGTTCCCCAGCCCGCCGGTCGCCCGGGCGCGCGGCCAGCTGCGAGCCGGCCTCGCCTACGCGTGGTCCCGGCCGGACCTCGTCCTGGCGCTGGGGCTCGCCCTGCTGGTGGGCACCTTCGGGCTGAACACCCAGGTCACGATCGCGCTGATGGCCCGGCAGGAGTTCGCCGTCGGGGCGGAGGCCTTCGGCCTGCTCACCACCTGTTTCGCGGTCGGCTCGCTCACCGGGGCGCTGCTGTCGGCCCGCCGCACCAGCCGACCCCGGCAGCGGGTCCTGGTCGCCGGCGTGGTGCTGTTCGGCCTGGCCTCCGTCGTCGCGGGCCTCATGCCCGGCTACGGCTGGTTCGCCGCGGCCCTGGTGCCCACCGGGGCGGCGGCGATGCTGTTCACCGTCGCGAACAACAGCTTCGTCCAGCTGGGCGTCGACCCCCAGCTGCGCGGCCGGGTGATGGCGCTGTACTTCATGTGCCTCACGGGCGGGATGCCGCTGGGGGCGCCGCTGGTCGGCTGGATCGCCGAGCACCTCGGCCCGCGCTGGGCCCTCGTGCTGACCGGGGGCCTGCTGGCCGTGGCGGGGGCGTGCGCGGGGGCGCGGCTGCTCCGCCGGCAGCGGGCCCGGGGCGCCGACGGTGCCCCGGCGCCCGGTCTCGGCTCACCCGTCGGCACCGGCTGACCCGGCGTACCGTTCAGCCCACCCGCACCCCGCCGCCCCGGAGGCCGTCATGGCCGGCGCCCTGCTGCAGCTCGTGTTGCTCACCGCCGCGCTCGTGGGCTCCTTCGCCCTGCTGGGACTGCTGAGCGGCCTGTTCTGCGGCTCGGTGCGGCTGCCCGCCCGCCGCGACCGGACCCCGCACCCGGTCCACCGCCCGCTGCAGCAGGTGGCCGCCGACCTGCGCCGCCTGGCCCGCCAGCTCGAACTGGTCCCCGCCGGGTCGCCCGTCGCCCGGAGGCGGGGCCTGCAGGCGGCCTACGACGACGTCCTCGTGGAAGCGGCCACGCTGCTGGAGGTGCGGCACACCCTGACGCTCACGCCGGACGGCCGGGCCCGGGACGTCGAACGGCTCCGGCTGCAGGCGGCGCTCACCGACGCCGGCCTGGACGCCCGCTGAACGAGCCGGGGCCGCTGCGGCTGTTCGTCGCCGTCACCCCGTCCGACGAGGCGCTGGCGCACCTGGCCGCGGCCGTCGAGCCGCTGCGGGCCGCGGCCGGCGCGCCCGCCTGGACGGCGCCCGACCGGTGGCACCTCACGCTGCTGTTCCTCGGCGCCGTCCCCCCGGCGACCGTGGCCCCGCTGTGCGAGCGCGTCGCCGGGGTCGTCGCCGCCTGCCCGCCGATGACGCTGCGGCTCGCCGGTGGCGGACGGTTCGGCTCGGTGCGCCGTCCGCAGGTGCTGTGGGCCGGCCTCGCCGGGGACGTCGTCCCGCTGGGCGAGCTGGCCGCCCGGCTCGGCCGCGCCGCCCGGGCGCTGCGGCTGGCGGTGGAGGACCGCCCCTTCCACCCGCACCTCACCCTCGGGCGCTGGCGGCCCGGCCGGCCCGCCGACGCCGCCCTGGCCGACCGGCTCGCCGGCTACGCGGGGCCGCGGTGGCCGGTGGCGGAGGTGACGCTGGTGCGCAGCACCCTCGGCCCCCGCCCGCGGCACGACCGGGTGGCCGGCTGGGCGCCCGGGGGCTGACTCACCAGGCGTACTCCACGGGGGCCGGCCGGTAGCCCGGGAAGATCTCGTCGAGGCGGGCCAGCGTGGCCTCGTCCAGGGTGATCTCGAGGGCGCGCAGGCCGCCCTCGAACTGCTCCATCGTGCGCGGCCCGACGATCGGCGCGGTCACTCCCGGCCGGTGCAGCAGCCACGCCACGCCGACGTCGGCCGGGGCGTGCCCGAGCTCGCGGCACAGCGCCTCCCACGCCTCCAGCGCCGGGCGGTGGCGCTCGATCCGCTCCCGGTTGCGCTCCTCCTGGCGGCGGGCGCCCTCCGACCCGTCCAGGACGCCGCCGAGCAGCCCCCCGGCCAGCGGGCTCCAGGGGATGACGCCGATGCCGTGGTGCTGCGCGGCCGGCAGCACCTCCAGCTCCACGTGCCGGGTGAGCAGGTTGTAGTGCGACTGCTCGCTGACCAGACCCTGCGAGCCGCGGCGGGCGGCGACCGCGTTGGCGGTCGCCAGCTGCCAGCCGGCGTGGTTGGACGAGCCGACGTACAGCACCTTGCCCTGGGCGACCAGCGTCTCGCAGGCCTGCCAGATCTCGTCCCACGGCGTCTGCAGGTCGACGTGGTGGAACTGGTAGAGGTCGATCCAGTCGGTCTGCAGCCGCCGCAGCGAGGCCTCGCAGGCGCGCACGATGTTGCGCGCGGACAGGAAGGTGTCGTTGGGCCAGTCCGACATGCCGCCGTACACCTTGGTCGCCAGCACGGTCTTCTCCCGCCGCTCGGCGCCCTGGGCGAACCAGGAGCCGATGACCTCCTCGGTCCGGCCCTTGCCGGCCTCGAAGCCGTAGACGTTGGCGGTGTCGAAGAAGTTCACGCCCTCGGCGAGCGCCCGGTCCATGATCGCGTGCGACTGGTCCTCCTCGGTCTTCCAGCCGAAGTTCATGGTCCCCAGGCACAGCCGGGAGACCGACAGGCCGCTGCGGCCGAGGTGCGTGTACTCCATGGATCCCCACCCTGGCACCCTGTCCGGCGTGCCGCAGAGCGACAGTGCCTTCGACCGTGCCACCGCCGTGACCCTCGCCGAGGGGGGAGGTTCCATCGCCCAGCTGGACGCGAACTGGGAGATCGGCGGCGGCATCCTCAACGGCGGCTACCTGATGGCGGTGGCCGCCCGCGCCGCCCTGGCCGGCAGCCCGCACCCGCACCCGGTCGCGGTGTCGGCGACCTTCCTGCGCGCGGCCGCGGCGGGACCGGCCGCCGTCTCGCTGACCGCCGGGGCGCCCGGGCGGACGCTGGCCAACAGCGTCGCCGTGCTGTCCACCGACGCCGGGCCGCTGCTGACCGCGCAGGTCACCGCCGCGACGCTGGGGGAGGAGCCGGTCGACTGGTCGGCCAACCCGATGCCGTCGGCGCCGGCGCCGGAGGACTGCCCGTCCTCGCTGCGGGAGGGCGGGAAGCCGGCCGTCGGGCTGGCCGGGCAGCTGGAGATGCGCTTCGACCCGGCGACGGCGGGCTTCATGCACGGCCGCCCGGCGGCCGAGCCCCGGCTGCGCGCCTGGATGCGGCTGGCCGACGGGCGCGAGCCCGACCCGCTCGCGCTGCTGCTGTTCGCCGACGCGCTGCCGCCGGCCGCCTTCGCGATGGGCCGGACGGGCTGGGCGCCGACCGTGCAGCTGCAGGTGCTGGTGCGCGCGCTCCCGGCGCCGGGCTGGTGCCTGGTCGAGAACGTCAACACCGAGGTGGCCGGCGGCTGGACCGACGAGGACTGCTCGATCTGGGACTCGACCGGCCGGCTGGTCGCGCAGAGCCGGCAGCTGGCCCGCCTGCCGCGCTGAGCCGTCCCGGGCCCGGCGGCGGTCAGCCGGGCAGGGCGACGTCGCCGGCGAGGTAGCGCTGCACGGTCGGGCCGACGGCGGCCACCACCGCGTCCGGCGAGGCGGAGGCCAGCGGCTCCAGGCGCAGCACGTAGCGGGCGATGACCAGGCCGATGACCTGGGAGGCGACCAGCGCGCCGCGGGCCTCCCGCTCGGCGACCGGGAGGTCCATCGAGCCGACCACCCGGCGGACGACCTTGGCCAGGACGAACTCGCGCAGCAGCACCGCCGACCACTCGTGGTTGATGGCGGAGCGGACCAGGGCGAGGACGGCGGGCCGCGCCGGGCCGTCCCACACCCGCAGCACCATGCGCACGACGGCGGCCCCCCGCGCGTCCGGCGGCGCGGCCAGCACCTCCGGGAGGAACTCCTCGGGGTCGGCCGGGGCCTCGACGGCCGCGAGGAAGAGCTTGTCCTTGGTGCCGAAGTAGTGGTGCACCAGCGCGGGGTCCACCTCGGCGGCGGCGGCGATGGCGCGGATGGAGGCGCCGTCGTAGCCGCGCTCGGCGAACGCCGTCCGGGCCGCCGTCAGCACCGCCTCGCGGGTGTCGGGGTTGCCGGGGCGGCGTCCGCCGGGGCGCCGTCGGGTCTCGCTCAGCTGGTCCTCCTCCGCAGGGTCGCCGCAGCCAGCGCCAGGGCGAGCAGCGCGACACCGGCCACGATCGCGACGTCCCGCCACATCGTGCCGGTCGCGGTCGCCGAGGACCCCACTTCCTGCAGGGCCTCGACCGCGTAGGTGAGCGGCAGGAGGTCGCTGATCGCCTGCAGCCAGCCGGCCATCTGCTCGCGCGGGACGAGCAGCCCGCAGAGGAAGAACTGCGGGAGGACGACGACCGGCATGAACTGCACCGCCTGGAACTCGGTGCGGGCGAAGGCGCTGGCGAGCAGGCCCAGGGCGACCCCCAGCACCGCGTCGACGACGGCGATGAGCACGACGAGCCACAGTGACCCCGCGACGTCGAGGCCGTACAGCGTCGTGGCCACGGTGACGGTGACCACCGCCTGCACCGCCGCGGCGGCGCCGAAGGCCAGGCCGTAGCCCAGCAGCAGGTCCAGCCGCGACAACGGGGTGCTCAGCAGCCGCTCCAGGGTGCCCGAGGTGCGCTCCCGCAGCATCGCGATGCTGGTGACCAGGAACATCACGACGAAGGGGAAGATCCCCAGCATCGTGAGCCCGACCCGGTCGAACACCGTGGCCTGCCCGGGCGGGGTCGGCACGTCCCGCCACAGCAGGTACAGCAGCCCGAGCAGCAGGCCCGGCAGCACGGTCAGCATGGCGATCGTGCGGGGGTCGTGGCGGAGCTGGCGGACGACCCGGCCGGTCGTCGCTGCCGTCATCCGGGGGCTCAGGGCGGTGGTCACGCCGCCACCTCCTGCCGGCGGGCGAGGACGAGGCGCAGGAACGCCTCCTCGAGGTCGTCGGTGCCCGACTCCGCGCGCAGCTGCTCCGGGGTCGAGTCGCTGAGCAGCTCGCCCTCGCGGAGCAGCAGGAGCCGGTCGCAGCGGCCGGCCTCGTCCATGACGTGGCTGGACACGACGAGCGTCGTCCCCGCGGCGGCGAGGGCGGCGAACCGGTCCCACAGCTCCACCCGCAGCACGGGGTCCAGGCCGACGGTGGGCTCGTCGAGCACGAGCAGCTCGGGCTCACCGACCAGGGCGCAGGCCAGCGACACCCGTCCGCGCTGACCACCCGACAGGTCGCCGACCAGCTGGCCGGCGGCGTCGCGCAGGCCGACGTCGACGAGGGCGGCGTCCGCCGGGCGGTGCCCTCGGCCGTAGAGGGCGGCGAAGTACCGGGCGTTCTCCCGGACGGTGAGGTCCTCGTAGACGCTGGGCGCCTGGGTGACGTAGCCGACCCGGGAGCGCAGGGCGGGGGAGCCGGCCGGCTCGCCGAGGACGGTCACCTCGCCGGAGCGGATCCGCTGCACGCCCACGACGGCCCGCAGCAGGGTGGACTTCCCGCTGCCGCTCGGGCCCAGCAGGCCGGTGACCCGGCCGGCGGGCACCGCGCAGGTGAGACCCGGGAGCACGCGGCGCGGACCGCGGTCCACGACGAGGTCGGTGACGGTGACGGCGTCGGTCATGGTCGCCTCCTCAGGACAACTCAACGCCTGATGAACTCAACGGTAGGTGAGTTGTGGCGCGGTCGTCAACGGGTCCGGGAGCCGGTACCGGGGCGCCCCCGGGGCGGCAGGCGTCAGGCCCGGGCGAGCGCCCGGCCCAGCGCGTCGCCGGAGGTCCAGGCCGCCTCGACCCGCGAGGGCGCCGACCAGCCGTCGCCGCACGCGCCGATCCCGTCGACCAGCCCGAACGGCTCCGGCCGCGGGTCGGCCGGCCGCGCGAAGGTCCAGCGGTGCACGCGCGCCCAGGTCGGAGCGGCGGCGAGGTCGAGCGCGCGCGCCACCGCGGCGGCGACGGCCGGTCCGGCGGCCTCGGGGTCGGCCAGGTGGGCACGGGCCAGTTCCGGGGTCGTGTGCGCCACCAGCACCGGGGCGCCGTCGCCGCGGCGGTCCCCGTCGTCGGCGACCCAGGTCACCGCGTCGTCGTCGTGCACGAAGGCGCCGTGCAGGTCGGCCGGCCAGCACCGCCGGTCGAAGCCCAGGACGACGGCCAGCGCCGGCTCCCACGCGCGGTCGCCGAGCAGCCGGCCGGCGGTGTCGGGGTCCAGCAGGCGCCGCGCCTGGGGGTCTGGCATGGCCAGCACCGCCGCCGGCACCGCCTCGCCGTCCACGCTCGGGCCCGGGCGGACCTGCTCGACGGTGACCTCGGCGACGACGTCGACGCCGCTCGCGAGGTCGGCGACCAGCGACCGCAACCCGTCGGGGGCGGCGTACCGCACCGGCCCGGTGGTGGTCCGCTCGACGCCGGAGGGGCCGGCGACGGCGAAGGTGTCTGTCCACGGCCGGGCCAGGCCGCGGTCGACCCAGGAGGCGACGACGCCGGCGAAGGGCGAGCCGTCGGAGACGGTCAGGTAGGAGGCGCCGATGTCGACCACCCGGCCGCCCCGCATGCTGCGCGAGGCCATCCGCCCGCCCGGGCGGTGCGCGCGGTCGAGCACGCGGACGGCGGTCCCGCCGGCCAGCAGGGCGCGGGCGCAGGCGATCCCGGCGATGCCGCCGCCGACGACGGTCACGGGGGAGGCCACCGCCTGATCTTGCTGGCCGCGCGCCCGCGCCGCTCGGGGAGCCCCGGCAGCCGGCACCCGGCACGAGGCATGGGAAGCCATCCCCCCGTCTGCCGGGCCCGGTACCGGGGGATGGCCTCCCATGCCCGAGGATCGGCGGCGTGGCAGCCGAGCAGATCACCGATCCCGCCGACGAGCGGGTCGCCGACTTCCGCGACCTCGTGGCCGGCGACAGGGCGCCCGGCACGCCGCGCGGCACCGGACCGGTCATCGTCGAGGGGGTGCCCGCGGTGCAGCGGCTGCTCGCCTCGCCGTACCGGGTCCGCGCGGTGCTGGGCGTCCCCGGCCGGCTGGCGGCCCTGGACCTGCCCGAGGGCGTCGCGGCCTACGAGGCGGACAAGTGGGTGCTGTCGGAGGTCATCGGCTTCCGGCTGACCCGCGGCGTGCTCGCCTCGGCCGACCGGCACCCGCCCGCCGACGTCGACCGGCT
This sequence comes from Blastococcus sp. SYSU D00695, assembly GCF_054050555.1. Lineage (NCBI taxonomy): Bacteria > Bacillati > Actinomycetota > Actinomycetes > Geodermatophilales > Geodermatophilaceae > Blastococcus > Blastococcus sp. SYSU D00695. The sequence goes on along the minus strand of NZ_JBJGZP010000040.1, from coordinate 7,509 downwards.
GCTGGCCGGCCCGGACCCGGCGGCGCCGCGCCGGCTCGCGGTGCTGGAGGCGCTCAACGACGCGGAGAACCTGGGCTCGATCGCCCGGTCGGCCGTGGCGCTGGGCGTGGACGGGCTGCTGCTGGACCCGCGCTGCGCCGACCCGCTGTACCGCCGCTCGGTGCGGGTGTCGATGGGCCACGTGCTGTCGCTGCCCTTCGCCGTCCTGCCCGACTGGCCCGGCGGGCTGGACCGGCTGCACGACGCCGGGTACCTCACCGTGGCGCTCACCCCCGCGGACGACGCCGTCGACCTGGCCGACGTCGACCCCCGGGCGCACCCGCGCACCGCGGTCCTGCTGGGCGCCGAGGGCCCGGGGCTGACCCCGAAGGCCCAGGCCGCCGCGCGGGTCCGGGCGCGGATCCCGATGCGGGCCGGGGTGGACTCCCTCGGCGTCGCGGCCGCGGCCGCGGTGGCGTTCGCGACCCTGCGCTGAGCCGCCCTGCGCTGAGCGGCCCTGCGCTGAGCCGCCGCGGTCAGCCGCGCAGCGAGAACCGGGCCAGCATCGCGCGGGCCTCCTCGGCGCGGCTGGGCTCGCACATCACGTCGTAGCGGGCGGCGGTGATCCGGCTCGTGCTGGTGAAGTCGCGCCGGCCCTGGGTGGCCGCGTACCCCATGCCGCCGAACAGCGCCCCGAAGAGCAGACCGATCAGGAGCCCGGAGAACACCGAGGCGAGCCAGTTGTCGCCGTCGGAGGTGAAGATCCCTAGCAGCAGGCCGACGAACAGACCCCACCAGGCGCCGCCGAGGGCACCGGCCGCGAGCGCCCGCCCCCACGTCATCCGGCCGGTGACCTTCTCGACCATCCGCAGGTCCGACCCGATGATGGTCACGTTCTCCACGGGGAACCGCTCGTCCGACAGGTAGTCGACGGCGGCCTGCGCCTGCTCGTAGCTGTCGTAGGACCCCACCTGGACACCGCCGAGCGGCATCGACACCGACATGGACATGGCCCACCTCCTGTCCCGGGTCAACGGGGGACGCGGCGGCGCTGTTCCGCCGGGTCAGCGGTGCTTGCGCACCCCGAACACGATGTCCTCCCACGCCGGGATGCGGGCGCGTGGGTCCTCGTCCTCGCCGTCGGTCCGGCCCAGGACGACGGTGTCGTGCTCGGCGATCTCGTCGAGGTCGGGCACGGGGTCGTGGGCCCGGCGCGTGGGCGTGCCGTCCGGGGGGACGACGTCGCGCACCGGCTCCGCCGGCTCCGGGGTCACCTGCTCGGTGACCATCGAGACCGGGCGGGAGCGGTGCAGCGGGGACGCCGGGAGGCCCGCCGGCACGTCCGGGACGACGCGCACCAGGCGGGTGCCCTCGGCGAAGTCGGTGGTGCCGGCGTCGGCCGGGGTGACCGTGCGGCCCGGCACGTCGTAGACCCAGCGGGTGACGCCGGACTTCGCGCCCGCCTGCCACGCGGCGGTCACGTGCCAGACGCCGTCGGAGGGGCGGGCGGCGTCCCACCGGACGGCGTCGAGGTCGGTGCCCAGCAGCCGCAGCCGCTCGGCCATGAACTGCTGCAGCGGCGGGGCGAACGAGCCGTCGGAGAGGCGGACGCGGGCCTCCCTCGCCTGCTCGGCCACGCGCTCGCGCTCCTGCAGCACCGGATGGGCGAACCGCAGCACGCGCTCGACCCGCACGCCGGCGGCCTCGGCCACCTGCTCCGGCGTCTCGCCGGCCCGGATGCGGGCCTGGATGACCCGCGGGGGCAGGCTCATGCCGAGGTCGACGTCGATCTGGCCCAGCCGGCGGGCGTCACCGCGGGCGGCGGCGCGGACCCGGTCGTCGACGGGGAGCTCGAACCGCTCGCCCTCGTCGCCGGGCTCGACCCCCTCGGCGGCGAGCACCAGGCTCGAGCCGTCGTCGGAGAGCCCCACGAGGCGCAGCGTGCGCATGGGCGTCCTCCGTTCGTCGCGAGGGTGGGTGGATCCGCGGCCGAGGCTAGCCGCGCTCGCGGAGGTGCCGCCGCAGCCACGCCCGGCGTGGCGGGAGTTGTTGCCGGCCCTCCCGGTCACCACCCGCCGACGCCGAGATCGGCGATCTCGGCGGCATCAGCGCGTGATACCGCCGAGATCGCCGATCTCGGCCGGGGGGCGGGGTGCAGACGCGCCCGCTCGGGAGGAGGGGCGCCCGAGGGCTAGAGGCGCTCGGCGACGTGGTCGATGCAGGCGGTCAGCGCGCTGACGTCGTCGGGGTCGACGGCCGGGAACATGCCCACGCGCAGCTGGTTGCGGCCGAGCTTGCGGTAGGGCTCGACGTCGACCACGCCGTTGGCGCGCAGCACCTTGGCGATCTGCGCGGCGTCGACGCCCTCGGCGAAGTCGACGGTGCCCACGACGAGCGAGCGCTCGGCCGGCTCCGCGACGAACGGGGTGGCCGACTCGGACCGCTCGGCCCAGCCGTAGAGGCGGCTGGAGGAGTCGCGGGTGCGCTCGACGGCGCCGGGCAGCCCGCCGAGGCCGTTGAGCCAGTCGACCTGGTCGGCCAGCAGGAAGAGGGTCGCCACCGCCGGGGTGTTGTACGTCTGGTCCTTGCTGGAGTTGTCGACCGCGATCGACAGGTCCAGGAACCCGGGGATCCAGCGGCCCGACGCCTTGATCTCGGCCACGCGGGCCAGGGCCCGCGGCGACATCAGCGCGACCCACAGGCCGCCGTCGGCGGCGAAGGCCTTCTGCGGGGCGAAGTAGTAGACGTCGGCCTGGGCGACGTCGACCGGCAGGCCGCCAGCGCCGCTCGTGGCGTCGACGAGCACGAGCGCGTCGTCGTCGGCGCCCTCGGGCCGCACGACCGGGGCCATGACGCCGGTCGAGGTCTCGTTGTGCGCCCAGCCGTAGGCGTCGACGCCGGCCTCGCCGGTGGGCAGCGCCAGCGTGCCGGGCTCGGCCTTGGCGATCACCGGGTCGCCGAGGAACGGCGCCTCCTTGACGCCCGAGGCGAACTTCGCGGAGAACTCCCCGAAGGTGCCGAAGGCCGCGCGGTCGCGGATCAGGCCGAAGGCGGCCGCGTCCCAGAAGGCCGTCGTCCCACCGTTGCCGAGGACCACCTCGTAGCCCTCGGGCAGGCCGAACAGCTCGCCCAGCCCCTCCCGCACCCGCTTGACCAGGTTCTTGACCGGCGCCTGCCGGTGCGAGGTGCCCATGACGGCCGCGCCGTCGGCAGCCAGCGCCTGCAGCGCCTCGGGGCGGACCTTCGACGGACCACAGCCGAAGCGCCCGTCACGGGGGAGCAGGTCGGCGGGGATCTGGATGCTCATGCGGGGCGGTGCCTCTCCGTACCTCGGCCCGCTGCAGACCCCGCCCCGCGACGGTCGCGGGGCGGGGCAGCGGGGTCCTCACATCAGGCCGGGGCGGCCTGGCTGATCGACTTGACCTGGACGTTCTCCCAGCCCTCGACTTCTTCGGGCTTGCGCGGGTCGGGGCCGACGTAGCGGGCCGACGGGCGCACGAGGCGGCCGGTGTTCTTCTGCTCCAGGATGTGCGCGCACCAGCCGGCGGTGCGGGCGCAGGTGAACATCGAGGTGAACATGTGGCTGGGCACCTCGGCGAAGTCCAGGACGATGGCCGCCCAGAACTCGACGTTGGTCTCGACCGGGCGGTCGGGACGGCGCTCGCGCAGCTCCTTGAGGGCGGCCTGCTCCAGCGCGCGGGCGGCCTCGAAGCGGGGGGCGCCGAGCTCCTCGGCGGCGCGGCGCAGCACGCGGGCGCGCGGGTCCTCGGCCCGGTACACCCGGTGGCCGAAGCCCATGAGCCGCTCCTTGCGGTCCAGCAGGTCCTTCACGTACCGGTCGGCGTCGCCGACCTGCTCGACCTCGTCGAGCATGTGCAGCACCCGGGAGGGGGCGCCGCCGTGCAGGGGGCCGGACATGGCGCCGATGGCGCCGGACATGGCGGCGGCGACGTCGGCGCCGGTGGAGGCGATGACCCGGGCGGTGAACGTCGAGGCGTTCATGCCGTGCTCGGCCGCGGAGGTCCAGTAGGCGTCGACAGCGGCGACGTGGCGGGGGTCGGGCTCGCCGCGCCAGCGGACCATGAAGCGCTCGACGATGGTCTTGGCCTCGTCGATGCGCGCCTGGGGGACGGCGGGGGTGCCGATGCCGCGCGCGGACTGCGCTACGTAGGACAGCGCCATGACGGCGGCGCGGGCCAGCTGCTCGCGGGCCTCCTCGGCGCTGATGTCCAGCAGGGGGCGGTAGCCCCAGAAGGGGGCCAGCATCGCGAGCGCGGCCTGGACGTCGACGCGGACGTCACCGCTGTGCACGGGGATCGGGAAGGGCTCCGCCGGCGGCAGGCCCGGGCCGAACTTGCCGTCGACCAGCAGGGCCCACACGTTGCCGAAGGTCACCTTGCCGACCAGGTCCTCGATGTCGACGCCGCGATAGCGCAGGGCGCCGCCGTCCTTGTCCGGTTCGGCGATCTCGGTCTCGAAGGCGATGACGCCTTCCAGTCCGGGTACGAAGTCGTCGGCCATCTCGCATGCTCCTCCGGGCGCGGGATCGTGCGCCGGATCGCGGCGTCACGACAACGCCCGAACCATAGGCCCGTCACCGGCCGTGGGCACACGGGGGGCGGGGCGGTGGCAGCATCGGGCGCGTGCCCGACCTCTCCCGCATGCGCAGGGACTACGACCAGCCCGTTCTCCGCGAGGAGGACCTCGCGGGGAGCTGGCTCGAGCAGTTCGACCGCTGGTTCACCGACGTCGTCGCCTCCGGTGCGGCCGACCCGAACGCGGTGGTCGTGGCCACGGCGGACGCCGACGGCGCCCCCGACGCCCGGATCGTGCTCGTGAAGGGCTACGACGAGGCCGGTTTCGTCTTCGGGACCAGCTACGCCTCCACCAAGGGGGCGCAGCTGGCCGTCAACCCCCGCGCGGCGCTGGTGTTCCCGTGGCACGCCCAGCAGCGGCAGGTCCGGGTGACCGGGCGGGTGGAGCGGATCGGCGACGGCGCCTCCGACGCGCTGTGGGACCCGCGGCCGCGGGAGGCGCAGCTGGCCGCCGTCGCCTCCGTGCAGTCCACCGTCGTCGACTCCCGCGACGAGCTGGAGGCGCGGGTGCGGCTGCTCGACGAGGAGACCCCGGCCGGGTCGGTGCCGCGGCCGCCGGTCTGGGGCGGGTACCGCGTCGTCCCGGAGACGGTGGAGTTCTGGCAGGGCGGTCCCGGGCGCCTGCACGACCGGCTGCGCTTCGTGCGCGACGACGCGGAGGGCGGCGGCTGGGTCGTGCAGCGCCTCGCCCCCTGAGGCGCGCGCCCGCGAGCCCGTGCCGGCCGGCGCGATGGTGTAGACGTGTCCGGGTGCCCCGACTGCTGCAGCTGGACTCGTCCGCCGACCTGAGCGGCTCCCGCACCCGGGCGGTCACCCGGTCCTTCGCCGACGCGTGGACGTCGCGTGGCGGGGACTGGACGGTCGTCCACCGGGACCTGCACCGCGCCCCCCTGCCGCACCTGGCCGACGCCGACCTGCACTGGGCGCCGCGGCTGCGGGGCGAGGCCGCCGACCCGCCGGCCGCGGCCGCCGCGCTGCAGCAGGAGCTGATCGACGAGCTGCTCGCCGCCGACGTCCTCCTGGTCGGCGCACCGATGTACAACCACTCGCTGCCCTCGGCGCTGAAGGCGTGGCTGGACCACGTGCACGTGCCGGGGCTGACCTCGCCCTTCGACGAGCCCACCCAGCCGCTCGCCGGCCGGCCGGCCGTGGTCGTGGCGAGCCACGGGATGGCCTACGACGCGGGCACCCCGACCGCCGGGCAGGACCACGGCGTGCCGGTGCTCGAGCTGGTGCTGGGCGGGGCGATGGGCATGACGGTGACGTCCCTGGTCACCCGGTACGCCATCGCCGGGCGCATCCCGCAGCTGGCCGCCCAGGCCGCGCAGGGGGAGGCGGAGTTCGACGCCCTCCTCGTCGAGGCCGCCGAGCTGGCCCGGCGGCTGCCCGGGGACTCGACGCCCGCCTGAGCCCACCCGCGCCCGACGGGGCGTCCGGCCGGTGCCCCGCCTCCGGTGGCAGCATCGACGGAGTGCTCCTGACCCGTTCCGCCCGCACCGCCGGCGGGGACCGCCGCGACGGAACAGGTCCGGCGCGGTGACCGCCCCGGTCGACCCGGTCGAGGGGGCCGGCACGGCGGCCGAGCCCGTCCCGGCGCCCCGGCGGCGCTCCTGGGCCATCGACACCACGCCGCTGCAGGACGCGAACTACCGGCGGCTGTTCTGGGGCATCGCGGCGACGATGCTCGGCCAGCAGATGACGCTGGTCGCCGTCCCGTTCCAGGTCTACGACCTCACCGGCTCCTCGCTGATGGTCGGCGTCACGTCGATCGTCGCCCTGGTGCCGCTGGTGGTGTTCGGGCTGCTGGGTGGCGCGATCGCCGACGCGATGGACCGCCGGCGGCTCATGCTGGTGACCGCGACCGGCTCGGCCGTGACCAGCACCCTGCTGGCCCTGCAGGCGCTGCTGCCCGGCGGCGGCGAGGTCTGGCTGCTGTGGCTGCTCACCGCCGCGGTCTCCGGGTTCAGCGCGGTCAACCAGCCGGCGCGCAGCGCGGTCATCCCGGCGCTGGTCGGCCCCGCCGGCGTGCCCGCGGCGAACGCGCTGTCGATGACGGTCCGCCAGGTCGGCGTCATCGTCGGGCCGCTGCTGGCCGGCGTGCTGATCGGGCTCGGTGACCTGTTCCTGGCCTACGCCGTCGACGCGGCGGGCTTCGTCGTCGCGCTCCTGCTGCTGCGCGGGCTGCCGGCCCTGCCGCCGGGCGCCGCGGCCGTTGGGCGGCTGCGGCTCGGCGCGGCGGTGCGCGGGGTGGGGGAGGGGTTCGCGTTCCTGCGCACCCAGCCGGTGCTGCTGATGACCTTCGTCGTCGACATCATCGCGATGGTCTTCGCCTGGCCGCAGGCCGTCTTCCCCGAGCTCACCGAGACCCGCTTCGCCGACTCGCCGAACGCCCTGGGCTGGCTGTTCGCCGGCATCTCGATCGGGGCGCTGCTGATGGGCCTGACCTCGGGCTGGGTGTCGCGCGTGGACCGGCAGGGCGCGGTGGTCATCGCCGCGATCGCCGTCTGGGGCGTGGCGATCATCGGCTTCGGGCTGGCGCCGTCGCTGTGGCTGGCCGTGCTGTGCCTGGCGGTCGCCGGCGCCGGGGACATGGTCAGCGCGGTGCTGCGCTCGTCGATGCTGCAGCTGGCGGCGCCGGAGGAGATGCGCGGGCGCATGCAGGGCGTGTTCATCGTCGTCGTGGCCGGGGGGCCGCGGCTGGGCGACCTGCGCGCCGGCGCCCTGGCCAGCACGGCGGGCGTCAGCGTCGCCATGGTGTCCGGCGGGATCGCGACCGTCGTCCTGATGGCGGTCGTCGCGCTCGTGGTGCCGTCGTTCTGGCTGTTCCGGGCCTCGGGGGGGGGGGGGGGGGGGGGGCCCGCCCGCGGGCCGCGCGCCCGCCCAGCACGACGACCGACTCCGGCGGCCGGCGGGCCAGCAGCGCCGCGACGAACGT
>NZ_JBJGZP010000039.1:0-24067 GCF_054050555.1 Blastococcus sp. SYSU D00695 | reverse complement strand
GGCCGACGGGCGGGGGCTCGCGGCCGGGGGGCGCGGGCCCAGGGGGCGGGGGCGGCCCGCCCGGGCCCCCCCCCCCCCCCCCCCCCCCCCCCCCCCCCCCCCCCCCCGCCAGGAACACCGCCAGGGCGGCCCGACGGCGCTCATCGGATGTCCTTCCCCGGCGCCGCGGGCTGCTCGACGGTGCTCACGGGGCCGACTCCGCGCCCCGGTCCGCTCCGCGCTGCGATGCGATGCGCCCGAGGCTGTCGTCGACCGGGTAGCCGGCGTCCCAGCCGGTCACCCTCCGCACCGCCTCCAGCGCCAGCACCGAGCACAGCGGGACCACGAGGAAGAACAGCACCTCCTCGACCGGGATGCCGCCGGGCAGCCGGACGTCGAGCGTCAGCGACGGCGAGTAGTCCCAGTGCCCCTGCGCGATCGCGTACAGCACCCAGACGACGAAGACGGTGAACTCGGGCAGCACCGCGACCAGCAGCAACCGCCAGCGGGCGTAGACCCGGACCCGCAGGAACACCTCCAGCGGCGCGGTGACCACGAGGCACCCGGCCAGCAGCGCCAGGTACGTCAGGTGGCCCACGGGATCACCAGCGTCAGAACGCCAGCGCCTGGGCCCGGCGGGTGACCTCGGTGTGCCGGTCGTCGCGCAGGGCCTGCACCGGGGTGCCGGGCAGCGTCTCGTCCTCGCGGAACAGCCACTCGAAGGCCTCCTCGTCCCGGAAGCCGCCGTCCTTGAGGACGGTCAGCAGGCCGGGCAGGTGGCGCAGCACCTGGCCGTCCTGGAGGAAGTCGGCGGGGATGCGGCTGTTCCCGCTGCCGGGCACGGCCATGAGCTTGTACTCGCGCAGCAGCTGGCGGACCCGGTTGGGCGAGACCCCCAGGGCCTGGGCGACCTCCGCGGCGGTGAGCGTCTCCATGGGCTCCGAGCCTATGGCGCGCGCGGGCACCCCTCCCACCCCGGACCCCGGCGCGGCGTCCCGCACGACCTCGCCGCACCGGCCCCGGTACCATCCCCGGCGGGCCGTGACTGGCGCATCGAGGTGGAGCCGACCACCGGGGAGCGGCCCTGCAACCCCGCCGGGCGCCTGGGCACACACTCCGACGACGCCGCGCAGGAGCCCGCCATGAGCGATGCGACACCCCGACTGGCCACCCCCTTCGACGCCGCGGCCGCCAGCACCGCCTACAAGGCCGCGCTGGAGGTCATCGGCTCGGTCGAGCCCCGCGTCGCCGACGCGATCACCAGCGAGCTGGCCGACCAGCGGGCCTCGCTCAAGCTGATCGCCAGCGAGAACTACGCCAGCCCCGCGGTGCTGCTGACCATGGGCAACTGGTTCAGCGACAAGTACGCCGAGGGCACCGTCGGGCACCGCTTCTACGCCGGCTGCCAGAACGTCGACACCGTCGAGGCGCTCGCCGCCGAGCACGCCCGCGCGCTGTTCGGCGCCCCCTACGCCTACGTGCAGCCGCACTCGGGCATCGACGCCAACCTCGTCGCCTTCTGGGCGGTGCTGGCCACCCGCGTCGAGTCCCCCGCCCTGGAGCGGGCCGGCGTCCGGCACGTCAACGACCTGACCGACGAGGACTGGGCGACGCTCCGCCGCGCGCTGGGCGACCAGCGGATGCTCGGCATGAGCCTGGACGCCGGCGGCCACCTCACCCACGGCTTCCGCCCGAACATCAGCGGCAAGATGTTCGCCCAGTCCTCCTACGGCACCGACCCGGCGACCGGCCTGCTGGACTACGACGCCGTCCGCGCCCGGGCCCGCGAGTTCAAGCCGCTGATCATGATGGCCGGCTACTCCGCCTACCCGCGCCGCGTGGACTTCGCCAAGATGCGCGAGATCGCCGACGAGGTGGGCGCCACGCTCGTCGTCGACATGGCCCACTTCGCCGGGCTGGTGGCCGGCAAGGTGCTGACCGGGGACTTCGACCCGGTGCCGCACGCCCACGTCGTCACCAGCACCAGCCACAAGTCGCTGCGCGGCCCGCGCGGCGGTTTCGTCCTCGCCCAGCCCGAGTACGCCGACGCCGTCGACCGCGGCTGCCCGATGGTGCTCGGCGGCCCGCTGCCGCACGTGATGGCCGCGAAGGCCGTCGCGTTCGCCGAGGCCCGCCGCCCGGAGTTCGCCGGCTACGCCCAGGCGGTCGCCGACAACGCGCAGAGCCTGGCCGAGGGCCTGTCCCGGCGCGGCGCGACCCTGGTCACCGGCGGCACCGACAACCACCTGGTGCTCATCGACGTCACCTCCTTCGGGCTGACCGGCAGGCAGGCGGAGTCCGCGCTGCTGGACGCCGGGATCGTGACCAACCGCAACGCCGTCCCGGCCGACCCCAACGGCGCCTGGTACACCTCCGGCGTCCGCATCGGCACCCCGGCGCTGACCAGCCGCGGCTTCGGCGCCGCGGAGTTCGACCGGGTGGCCGAGCTGATCACCGACGTGCTGTCGGCCACCTCGCCCACCGCCACCCGCGACGGCAGCCCGTCCAAGGCCAAGTACGTGATGGACCAGGGGCTGGCGGACAAGACCCGCGCCGCCTCGGCCGAGATGCTCGCCGCGCACCCGCTGTACCCGGGCCTCGACCTGAGCTGACCGGCCCGTCCGGCGACGGCCCTGACGGGCCGGTCAGTGTCCTCCCGCACGGTGCGCGCGGGAGGACACGCCGCGGTGCGCGCGCCCGGCGCCCGGGCCCCGGCGTGGCCGGTGGGACTGCTGGTCCCGCCGGGGCGCGCCCCGGCGCGTGGCGGGCCTGACCAGCGCCTCGCGCTCCTACACTCGACAGCGTGGACACCGCCGTGACCGACCCCGTGGTGGGGCTGGTCCTCGAGGGGCGCTACCGCCTCGAGGAGCGGCTCGCCCGAGGCGGGATGTCCACCGTGTACGCCGCGACCGACCTGCGGCTGGACCGCACCGTCGCGGTCAAGGTGATGGCCGAGCACCTGATGCACGACCCGTCGTTCGTGGAGCGCTTCACCCGCGAGGCACGGGCCGCGGCGATGCTCAGCCACCCGAACGTGGTGAGCGTCAGCGACCAGGGCAGCGACCAGGGCCTGGTGTTCCTGGTCATGGAGCTCGTCCGCGGGCGCACGCTGCGCGACCTGCTGCAGGCCCGCGGCCGGCTCACCGTCGGCGAGGCCTTCGCCGTCCTCGAGCCGGTGCTGGCGGGCCTGGCCGCCGCCCACCGGGCCGGCATCGTGCACCGCGACATCAAGCCGGAGAACGTCCTCATCGGCCACGACGGCGTCGTCAAGGTCGCCGACTTCGGCCTGGCCCGCGCCGTCGTCGGCACCGGGCAGACCAGCCACACCGGCGGCGTGCTCATCGGCACGGTCGCCTACCTGTCCCCCGAGCAGCTCGAGCGCGGCCGGGCCGACGCCCGCAGCGACGTCTACGCCGCCGGCATCGTGCTCTACGAGATGCTCACCGGCCACCCGCCCTTCGGCGGGGACACGCCGCTGGCCGTGGCCTACCAGCACGTCCACCACGACGTGCCGGTGCCGTCGGAGGACGTGCCGGGCCTGGCCTGGCAGGTCGACGAGCTCGTCGCCCGGACCACCCGCCGCGACCCGGTCGTGCGGCCGCTGGACGCCGGCGCGTTCCTGGCCGACCTCGAGGACGTCCGCTCCGACGTCGGCATCCCGCGCGTGCCGGTGCCGACCGGGCGCAGCACCGCCGGGCCGGACACGCTCCGCCCGACCAACCGGCCGACCCGGCCCCGCGCCACCGGCCCGCAGAAGCACCCCAGCTCGCCGGGCGACGGCACCGAGGTGCTCGGCGCCGGCCGGGCCCGCGGATCGCGGACCAGCATGCTGCCGGGCATGGGCGCCGGCCCCACGACCGACGTCGCCGGCGCCCGGCCCGGCCCGCCGCGGCCCCGGCCGGGCGTGCCGGACCACATCCGCCGCCGCCGGGCCCGCCTCGCCGTCGCGATCGTCGTGCTGCTGGCGATCACGGTCGGCGCGGTCGGCTGGTGGTTCGGCTCCGGGCGCTGGACGACGGTCCCCGACCTGGTGGGGCTGGACCAGGACGCCGCGATCGGTCAGCTGCAGGAGGCGGGGCTGGACCCCGACTGCTGCGAGGAGGTCTTCGACGAGGACGTCCCCGCCGGCCAGGTCATCTCCGCCGACCCCGACGGCGGCGACGCGATCCGCGGGACCGACGTCCGCCTGACGGTCTCCAAGGGCCCCGAGCGGTTCCTCGTGGACGCCGCCTGGACCGGGCAGCCGCTCGACGACGTGCTCGCCCAGCTCGAGGGCGTGCCGATCGCGGTCAACCAGGTCCAGGACTACGACGACGACGTCCCGGTCGGGAACGTCACCGGCTTCGACCCCGAGCCGGGGACCCCGATGCCGCGGGACAGCGTGCTCACCGTCTACGTCAGCCGCGGGCCGGCGCCGGTCGCCGTCCCCGCCGTCGTCGGCGTCGCGGCCGACGACGCCCAGGCGACGCTGGAGCAGCTCGGCTTCACCGTGGCGCGCACCACCGGCCGCAGCCCCGACGTGGAGACCGGCGAGGTCATGGCGGTCGACCCCGGCGTCGGCGCCGAGGCCCCGTACGCGAGCACCGTGACCATCCAGGTCTCCGAGGGCCTGCCGCAGATCACCGTCCCCGACGTCACCGGCAAGGACCTGGACGACGCCAAGGCGCAGCTCGAGGCCCTCGGGCTGCGCGTGGAGGTGCAGACCTTCATCGCGGGCTCCACGGTCCGCTACCAGAGCCCCGGCGGCGACGAGGTCGTCGACTGGGGCACGACCGTCCGGCTGCTGGCCGCCTTCTGAGGGAGCACGTGCGCACACCCCGTGTCGCGCCGCCGGTCGGCGCGCACATCCAGATCAAGGGCGGCCTGGCCAAGGGCGGCCTCCCCTACACCGACGCCACCGGCGCCCGCGCCGTACAGGTGTTCGTGGGCAACCCGCGCGGCTGGAAGCTGACCGCCGGCACCCCGGCCCAGGACGCCGCGTTCACCGCCGGCTGCGCCGAGCGCGGGATCCCGTCGTTCGTGCACACGCCGTTCCTGGTCAACGTCGGCTCCCCCACCGAGGCGACCGTCGAGGCGTCGATCGCGAGCATCGCCCACAACCTGGCCCGCGGCGCGGAGCTGGGCTGCGCCGGAGTCGTGGTGCACGCGGGCTCCGCCGTCGGCGAGGACCGGTACGAGGCCGCGCTGCGCCAGCTGCACGAGCGGCTGCTGCCGGTGCTGGACGCCGCGCCCGCCGACGGTCCGCGGCTGCTGATCGAGCCGACCGCCGGCGGGGGGAAGTCGCTCGCGGCCACCGTCGAGGACCTCGGCCCGTACCTCGCGGCGCTGGACATGCACCCGCTGGTCGGCGTCTGCTTCGACACCTGCCACGCCTGGGCCGCCGGTCACGACCTGGCCGCCCCCGGCGGGATGACGGCCACCCTCGACGCGCTGGAGGCCGCCGTCGGCCCCGGCCGGCTGGGCCTGGTGCACGCCAACGACTCCCTCGACGGCTGCGGCTCGAAGCGGGACCGGCACACCACCATCGGCGAGGGCGAGATCGGCGCGGCGCCGTTCGCGGAGCTGCTGGCGCACCCGTCGACGTCGGGCGTCCCGGTCGTCGTCGAGACGCCCAGCGAGGCCGACGGGACGCCGTGGGGCGGGCACGCCCGGGACATCGCGCTGCTGTGCGCGCTCCGCGACGGGACGGCGACCAGCGGGGACGCCGAGGACGACGCCGCCTGAGCCCCGGCGGACCCGCTCCTCTCCTTGGCAGACAGGCAAGGCTGCGCTAACTTAGGGATGCCTTCCCGACTGCCCCCTGGAGCGCGTCCGTGTTCGTCTGCATCTGCCACGCCGTCACCGAGACCGAGCTGGCACAGGTCATCGACGCCGGGGCGCGGACCGAGGAGGCGGTCGGCGACGCCTGTGGCGCCGGGACCGGCTGCGGCAGCTGCCTGGACCGGATCTGCGACCGGATCAGCGCCGTCGACCCGCTGCACGGCCTGCGCGTCACGGCCGACGCCGCCTGACCGAGAACGCCGAAAGCGCAGGTGAGCCTGCCCTCGCGAAGGTCGACCTGAGCGGGTGGCGCCCCCACACCTGCGGCTAGCCTCGTCGCAGCCGCACCCCAGGAGGACCGCCATGCAGGGCGACGCCCGCGTCATCCAGCTGCTCAACGAGCAGCTGACCAGTGAGCTCACCGCGATCAACCAGTACTTCCTGCACGCCAAGATGCAGGAGAACTGGGGCTACAACAAGCTCGCCGCCTACACCCGCAAGGAGTCCATCGAGGAGATGGTCCACGCGGAGCGGCTCACCGACCGCATCCTCTTCCTCGAGGGCCTGCCCAACTACCAGCGGCTGTCGTCGCTGCGCATCGGGCAGACCGTCCGCGAGCAGTTCGAGGCCGACATGGCCATCGAGCTGGAGGTCGTGGAGCGGCTGCGCCCCGCCGCCGCGTACTGCGACGAGGTCGGCGACCGGGTCACCAAGGCCCTGTTCGAGGAGATCCTCGGCAACGAGGAGGAGCACATCGACTACCTCGAGACGCAGCTGCACCTGATGGACACGATCGGCGAGCAGCTCTACCTCGCGGGGCAGATCGAGCACCCCACCACCGGCGCGCACTGACGCACCCGCCACGACGGGCCCGCACTCCCCCGGGGTGCGGGCCCGTCGCCGTCCCGGCGGGTCAGCCCGCGCCGGCGACGGGAGCAGGTGTGCAGATGTCCACCGCATCCGCGCCCGATGACGTGGACAACTGCACAACGGGGCCCGGCAGCCCCGGGACTCAGCGGCCGATCAGCCGACCGACGACCGCGGCCGCGCGCTCGATGCCGGCCCGGTCGACGTCGAGGTGGGTCACCAGCCGGATCCGGCGGGGGCTGACCCGCGAGACGAGCACGCCCTCGGCCCGGGCCGCCTCGGCGACCACCGGCGCCGCGACGTCGTCCAGCACCACCATGTTGGTCTCGACGGTCGCGGGGTCCACACCCAGCAGCTCGGCGAGCAGCCGCGCGTTCTCGTGGTCCTCCCCCAGCCGGGGCAGGTGGTGGTCGAGCGCGTGGGTGCAGGCCGCAGCGAGCACACCCACCTGGCGCATGCCGCCGCCCAGCCGCTTGCGCCACAGCCGGGCGGTGGCGATCCGATCGGCCGAGGAGACCAGCACCGACCCCACCGGCGCCCCCAGGCCCTTGGAGAAGCAGACCGAGGCCGTGTCGGCCAGCCGGCCGTAGGTCGCGAGGTCCACGCCGGAGGCGACGGAGGCGTTCCAGATGCGCGCCCCGTCGAGGTGGACGGCGACACCGGCCTCGCGGGACCAGGCGAACAGCCGCTCGAGCTCGGCCAGCGGCTGCACCCGGCCGAACCCGCGGTTGTGCGTGTTCTCCACGGCGATCGCGGCGGTGGCCGTGAGGTGCCAGTCGTCGCGCGGGCGCACCTGGGCGATCAGCGCCTCGGCGTCGAGCAGCCCCCGGTCGGAGACGACCGTGCGGGTGGAGATGCCGAAGACGGCGGCCGCGGCACCCATCTCGTAGGTGACCACGTGCGCGTCGGCGTCGCAGAGCACCTCCTGGCCCGGCTCGCAGACCAGGCGCATGCCGATCTGGTTGCCCATCGTCCCCGAGGGCACGAACAGCGCCGCCTCGTGGCCGAACATCGCCGCCACCCGCTCCTCGAGCGCGGTGACCGCCGGGTCCTCGCCGTAGACGTCGTCGCCGACCTCGGCCTCGGCCATCGCCCGGCGCATCCCGGTCGTCGGCCGGGTGACGGTGTCCGAGCGGAGGTCGATCACGGGCCCGGTCTCAGCCCCGCAGCATCTCGGCGACGAGGAACGCCAGCTCCAGCGACTGGCCGGTGTTCAGCCGGGGGTCGCAGGCGGTCTCGTACCGGCTGTTGAGGTCCTCGTCGCTGATCTCCATCGCGCCGCCCAGGCACTCGGTGACGTCCTCGCCGGTGAGCTCCACGTGGATGCCGCCCGGCCAGGTGCCCAGCGCCCGGTGCACGTCGAAGAAGCCGAGCACCTCGTCGACCACCCGGTCGAAGTGGCGGGTCTTGTAGCCGGTGGAGGACTCGTGGGTGTTGCCGTGCATCGGGTCGCACTGCCACACCACCGTGTGCCCGCTGGCGGTGACCTTCTCCACGATCGCCGGCAGGACGTCGCGGATCTTCCCGTTGCCCATCCGGCTGATCAGCGTGAGCCGGCCGGGGACCCCCTCGGGGTCGAGCCGCTCGACGAGCTCGACGGCCTGCTCGGGCGTCGTCGTCGGCCCGATCTTGACGCCGATGGGGTTCGCGATGCGGGAGAAGAACTCGACGTGCGCGCCGTCCAGCTGGCGGGTGCGCTCGCCGATCCACACGAAGTGCGCCGAGGCGGCGTAGGCGCGACCCTCGTGCACGCGGGTCAGCGCGCGCTCGTAGTCCAGGATCAGCCCCTCGTGGCTGTTGAACAGCTCCACCCCGCGCAGCGCGTCGGAGTCGATGCCGCAGGCCTTCATGAAGGCCAGCGCCCGGTCGATCTCGCGGGCGATGACCTCGTAGCGGACACCGGCCGGGGAGGTGGCGACGAAGTCCTTGTTCCAGTCGTGCACGGCGTGCAGGTCGGCCAGGCCACCGCGGGCGTAGGCGCGGATCATGTTCATCGCCGCCGCCGAGTTGGCGTAGGCGCGCACCAGCCGGTTGGGGTCGGGGATGCGCTGCTCCAGCACCGGCTCCAGCGAGTTGACCATGTCGCCCCGGTAGGAGGGCAGGCCGAGCGCGTCGGTGTTCGAGCTGCGCGGCTTGGCGTACTGGCCGGCCACCCGGCCGACCTTGACCACCGGGACGCTCGCACCGTAGGTGAGGACGACGGCCATCTGCAGCAGCGTCCGGGTGGTGCTCTGCAGATGCGGCTCGGTGTTCAGGTCGAAGGTCTCGGCGCAGTCCCCGCCCTGCAGCAGGAACGCCCGGCCCTGCGCGACCTCGGCCAGCTGCGCCCGCAGGTGGTCGACCTCGCTGGGCGCCACGATCGGCGGCACCGTCGACAGGGTGCCCAGCACGGTGTCCAGCGCTGCGCGGTCGGGCCACTCGGGCTGCTGGGCGGCGGGCAGCTCCCGCCACCGGTCCAGGTCGGGGACCAGCTCAGCAGGCTCGATCAGGCTCACGGCCCCAGGATACGTGGGCGGTTCCGCCGCCCCGGGCACTCGCACCTGCGGGGCCCGTCAGCCGAAGAACACCTCCGCCTCGGCGTAGCGCTCCAGCGGCACCAGCTTGAGCCGGGCGGTGGCCTCGCCGATCGGCACCCGCACGATCGCCGTTCCGCGCAGCGCCACCATCACGCCGGTCGCGCCCTCGCGCACGGCGTCGACGGCGGCCAGGCCGAACCGCGTGGCCAGCACCCGGTCGAACTGCGAGGGCGTACCGCCGCGCTGGACGTGCCCCAGCACCACCGCGCGCGCCTCCCGGCCGGTGCGCTCCTCGACGACGGCGGCCAGCGCGGCGCCGATGCCGCCGAGCCGGACGTGCCCGAACGCGTCGGTCTGGCCGGTGGAGGTCACCAGGTCACCGTCCGCGGGCCGGGCGCCCTCGGAGACGACGACGATCGGGGAGAAGCCGGACTCGAACCGGTGCCGGCAGTGCGCCACGACGGCGTCGACGTCGAAGGGCCGCTCGGGCACCAGCACCACAGTCGCGCCGCCGGCCATGCCCGCGTGCAGCGCGATCCACCCGGCGTGCCGGCCCATGACCTCCACGACCAGCGTGCGGTGGTGGCTGTCGCCGGTGGTGTGCAGCCGGTCGATGGCCTCCATGGCCACGCCGACGGCCGTGTCGAAGCCGAAGGTGTAGTCCGTGCCCTCGAGGTCGTTGTCGATCGTCTTCGGGACGCCGACGACCTGCACGCCGGTGCCGGCGGCCAGCCGCGCGGCGACCCCGAGGGTGTCCTCACCGCCGATGGGGACCAGGGCGTCGACGCCCGTCCGCTGCAGGGTGTCGCGCAGCCGCCGCTCGCCGTCCTCGACGGCGTAGGGGTTGGTGCGGGAGGTGCCCAGCACCGTCCCGCCCCGCGGCAGCAGCCCCCGGACGGCGGCGAGGTCGAGCGGCACCGCGTCGCCGTCGAGGACGCCGCGCCAGCCGTCCCGGAACCCCACCACCTCGTCGCCGAGGCCGGTGGCCTTGCGGACCACGGCACGGATGACCGCGTTGAGCCCGGGGCAGTCGCCGCCGCCGGTCAGGACCCCGATGCGCATGGGCACCTCCGCGATGGTCGTCGCCGCCCATCCAACCGCACCTCAGCGGTGCGCGGCCTCGATCGCCCGCCACCGGGCCAGGTTGTAGCGGGCGTCGACCAGCGCGTCGTGCGTGCCGGCCGGCTTGGGCGGGAGCGGCGGCTGGCCGGCGTCGTCCCAACGCTGGCGCAGCTCGCGGGTCAGGCGCGGGATGGCGCGGGGCAGCGCGGTCATCGGGCCCCACAGCTGGGCGAGCGCGACGTGGTCGTAGGCGGCGAACCAGGCCCACAGCTCGACCTCCTCGCCGGGCCCGGTGAGGAAGGAGAGCAGGTCCTCGCGGATCCGCTGCCGGCTGCGCCAGGCCCGGTCCGACGGCGGCGGCAGCTGGTCGAGCACGTTGCGCCGCACCCACGGGATCGCCCGCCGGTCGTCGAACTCGGTGCTGACGGCGTAGAACTCCCGGCCGGTCTCGTCGACGACCCCGATGGAGACCAGGTCGATCGTCGTCCCGTCCTCGATGAACTCCGTGTCGTAGAAGAAGCGCCGCACGGTCAGTCGCCCCGCCCCGGGCCGTCGTGCGGTGGCGCCGGCTCCTCCCAGCTGTCCCGGACGGCGACGGCCTCCACCTCGACGAGCTGGTCCGGCCAGCCGAGCACGGTGACGCCGACCAGGGTGCTCGGCGCGTCGTGGTCCCCGAACGCGGCCCGCACGACCTCCCAGGCGGCGAGGAGGTCCGCGCGGTCGGTGGTCGCCACGTACACCGTCGTCCGCAGCACGTCGCCCAGGCCCGCGCCGGCCGCCTCCAGGGTGGCGGCCAGGTTCGCCATGACCCGGCGGGCCTGCCCGGCGACGTCGCCGACGGCGACGGTGGCCCCGTCGGCGTCCAGCGGGCAGGCGCCGGCGGTGTAGACGGTGCGCCCGGGGTCGGTGACGGCCGCGTACGCGTAGGGCACGGTGCCGCTCAGACCGGGCGGGCGGACGAGCTCGATGCCGGAGGCCACCGCCCGATCCTGCGGCACGGCCGGTCCGCTGTCGTGCGGGGGGCCCGCGGCACGCCTGCGCGCCCCCGGGACCGCCGATAGGTTCGCCGGCATGCCGGTACTCGCCATCGACGCAGGGACGACCGGGGTCACCGCGCTGGTCGTGGGGTCCGACGGCGGCGTCCTGTCCCGCGGGTACCGCGAGTTCGCCCAGCTGTTCCCGCGCCCGGGCTGGGTGGAGCACGAGCCCGAGGACATCTGGACGGCGACGCTGGCCGCCTGCCGCGCGGCGCTGGCCGGCAGCGACGAGCCGCCGACGTGCGTGGGCCTGACCGACCAGCGCGAGACCGCCGTCGTCTGGGACCGCCGCACCGGCCGGTCCCCGCGGCCGGCGATCGTCTGGCAGGACCGGCGCACCACCGGCGTCTGCGACCGGCTGCGCGACGCCGGGCACGAGCCGCGGGTCGCCGAGCTCACCGGGCTGCGGCTGGACCCGTACTTCACCGGCACGAAGTACGCGTGGCTGGCCACCGAGGAACCCCGCCTGTGGGACGACGTCCGCGGCGGGTCGCTGGTGCTGGGGACGGTCGACTCCTACCTGGTGCACCGGCTCACCGGCGGGGCCGCGCACGTCACCGACCCGAGCAACGCCAGCCGCACCCTGCTCTACGACCTGGCCGCCGGCGACTGGTCCGACGAGCTGTGCGAGCTGTTCGACGTGCCGCGCTCGGCGCTGCCGGAGCTGGTGCCGAGCTCCGGCGTCGTCGGCACGACCGACCCCGACGCCTTCCTGGGGCTGGCGCTGCCGGTGGCCGGGATCGCCGGGGACCAGCAGGCCGCGCTGTTCGGGCAGGCCTGCTACTCCCCCGGCGACTCCAAGTGCACCTACGGCACCGGCTCGTTCGTGCTGACCAACACCGGGCCGACGCCGGTGCGCTCGGCGGCCGGCCTGCTCACCACGGTGGCCTGGGACGTCGGCGACGGGCTGGTCTACGCGCTGGAGGGGGCGGTGTTCGTGACCGGCGCGGCGGTGCAGTGGCTGCGCGACGGACTGGGCCTCATCGACTCCGCCGCCGAGGTCGAGGGCCTGGCCCGGACCGTGCCCGACTCCGGCGACGTCGTCTTCGTCCCCGCCCTGACCGGCATGGGCGCCCCGCACTGGGACCCGCACGCCCGCGGCGCGATCCTCGGCCTCACCCGCGGCACCACGCGGGCGCACCTCGCGCGGGCCACGCTCGAGGCCATCGCGTTCGAGGTGCGCGACGTCGTCGACGTCATGGTCTCCGAGGCCGGCCTCCAGGTGCCGGAGCTGTCGGCCGACGGCGGGGCCAGCGCGAACGACCTGCTGCTGCAACTGCAGGCCGACCAGCTGGGGGTCCCGGTGCGCCGGCCGCGGGTCACGGAGACGACGGCGCTGGGCGCGGCGTTCCTGGCGGGCCTGGGCACCGGCGTGTGGGGCGGGCAGCAGGAACTGGCCGCCACGTGGGCGCTGGACCGACGGTTCGACCCGGAGCCGGGCCGCCGCGACGACGGCCGGCACGACCGCTGGCGCGACGCCGTCGGCCGCGCCGGCCGCTGGACCGGCTGAACCGTCGTCCGGGTGCGGGCGCGGCCGGTCACACGGCGGTGACCGGCGCCTTCTCCTCGGTGCCGTGGACCTGCCGGGCCCGCGCGGCCCGCCGCCGGTCCAGCCAGGACATGACCGGTCCGGCCGTGACGCCGTGCAGGACGACCGACCCGAGGACGACGAGGACGACCACCCGCCACAGCTGCTCGGCGCCCGGGAACTCGGCCTCCTCCAGGCCGTAGGCGAGGTAGTACAGGGAGCCGACCCCGCGGACGCCGAAGAAGGCGATGGCGTTGCGCTCCCAACGCCCGGTCCCGGCGCCCAACTGGGCCACCCAGCCGGTCAGCGGCCGGACCAGCAGCAGGAACAGCGCGGCGAGGACGACCTCGGTCCACGCCAACCCGGCGAGCACGCCCCGGGCGACCGCGCCGCCGACCAGCACGAGGACGACAACGGTGAGCAGCCGCTCGAGCTGCTCGACGTAGGCGTGCAGCACCTGGTGCCGGCCGTGCGCCCGCTCCCCCGCACGGAGGGTGCAAGCGCCGACGAACACCGCCACGAACCCGTAGCCGCCGACCAGCTCGGCCAGGCCGTACGCCAGCGCGATGCCGGCCAGGGCGATGAAGCCCTCCGCGCGCTCGGCCAGCCCCACCCGCTCGGCCGGGCGGGAGAGGAACACCGCCCGCAGCCCCCAGCCGACGGCGACGCCGGTGCCCACCCCGGCCACCAGCCGCCACCCGACGTCGACCAGCAGCCACTCCCCCAGCCAGCCCCCCGGGGCCAGGCCCACACCGGCCACGGCGATGGCGGCGTAGGTGAAGGGGAAGGCCAGCCCGTCGTTCAACCCGGCCTCGGAGGTCAGCGCGAAGCGGGCCTCGTCCTCGCTCTCGACGTCCTCGGTCGGCTCGGCCACCTGCACCTCGCTGGCCAGGACCGGATCGGTGGGAGCCAGCGCGGCGGCCAGCAGCAGCGCGGCGGCGGCGCCCAGGCCGAGCAGCCAGCTCCCCAGCAAGGCCACGGCCAGGACCGTCAGCGGCATCGTCACGGCGAGCAGCCGCCACGTGGTCGACCAGCGCCGCCAGCCCAGCGGCCGGTCCAGCGCCAGCCCCGCGCCCATCAGCGAGACGAGGACGACGACCTCGGTGAGGTGCACCGTGACCGGCCCGTGGGCGAGCGGGTCCGGCGAGGGCAGGTCCTCGGCCAGCGCGAACGCCAGCACCCCGAGCCCCACGAAGACCATCGGCATGGACAGCGGGGCCCGGCTGAGCGCGCGCGGGAGGAAGGCCGCCAGGAGCGTCGCGCCCCCCGCCACGGCGTACGCCACCCCGGTGGGGTCCAGCTCCATCGCCCCAGTGTGTGCGGCCGCCCCTGTCCCGGCGCGTCGAGCGGCCGGCCCGCTCCCGCGCTGGTCGACCGGCCGGTCGCGCGTCAGCCGGCGAGGGTCTCCGGTGCGCGGTCGGCGGCCTCGCTCGGCGGCGGCTGCAGCCGGCTGACCGCCTCCGAGGCGCTCACCCCGGTCGTGTCCATGGACTTCTTGACCTGGGCGCCGTAGACGTCGACGTACTCCTGGCCCGACAGCGTCATGACCTCGTACATGATCTCGTCGGTGATGGACCGCTCGACGAAGCGGTCCCCCGCCAGCCCCTCGTAGCGGGAGAAGTCCAGCGGGCGGCCGATCCTCACGCACACCGCGGGCAGGCGCCGGCCGATCAGGGGGATGCTGCGCTTGCGGTAGGTCATCGCGACCGGGACCACGGGCACCCCGGTCTCCAGCGCCATGCGGGCGACGCCGATCTTGCCGCGGTACAGCCGCCCGTCCGGGGAGCGCGTGCCCTCGGGGTAGATGCCCAGCAACTTGCCGTCGTGCAGGATGCGGACGCCGGTGCGGATGGCGTCCTCGGCGGCCGAGGCGCTGGACCGGTCGATGGGCACCTGGCCGGCACCGGAGAAGAACGCCCGCTGCAGGAAGCCCTTCACGCCGGTCCCGGTGAAGTACTCGGCCTTGGCGAGGAAGGTGACGCGGCGGCGCAGCTGCAGCGGCATGAAGATCCAGTCCGCGGCCGACAGGTGGTTGCTCGCGAGGATGGCCGCACCGGTCCGCGGCACGTTCTCCACGCCCTCGGCCCGCGGCCGGAAGACGAGCGTGACCCACGGCCCGATCGCCACGAACTTGAGGAACCAGTAGAACAACACGCCTCCCTCGCCGAGCTGCAAGACTAGGGAGCCGCGCGGCGGAAGGACAATCCGCCCGCTGCCGTACCGCGACCGCCGTCCGCCGGCCGGCGCCGCACCCGGAGCCGAGGAGTGCCGTGCCGCCCACCGTGCCCCCCACCGGGTCGTCGCCCGGGATCCCCGGGACCTCCGCCCGGCCTCCCGCCGCGCCCGCCGGCGGCGCCGCCGTCGTCCCCGGGGCGGAGCCGTTCGCGTTCCCGGGCGGCCCGGCGGGCGGGGGCACCGGCGTGCTGCTGGTGCACGGCTTCACCGGGTCGCCGTTCAGCATGCGGCCGTGGGGCGAGCACCTGGCCGCCGAGGGCTTCGCGGTGCGCGGCCCCCTGCTGCCCGGCCACGGCACCATCTGGCAGGACTGCAACCTCAGCACCGAGGAGGACTGGGTGCGGGCCGTGTCCGGCGCCCTCGACGAGCTGCGCGCCGAGTGCGACCGGGTGGTCGTCGCCGGGCTGTCGATGGGCGGGACGCTGGCGGTCCGGCTGGCCGAGCTGCGCCCCGACGACGTCGCGGCCCTCGTGCTGGTCAACCCCTCGCTGCTGACCGAGCGGCTCGACGCGAAGCTGCTGCCGCTGCTGGCCCGGCTCACGCCGCGGTGGAAGGCGATCGCCAACGACGTCAAGAAGCCCGGCGTCGACGAGCGCGCCTACACCACCCTGCCGACCCGCGCGGTGCTGGGCCTGCGCCGGCTGTGGACGGCGACCCGGGCCGACCTCGCGCGGGTGAGCGCGCCGCTGCTGGTCTTCCGCAGCGTCACCGACCACGTCGTGGAGCCGGCCTCGGTCCGGGTGCTGCTCGCCGGCGTCTCCAGCGCCGACACGACCGAGGTCCTGCTCGAGGACAGCTACCACGTCGCCACGCTGGACAACGACGCCCCGCGGGTCTTCGCCGAGTCGGTGGCCTGGATCCGCGAGCGCGTCCCCGCGACCGGGGCGGACGCGTGACCACCCCGCGGCGCGGCCGGCGCGACAACGGCCTGGACGCGGCCCTGTGGTCCCCGCTGCGCGACGTGGACCCGCGGGTCGGCGAGCACCTGCTCGACGTCCTGCGCGAGGCGGGCATCGCCGCCTACCTGGAGCCGGCCACCGACGTCGGCCCGTACACGCGCACGGTGTTCCTGCCCAGCCCCCCGAGCGACCGGCTGTTCGTCGACCGCGCCCGGGTGCGGGAGGGCCGGGAGCTGGTGGAGCAGCACGGGGACGAGCACGCTCCCCCGCCGGCGCGGAGCCCGGCGCCCGAGCGGCGGCCGGCGCGCCGGGACCTGGACGAGGACGCCGAGTGGGCGCGGATCGTCTCGGCGTTCGAGGCCGAGAACGGCCGGGTCGTGGTCGAGCGCGGCCCCGCCGGGCACGAACCGCCCGCGCCGCCCGCGCCGCCCGCGCCGCACGAGCTGCCGGTGCTCGACCGGCCCGACGAGCACTACGAGCCCCCGCCGCCGCCCCCGGTGGGGATCCCGTCGCCGCACTCGCTGTACGCCACGCTGCTGATCGCGGCGGGTGCGCTGTTCATCATCGCCCCGTCGGCGGTCGGACTGTCCCTGGACGCGGGCCTCGTGCTGGGCGTGGCCGCCGTCGTCGCCGGCGTCTCCCTGCTGGTGTCGCGGATGCGCGAGCGCTCGGTGGACGACGGCGACGACGGGGCGGTCGTCTAGGCAGCGGGCGGTCGTCCAGGCGGCGCGCCCCGGTCACCCCTCGGCGACCGGGCCCGGGGACGGCGCCGCCGGCGACGCGCGGACCAGGTCCGCGGCACCGACCAGGCCGGCCTGCGCCCCGAGCGCGGCGGCGACGACCTCCGGTCCCGGCCGGAAGCCGCGGCCCGGCAGCGTCCGCTGCAGCCGCTCCCGCGCCGGGCCCAGCACCGCCTCGCCGAGCACGCCGACCCCGCCGCCGATGACGACGACGTCGGGGTCCAGCACGGCGGCCAGGTCGGCGATGCCCTGCCCCAGCCAAGCCCCCAGCTCGGCGATGAGCTCGCGGGCCAGCGCGTCACCGTCCGCGGCGGCCGCGGCGACGACCTCGCCGGTCAGGTCCTCCACCCGGCCCGACACCCGCTCGAGCAGGCCGGCGGCGGCCGCCCGGGAGCTGACGGCCACCTCGCGCGCGGCCTGCGCCAGCGCGGTGCCGCTGGCGTACTGCTCCCAGCACCCGCGGTTGCCGCAGGCGCACAGCCGGCCGTCGGGCACCACCCGCATGTGCCCCCACTCCCCCGCGACGCCGTGGGCGCCGCGCTGCAGGCGGCCGCCGAGGACGATGCCGCCGCCGATCCCGGTGCCCAGCGTGATCATCAGCGCCAGCTCCGCCCCGCGGGCGGCACCGAAGCGGTACTCGGCCCAGGCCGCGGCGTCGGCGTCGTTGCCGACCCACAGCGGCAGCGTCAGCCGCCGGTCCAGGTCCCGGCGCAGCGCGGTGTTGCGCCAGGCCAGGTGCGGGCTGAACAGCACCGTGTCGCCGGAGCGGTCGAACCAGCCGGCCGCCCCGACCCCCACGCCGACCGGGGGGACGGCCGCCCCGGCGGTGAGCTCCTCGACCACCGCCACGATCGCGTCCTCGGTCTCGGCCGGGGACGCGCCGGGGGTGTCGCGCCGGGCGGTGCGCAGGACGGAGCCGTCGGCGGTGACCAGCCCCCCGGCGACCTTCGTGCCGCCGATGTCCACGCCGACCGCCGTCGGGCCCACCTCAGGCGATCTCGATGTGCTGCACCACCGGGCCGGCGGGGCCCGGCGGCACGTCGGCGGCCGGCGCCGTGGGCCGGTCGGTCGCCCCGGGCCGGTCGGTCGCTCCCGGCTCGGGGACCAGACCCCGCAGGGCCGACGCGGCGGCGGTGAGGACGTCGGCCAGCGCCGCCGTCACCTCCGGCCGCTCGCCGCGCAGCACCGCGACCGCCTGGCACAGCGGGCACCAGCGGCAGTCGCCGCGGTGGGCGCCGTCCGCCCCGCCGTCCGCCCCGCCGGTGCTGCCGGCCGGCGCGGCGGCCAGCGACTGCCCGAGCCCGGCGACCAGGCGCCGCGCCTGGTCCAGCCAGTCCTCCGCCGTGGTCATGCGGTGCTCCCCTCGGCGGCCAGCAGGTCGGCCGGCCACTGCTGCGGATCGGGTGCGAAGTCGACGTGCAGCCGCGCCTGCGCGGTGCCGGGGTCGACCAGCGAGCCCCCGGTCACGACGCAGCGGCGCAGCAGCGGGTCCAGCCGCAGCGAGCGCCGCGTGCCGGCCACGGTGAGCACCAGGTCGTCGTCCCACCGGGTCAGCTCCAGCTCGCCCCGCCGGGCGTGCGGCAGCGGGACGGCGAGCCGCCAGCCGCCCGCCACCCGGACCGGCGCGGGTACCGGGACGGGGGCGGCGTCGCGCTCCTCCCCGGGGAGGGCGGCGAGCTCGTCGGCGTCCCGCGGGGCGGTCGCCAGCTCCGGCACGGCGACCACGGGCGCGAGGGCACGCAGCCCGGCGAGGGCACGCTCCTGCTCGGCGGCGCGCTCGGCCCACCACCCCCGCGGGCCGCCGTCCGGCAGCACCCGCGCGTGCACCGCGACCGGGGACTGCCCGTGCAGCGCCAGGGCGGGGACGGCGGCGCGGACGGCGTCGACGTCGGCCGGGCGCGCCTGGGTCACCAGCCGGACCTGCGTCCGCGCCGGGTCGGCGAGCTGGACCGCGTCCAGCAGCCGCTCGAGGGCCGGCACCGCCGCCAGGGCGGCGTCCACCGGCCCGCTGCGGACAGCACCGGACCGGACGGCGGCGGTGCGGACGGCGCCGAGCATCCGCAGCCGGGTCGGCAGCACCTGCCCCAGCCACCACCGCAGGGCGCCGGGCAGGGACAGCAGCGCGAGGGCGGCGTCGAGCGGGCCGGCGTCGACCACGACGACGTCCACGCCCGGGTCGGCCTCGGCCCGGGCGAGCTCGGCCAGCAGCGCCACGTCACCGGCGCCGGGCGGCGCGACCACCGAGCTGGCCGGCGGCAGCGCGAGGTCGGGCAGCGCCGCCGACAGCGCGGGACCGGCCGCCGACCAGAGCCCCTCGAACGCCCGCTGCGGGTCGGCGGTCACCACGCGCAGCCCCGCGACGCCCGTCACCGGCAGGGGCCGCCGGGACAGCAGGACGGCGGTGCGGCCCGCCCGCGCGGCGCGGACGGCGAGCGCCGCGGCCAGCGTCGAGGACCCGGCACCACCGGGACCGGTGACCAGGGTGGTGGGCACCGGGTCAGCCCTCGACGCGCTTCTTGAGCTCCTTGAGCGCCGTGTCGAGGATGACCTTCTCGGCCTTGCGCTTGATCATCCCGAGCATCGGGATCGAGAGGTCGATGGTGATGGCGTAGGTGACCTCGGTGCTTCCGCCGGTCTCGACCAGCGTGTAGGAGCCCTCCTGGCGCTTCTGCATCTGCCCGCGGACCAGCCGCCACGAGACGCGACGGTCGCCCTCCCACGTGTAGTCCAGGACGTAGTCGTCCTTGACCGCCCCCGCGTCGAGCACGAAGTGCACCTGCTTGGCCCGCCCGTCGGGGCCGGCCTCGAGGACCTCCACCCGCTTGGCGGCTGCCACCCAGGTCGGATAGGCGTCGAAGTCGGCGATCACCGCCATCACATCCGCGGCGGGCGCGTCGACGACGATCGACTGGGTGGACTGGTCGGCCATGCCGAGCAGGCTAGCCGCTCCGGGTCCCGCGGCCCCGCGAGCCGCCCGCTTCGGCTACTCACCGGTAGTGACCTGCGGCTAGATTTGCGTGCCAGGCGTTCCCACCGGGACCGGCCGGGCGACGGTGCCCGAGGCGTGGTGCGGGAGAGAGGACCAGGCGTGCGCGAGTTCAGCGTCCCGGCGACCACCGAGGTCGGTCCCGACGAGGCCCTGCCCGACATGCTGGCGGAGAACGTCGCCGAGCACGGTGACGAGGTGGGCCTGCGCGTCCAGCGGTCCGGCCGGTGGGTGGACGTGACCTGGCGCGAGTTCGGCGAGCAGGTGCGCGGCGTCGCCAAGGGGCTGGTCGCCGCCGGCGTCCAGGCCGGGGACCGGGTCGCCCTGCAGGCCAGGACCCGCTACGAGTGGACGGTCGTCGACTACGCCGTGTGGACCGCGGGGGCCGTCGTCGTCCCGGTCTACGAGACCTCCAGCCCGGACCAGGTGGCGTGGATCCTCGCCGACTCCGGCGCGACCGCCATGATCGTGGAGAAGGGCGAGCACGCGGCCGCGGTCGACTCCGTCCGCGAGCAGGCACCCGACCTCGGGCCCGTGTACGTGATCGAGGACGACGCCCTGGGCACGCTCACCGCCGCCGGCGCGGAGGTCCCCGACAGCGAGCTCGACGCGCGGCGGGCCACGCTCACCGCCGACAGCCTGGCCACGCTGATCTACACCAGCGGCACCACCGGCCGGCCCAAGGGCTGCGAGCTCACCCACCGCAACTTCCTCTTCGAGGTCGGCAACGGCATGAGCCTGCTCGACCGGTTCATGAGCCCGCAGGGCTCGCTGCTGCTGTTCATCCCGCTCGCGCACGTGCTCGCCCGCGTCCTGCAGGTCGGGGCGGTCCGGACCCGCACCGTCATCGGCCACACCCCGGACGTGAAGAACCTGGTCGAGGACCTGGGCGCGTTCCGGCCGACGTTCGTGCTCGCCGTCCCCCGCGTGTTCGAGAAGGTCTTCAACCAGGCCAAGGCGAAGGCCGAGGGCGAGGGCAAGGGCAAGATCTTCGACCGCGCCGCCCAGGTGGCCATCGACTGGTCGCGGGCCCAGGACACCGGCGGCCCCGGCCTGGCGCTGCGCGCCCAGCACGCGCTGTTCGACAAGCTGGTCTACGGCAGGCTGCGCGCCGCCCTCGGCGGCCGGTGCCTGGGCGCCGTGTCCGGCGGGGCACCGCTCGGCGAGCGGCTGGGGCACTTCTTCCGCGGCGTCGGCGTCACCGTGTTCGAGGGCTACGGCCTGACCGAGACGACGGCGGCGGCGGCGGTCAACCACGACGACGCGCTGCGCATCGGCACCGTCGGCCGGCCGCTGCCCGGCGTCGGCTTCGCGATCGCCGACGACGGCGAGGTCCTCATCCGCGGCGGCGTGGTGATGCGCGGCTACTGGCGCAACGAGGCGGCCACCGCGGAGGCGATCGACGCCGACGGCTGGTTCCACTCCGGCGACCTGGGCGAGCTCGACGCCGACGGCTTCGTCCGGATCACCGGTCGCAAGAAGGAGATCCTGGTGACCGCGGGCGGCAAGAACGTCGCCCCCGCCGTCCTCGAGGACCGGCTGCGCGCGCACCGGCTGGTGAGCCAGTGCATCGTCGTCGGCGACCGGCGGCCCTTCATCGGCGCGCTGGTCACCCTCGACGAGGAGGCGCTGCCCCAGTGGCTGGAGTCGAAGGGGAAGTCGCCCGACACGAAGCTCGACGAGCTGGTCGACGACCCGGACGTGCGCGCCGAGATCGACGCCGCGGTGGCCGACGCCAACAAGGCCGTGTCGCAGGCCGAGGCGATCAAGAGGTACCGGGTGCTGGCGACCGACTTCACCGAGGACAACGGGATGCTCACCCCCAGCCTCAAGCTGAAGCGCAACGTGGTCCTCGCGGAGTACGACGCCGAGGTGGAGTCGCTCTACGGCAGGGACCCCGCCGAGCGGAGCAGCTGACGCCTCACCCGGAGAGCAGCTCCGCGAAGGTCCCCGCGATCGTCGTCCAGGACCAGCGCTGCTCGACCCAGGCGCGGCCGGCGCGGCCCATCGCCCGCGCCCGCGCCGGGTCGTCGAGCAGGTCGGCCACCGTGTCGGCGACGGCCGCCGGCGAGCGCGGGTCGGGCACGACGCGGCCGGTCACGCCGTCCTGCACGGCCTCCGGTGCGCCGCCGGAGGTCCCGGCGACGACGGGCAGGCCGCAGGCGGCCGCCTCCAGGTAGACCATCCCGAGCCCCTCGACGTCCAGCCCACCGCGCCGGGTGCGGCAGGGCATCGCGAACACGTCGCCGGCGGCGTAGTGCCGGGGCAGCTGCTCCGGCGGCACCGGGCCGGTGAGGACGACCGAGCCGCCCAGCCCCCGGGCGTCCACCGCCCGCCGGAGCGCGGCCTCCTGCGGTCCGCCGCCGACGAGCAGCAGGCGGGCGCGGGGGTGGCGGGCGCGCACCCGCGCCCAGCCGGCGACCAGCACGTCCTGGCCCTTGCGGTGCACGAGCCGGGACACGCAGACGACGACCGGGTCCTCCCCCAGCCCGTACCGCTCCCGCACCGCGGTGCCGTCCACGTCCGGGGAGAACGCCTCGACGTCCACGCCCGGCGACAGCTGGGCCAGCCGGCCCCGGCCGGCCAGCGCCGGCGCCAGCCGCCCCCGGGTGTAGTCGCTGATGTAGGTGAGCACGTCGAGCTCCCCGGCGATGCGGCGCACAAGCTGCCGGCCGCCGGGGACGGCGACCCAGCCGGTCTCGTGCCCGTGGGTGATGCCGACCTGGCGGCGGACCCCGGCGGCGCGCAGAGCCGGGGCGAGCAGCCCGAGCGGGGCGGCCGCCCCGTACACCGCCGTGTCGCAGCCGTACCGCCGGACCAGGTCGACGGCGGCGCGGGCGGTGGCGCGGGTGGGCAGCAGCATGCCGGTGGGCCGGCGGACCACCGGGTAGGGCAGCGCGGCGTCGTGGGCCTCCCAGCCGGCCGAGCGCGAGGCCAGCACGACGACCGACTCCGGCGGCCGGCGGGCCAGCAGCGCCGCGACGAACGTCTGGATGCCGCCCTGGCGGGGCGGGAAGTCGTTGGTGACGACGAGCGTGCGGCTCACCGGTCCGCCCGCAGGTCCGCAGCGCGCTGCCAGTCGCGGGCGAAGGCGATGCGCTCGGCCGAGGTCGGGTGCGACCCGAACCACCACTGCCAGGCGGCCGGCGGGTCGGGGGCGGAGAGGTTGGTGGAGGCGAGCCGCTGCTGCATGGCGACGAACGCCGCGGCGTCCCCGGTGAGGTCGAGGGCGTGCAGGTCCGCGCGGGCCTCCACCTGACGCGACACCAGGTTGCGCACCGGCGCGGCGACCAGCGTCGCGACCGCGATCAGCAGGAGGACGACGGGCACCACCCGCGGGTCGCCGGGCGACTCGGCCCCGGCCCGGCGCAGCAGCGGCGTCCAGGTCAGCAGCCAGCCCAGGGCGGCCACCGCGCCGGCGGCGCCCAGCGCCCCCATCAGCGTGCCGGTGAGGACGTCGTCGTCGGCCACGTGACCCAGCTCGTGGGCGACGATCGACTCGATCTCGGCGTCGGGCAGCTGGTCGAGGATCGTGTCGTACAGGACGATCCGGCGCGTGCCGCCGAAGCCGGAGACGTAGGCGTTGAGCGACGTCGTCCGCCGTGAGGCGTCGGAGACCAGCACGTCCTCGACCGGGGTGCCGTTCTCCTCCGCCAGCTGGAGGAGGTCGGTGCGCAGCTGCCCGGCGGGCAGCGGCTGGAAGTCGTTGAACGCGGGCTCGACGAGGACCGGGTACAGGAACGAGCCGACGACGACGAGGGCGGCCGCGGCACCGGACGCCCACGCCCACCAGGTCCGCGGCGCCCGACGCACCAGCCAGAACAGGACGAGCAGGCCCAGCGCCGTGAGCGCCGCGTCGATGGCGAGGGAGACCACGACGTCGCGCGCCCACAGCGGCCAGCTGCGCGTGGACAGCCCGTAGCGGTGGCGGACCACCTCGCCGTAGACGCTGACGGGCAGGGTGACCAGCCGGCCGACGGCCATCAGCGCGACCGTGCCGAGCAGCACCTGCCAGACCCAGCCACCGCCCAGGGGCCGCGCCACCGCGCGGACCAGCCGCGGGCCCAGCCGGGTCAGCCCGAGCACGGCCGACGCCGCCAGCGACAGCAGCAGCCCGGTCAGCGACGCCGGGCGGATGGCCGCGGCGAACGCCTCCGCCCGCTGGACCAGCGCGGCGGGCAGCCCGGCGCCCGGGTCGGGCGGGGTCGGTCCCCCGGGGAGGTCGGGCAGCAGGGTCCACGGCGTGCGCAGCGCGATGACCAGGACGAGTCCCCCACCGAGCACGACCGCGGCCAGCAGCGCGGCCCGGCGGGCGGACACGGACCCGAGCTTAGGAGCAGTCGGGGGGGGGGGGGGGGGGGGGGGGGGGGGGGGGGGGGGGGGGGGGGGGGGGGGGGGGGGGGGGGGGGGGGGGGGGGGGGGGGGGGGGGGGGGGGGGGGGGGGGGGGGGGGGGGGGG
>NZ_JBJGZP010000038.1:0-24244 GCF_054050555.1 Blastococcus sp. SYSU D00695 | reverse complement strand
GGGGGCCAGCGGGGCGGGGGGCGGGGGGCCAGGGAGGCGGGTCAGGGGCCGAGGATCCAGCCGCACTCGCCGGGGAGCCGGTCGGCCGCCTCAGGACCCCACGACCCGGGCGCGTAGGGCTGCACGCGCGGTGGTCGCTCCTGCAGCGGGGCGAACGCCGCCCACGCGCGGGCGAGCCCGTCGCTGCTGGTGAACAGCGACCGGTCACCGGTGAGGACGTCGTGCAGCAGCGAGACGTAGGGCGGCAGCGGGTCCCCGCCGGAGACGTCCGCGAGCTGCAGGACCGCGGTGCCCAGCCCCAGCGCGAGGTCCGGGCCCGGCTGCTTCGCGACCAGGCGCAGCTCGACCGCCCCCGAGCCGGACAGCGACAGGGTCAGCACGTTGCCGTGTCCGGGCACGTCGGGGACCGGGCCGTCGGGACGGCGCAGCACCAGGCTCACCCGCTGTTCGCTCGCGGCCATCCGCTTGCCGGTGCGCAGCAGGAACGGCACGTCCCGCCACCGGTCGGTGTCCACCCACAGCCGCGCGGCCACGAACGTGTCGGTGGCGGAGTCGTCGGCCACGCCGTCGAGGTCGGTGTAGCCCTCGAACTGGCCCAGGACGACCTCGTCCGGGTCCAGGGGGCGGAACGCGTCGAGCACCCCCTCGCGGGCGGCCACCAGGTCGCCGGGGGAGAGGCTGACCGGCGGCTCCATCACCACCTCGGCGGCGAGCTGGAACAGGTGGGTGACGAGCATGTCCAGCGCGGCGCCGGTGGCGTCGTAGAACTCGGCGCGCTGGTCCACGTCCAGCTCCTCGGGCACGTCGATCTGCACCTGGGCCACGTGCTCGCGGCTCCACAGGTGCTCGAACATGCCGTTGGCGAAGCGCAGCACGTGCAGGTCCTGGGTGCCCTCCTTGCCGAGGAAGTGGTCGATGCGGAATACCTGGTCCTCGTCGAGCACCGACAGGACGAGCTCGTCCAGCTCCCGGAACGAGGCGGGGGTGGTGCCGTACGGCTTCTCGTAGACGACGCGCGCGCCGTCGGTGAGGCCGTGCCGGTCCAGACCGCGGGTGATGCCCTCGAACGCCGAGGGCGGGACGGCGAGGTAGTGCACCACCTGCGGGTCGCCCCCGAGGTCCCCGCGCGCCTCGCCGAGGACGTCGAGCAGGCTGCCGGGGTCGTCCGGCCCGAACCCCCCGCCGGCGAAGCGCAGCCGCGCGGCGAAGTCCGCCCACCGGTCGTCGTCCGGCTCGGGGCCGAACTCGGCGAGCGCGTCGTGCACCAGGTCGGCGAACTCGGCGTGCGAGGTGTCCCGACGGCCGCTGCCGACCAGCCGCCAGTCCCGCGGCAGCAGGCCCTGCCGGTCGAGCTCGGCGAAGGCCGGCAGCACCATCCGGCGGGACAGGTCGCCCGAGGCGCCGTACAGGACGAAGACGGTGGGCGGGAGGTCGGGCACGCTGCTCCTCGGTCGGGCGGGACGCTTCCCCGCCGCTGTGCCCCGGTCGGGGGACGTCCACGCGTCGCCGCCGCGGGAGCCGGGTAGGCGGCGCCCGTGGCGGTGGTGATCGGGACGTCGGGCTGGCAGTACCGCGACTGGCGCGGCCGGCTGTACCCGCCCCGGCTGCCGCAGCGGCTGTGGCTGGAGCACCACGCGGCCCTGTTCGCCACGGTGGAGAGCAACGCCGCGTTCTACCGGCTGCCGGAGCGGCACACCTTCGAGGCGTGGCGGACCCGCACCCCGGTCGACTTCCGGTGGGCGGTCAAGGCCAGCCGGTTCCTCACCCACGTGCGGCGGCTGCGCGACCCGCAGGAGCCGGTGGCCCGCCTGATGGAGCGCGCCGCGGGGCTCGGCGAGCGGCTGGACGCCGTCCTCCTGCAGCTGCCGCCGACGCTGCGGGCCGACGCCGGCCTGCTGCAGGAGTGCCTGGCCTGCTTCCCGGCCGGCGTGCGCGTGGCGGTCGAGCCGCGGCACGACAGCTGGTGGACCGACGAGGTCCGCGGCCTGCTGGAGCGCTACGGCGCCGCGCTGTGCTGGGCCGACCGGGCCGAGCAGCCGGTCGCGCCGCTGTGGCGCACCGCCGGCTGGGGCTACCTGCGGCTGCACACCGGCGCGGCCGGCTGGGGCTACCCGCCGGAGGTGCTGCAGGTCTGGGCGGACCGGATCGCGGCCGCCTACGCCGACGACGAGGACGTGCTCGTCTACTTCAACAACGACCCCGGCGGCAACGCGGTCACCGACGCGGTGACCTTCGCCGGGGCGGTGCGGCGGGCCGGTCGGACGCCGACCCGCGTGCCGTCCCGCGAGCAGGCGACCGGGTCTGCCTGGACCGGGGAGGAGCGGCTGCCGGTCCAGCCGTCGTCGGAGGTGCCGTCCCCGCCGCCGTGACCGCCGGCCCGTTCGTCAGAGCGCCGCGGGGTCCTCCGCGTGCGCGACACCCAGGGCCCGCGCGGCCTGCCCGAGCACCGACTGCACCGCCAGGGTGTCGGCCAGCGGCATGACCGCGCTCTCGGTCCGGCCGGCCCGCAGGCACTCCGTCACCTCGGCGATCTCGTGCGCGTAGCCGGTGCCGGTGGGCGGCCGGTGGATCGTCTCCGGCTCGGCGCCGGCCCGGCTGAGCACGATGGTGTCGGGGTGGTGGAAGCGCGGCAGGACGTCGATCCAGCCACCGGTGCCCATCACCCGGGCCGCGCCGGGCGTGGGGTACCGCAGGGACGCCGTCAGCGTCGCCGACCGGCCGCCGTCGTACCCCAGCAGCAGTGCGGCCTCCGCGTCGACGCCGGTGGGGAACGTCGAGCCGGTCACGGACACGGTGTCCGGCGTCCCGAGCAGCATCTGCGCGAACGAGACGACGTAGACGCCGAGGTCCAGCAGCGCACCCCCGCCCAGCTCCAGGGCGAACAGCCGGTCGTCGGGGTCGTAGGTGCGGGCCACGCCCAGGTCGGCCTGCACAGAGCGGACCTCGCCGATGGCGCCGTCGGCCACCAGCTCCCGCAGGGCGACCACCGCCGGCTGGAAGCGGGTCCACATCGCCTCCATGACGAAGACGCCGGCCGCCCGGGCCGCCGCGACCACCTGCTCGGCGCCCTCGGGCGTGGCCGTGAACGCCTTCTCCACCAGCAGCGCCTTGCCGGCCCGGATCGCGGCGAGCGCGACCGCGGCGTGCTGGGCGTGCGGGGTGGCCAGGTAGAGCACGTCGACCTCGGGGTCGGCCAGGATCTCCGCGTACGAGCCGTGCGCGCGGGGGATGCCGTGCCGCCGCGCGAACTCCGCCCCGCGCTCGGCGGACCGGGAGGCGACCGCGGTCACCCGCGCGCCGTCGACGTGCGTGAAGTCGGGCAGCACGCTCTCGGCGATGCGGCCCGGCCCGACGATGCCCCAGCGGATCTCCGACGTCACCCGGCCGACGGTAGCGGCCCGCCGAAGCGCAGCAGGTTGCCGTCAGGGTCCACGTGCGCCCCCTCGCGGATCCCCCAGGGCCGGTCGACGGGTGCGCTCGTCCCCGGCACCGACGCCCAGGCGTGGCCCACCGCGTCGACGTCGGGCACGTGGAGGAACACCGCCACGACGCTGCGGGCCGGGTCGTGGTCGGGGGAGCGGACCAGGTGCAGCTCCAGCCCGCGCCAGGCGGCGAAGCCGTAGGAGTCGTCGTGCGCGCTCACGGTGAAGCCGAGGGAGGCGTAGTGCCGCAGGGCGGCGTCGAGGTCGCGCACGGGCAGGACCGGGCTGGCCCGGACCTCGGGCGTCGGATCGGTGGCCACGCGGCACACTGGCACGGTGGCCGTGCTGATCGACAGTCCCGTCTGGCCCTGGCGCGGCCGCCGCTGGTCGCACCTGGTCAGCGACGTCTCGCACGACGAGCTGCACGCCTTCGTCGCGGCCGAGCTGGGCATCCCGCGGCGGGCGTTCCAGGGCGACCACTACGACGTCCCGGAGGAGCTGCACGAGGTCGCCGTCGCGGCGGGCGCGGAGCCGGTGGGGTCCCGGGAGCTGCTCAGCCGGCTGTCGGCGGCCGGTCTGCGCCGGAAGAAGCGCGGCTCCTCAGCAGGGTGAGCTCGGCGCGCAGGTTGGCCCGCGCCCGCGGCGTCCACGCCGCGGCGACGGCCGGCAGCCGGTACAGCGTCTCCAGCCCGAGCAGGTGCTCCAGGACGGCGATCC
Source organism: Blastococcus sp. SYSU D00695 (assembly GCF_054050555.1). Classification (NCBI taxonomy): domain Bacteria; kingdom Bacillati; phylum Actinomycetota; class Actinomycetes; order Geodermatophilales; family Geodermatophilaceae; genus Blastococcus; species Blastococcus sp. SYSU D00695. The sequence goes on along the minus strand of NZ_JBJGZP010000038.1, from coordinate 20,105 downwards.
GCCCGGCGGTGAACTCGTCGTCGGGGAGGTGGCCGTACTCCTCTCGCACCGCCGACGCGTACGCCGCGTAGGCGTCGGGCGGGCCGGCCAGCACGGCCAGGTCGGCGTCGCAGAGGACGGCGGCGTTCGCGTCCCCGGGCTCGGGGTCGTGCCCGGCGGTGACCAGTACCAGCCGGGCCACCTCCTCGACCCGCTCCTCGGGCACGAGGCCGCGCAGGCCGGCGCGGGCGCGCTCGGCGCTCACCTGCTCGTTGTCGCCGCGGCGGGGGTCGTAGACGACGTCGTGGTACCAGGCGGCCAGCCGGACGGCGGCCGGGTCGGCGGCCGCGGCCTCCAGCTGCCCCACGATGCCCAGGACGGCGGCCAGGTGCGCCAGGTCGTGGTAGCGGCGGTGCGGCTGGCTCCACGCGGCCACCACCGCCGCCCACTCGGTGCGGGAGGTGGCGGAGTCCCCGGCCAGCGCGGCCCAGGCGGCGGACCCGACGAGCTCCATCAGGCCACCCCGCACCGGCGCAGGGTGAGCAGCGCGAACGCCCGCGCCGCCGTCACGACCTCGGCCAGCGGCACCCGCTCGCCCGGGCCGTGCGCCAGGTGCAGGTCGCCGGGGCCGTGGTGCAGCGTGGGGATGCCCGCCGCCGCGTACAGCCGCAGGTCGGTGCCGGCCGCGACCGCCCGCTCGGGCGCCGGGCCGGCGCCGGCGTCGGCCAGCGCGGCGCGCATCTCGCCCAGCAGCGGCGAGCCGGCCGGCAGCTCCCCGCTGGCGAACGACCCGCCGGTCCACTCGACCGCGACCGGGTGCCCGGCCAGCCACGGGTGCCCGGCGCAGAACGCGGCCACGCGCTCCTCGAGCGCGCGCCGTGCCTCCGGGACCGGCTCCCCGAGGCGGACGCCGTAGCGCCCCTCGGCGACCAGCAGGTCGGGCACGGTGCTGGCCCAGTCGCCGGCGCGCACGGTGCCGATCGACAGGCCGTACGGGTAGCGGGCCTCACCGAAGCGCCGGTCCGCGCCGCGCTGCCGGTCGGCCTCGAACGCCAGCAGGTCGGCGTGCACCGCGGCGAACAGCTCCACCGCGCTGACCCCGCGGTCGCGGTGCGCGGCGTGCGCCGCGGCACCCGGGACCCGCAGCCGGAACGTCAGCGCGCCCGCGGCGGCGGTGACCACCGCACCGTCGGTGGGCTCGGGGATGACGCACGCCTCGCCGCGGTGCCCGCGCGCGAGGGTCGCCCAGGCGCCGAGGCCGCCGTCCTCCTCGCCGACGACGGCGTGCAGCGCCACCGGCCGGGCCAGCCGGACCCCGGCCGCCCGGATCGCCGCGAGCGCCGCCAGCGCGGAGACCAGGCCGCCCTTCATGTCGCAGGCGCCGCGGCCGTGCAGCGCGCCCCCGGCCACGCGCGGGACGAACGGGTCACCCGCCCACGAGGCCGGGTCCCCGGCCGGGACGACGTCGGTGTGGCCGCAGAACACCAGCGCGGGCACGCCGTCGTCGGCCCCCGGCAGCGTGCCGACCACGCCCCACGCCTCGTCCCGGTCCACCTCCTGGCCCGGGGCGTCCGGGGTGCTCGCGGCGGCGGCCAGGTCGATCGGCCAGCGGTCGACGTCGCAGCCCAGCTCCTCCAGCCAGCCGGCGACCAGGTGCTGGACCGCCACCTCCGCGGCCGTGCCGCCGACCGAGGGGACGGCGACCAGGCGGGCCAGGCGGTCGGTCGCCCACGCCCCGTCGACGGCGGACAGCACGCGGGCCTCGGCGGCGGTCGGGTCGGCCACCAGCGGAGTCTGGCACGCCCCGACCGGCGAGCCGGGGGGAGTGCGAGCCCGGAGCGGCCGGGCGCGGGTTAGCTTGCCCAGCGTGACGCAACCCCCTCCGCCTCCCGGCTGGTACCCCGACCCCGGTGGCAGCGGCGGCATGCGCTGGTGGGACGGCCAGGGCTGGACCGAGCACCTCCAGCAGCAGACGCCGCCCCCGCCCCCGCCGCCCGCGCCGACCCCGCCGCCGCCCCCGGTCCCGCCGGCCCCCGTGCAGCAGGCCCCGGCCCAGCAGGCGCCCGCCGAGCACGCCCCGCAGCACGCGCCCGCCGGCCGGGGGCCCTCGCTGTACGACCAGTCGGTCCTGCTCGTCTCGCAGAAGACCAAGCTGATCGAGCTGACCAACGAGTACGCCGTGATGGACGGCCAGGGGCAGCAGATCGGCGCCGTCGTCCAGGTCGGGCAGAGCGCGCTGAAGAAGGCCGCCCGCTTCGTCTCCAGCCTCGACCAGTTCCTGACCCACCGCCTGGAGGTCCGCGACTCCAGCGGGGTCCTGCTGGTGCTCACCCGGCCGGCCAAGCTGGTGAAGTCGCGGGTCATCGTGGAGCGGCCCGACGGCTCGCCCGTCGGCGAGATCGTGCAGGCCAACGTGTTCGGCAAGATCCGCTTCGACATGTTCGCGGGCGGCCAGCTCGTCGGGGCGATCCAGGGCGAGAACTGGCGGGCCTGGGACTTCGCCATCACCGACGCCGCCGGCACGGAGATCGCGCGGATCACCAAGAGCTGGGAGGGCCTGGCCCGCACGCTGTTCACCACGGCCGACCGCTACGTCGTCCACGTGCACTTCAAGCTCCCCGAGCCGCTGGCCAGCATGGTCATCGCCTCGGCGCTGACCGTCGACACCGCGCTCAAGCAGGACGACCGCGGATTCGGCTGACCCCGTGTCGCGGCCGGCCGGGAGGGGTAGCCTCGACGGTGTCCGGACCGGGCGATCTGTGTCCCCGGGTGCCAATTGGATACCGCCTTCGCGGACTACCGCCCCGGCCTCGGCCGGGGGCCTGGAGCCGCGTCGTGCTTCTCGCCGCGAGGCGACCAGCGCCCGGTCCGGACCCCGACGGCAGCCACGTCTGAGGCCCCTCAGGAGCACTCCTGGGGGGCCTCAGACGTCTGCGGTGCCGCCAGGACCGCCCGGTCGACCGATGCGCCGGCCGGCCCCTCAGCACGACCGTCGTCCCCGTCCAGGAACGACGACGCCGAGGAGCCGACCGTGTACAGCGCCTATCCCAACCCCGGGCTCGAGGCCGAGCTGGCCTACCGCCGCGAGGTCCTGTCCACCCTGGCCCGCGGGAGCCGCACCCGCCGCGGCCCCTGGCTGTCGCGGCGCCGCCGGCGGGCGGGCTGATCCGCGCCGTCGCGTCGGGGGGCCGTGCCACCATGCCGGGCGTGCCGCAGTGGGAGGACCGACCGCTCGTCGGCCGGGACGCCGAGCTGGCCCGGCTGCTGGAGGCCGTCGACCGGGCGGCCGCCGGCCGCGGGTCGGCGGTCCTGCTCGCCGGGGACGCCGGCGTGGGGAAGACCCGCCTGCTCGACGAGCTGTGCGCCCGCGCCACCGCCCGGGGCCTGCGGGTGCTGGCGGGGCACTGCGTCGACCTCGGTGACGTCGGGCTGCCCTACCTGCCCTTCGTCGACCTGCTGCGCCCGGTCGCGGCGGACCCGGCGGTCGCCGGGGCGCCGGCGGTGGCCGGGCTGCTGGCCGGGCGGGCCGGCACGCCGCCGGAGGCCCGCGCTGCGGGCGGCACGCCGGACCTGGACCGGCGGCTGCCCTGGCGCGCGGCACCGCTGCCGGCCGACGACGGGCGGCTGCAGCTGTTCGAGGGGGTCGCGGAGCTGCTCGCGGGGCTGGGCGAGGCCGCGCCGCTGCTGCTCGTGCTGGAGGACCTGCACTGGGCCGACGGCTCCAGCCGGGACCTGCTGCGGTACCTGCTCGCCCGCCTGGCCGACGAGCCGGTCGCCGTCGTGGCCTCCTACCGGGCCGACGACCTGCACCGGCGCCACCCGCTGCGGCCGCTGCTCGCCGAGCTGGTCCGGCTGCCCGGGGTCGAGCGGCTGGAGCTGCCCGCGCTGCCCGACGCGGCCGTCGGGCAGCTGGTCCGCGACCTGGCCGCCGGCGTCGCGGAGGCCACCGTCGAGGACGTGGTGTCCCGGGCCGAGGGCAACGCCTTCTACGCGCAGGAGCTGCTGGCCGCGGGCCTCGCCGGGGAGCAGCTGCCCCTCGGTCTCACCGACGTGCTGCTGGCCCGGGTGGAGCGACTCGGGGCGCCGGCCCAGCAGGTCCTGCGGGCGGCCGCGGTGGCCGGGCGGCAGGTGCGCCACGACCTGGTCGCCGCGGTCTCCCGGCTGGCACCGGCCGAGCTGGAGCCGGCGCTGGCCGAGGCCGTGCACTCCCACCTGCTGGTGGTCTCGCCCGACGGCCGCTACCGCTTCCGGCACGCGCTGCTGCAGGAGGCCGTGCTCGCCGACCTGCTGCCCGGCGAGCGGGTCCGGCTGCACGCCGCCGTCGCCGCCCACCTGGCCGCCGACCCCACCGCGGGCACCGCCGCGGAGCGCGCCCACCACGCCCGCGAGAGCAACGACCTGCCCACCGCGCTGACCGCGTCCCTGGAGGCGGCAGCCGACGCCGCCCGGGTCGGTGCCCCGGCCGAGCAGCTGCAGCACCTGGAGGCCGCGCTCGCCGTCTGGCCGGCCGTTCCCGACGCCGCCGAGCGGGCCGGCCGCGACCACCCGGCGCTGCTGCTGGAGGCCGCGGCCGCCGCGCGCACCGGCGGCGAGATGCCGCGGGCGGTGGCGTTCCTGCACGCCGCGCGCGACGAGCTCGACCCGGCGGCCGACGCCCTCCGGCTCGCCCGCGTGCACTACACGCTGGCCCAGGTGCTGGGCCGCATCGAGGACCAGGCGGCCGCGCACCGGGAGAGCGCCCGCGCGATGGAGCTGGCCCCGGCCTCCCCGCCGTCCGCGGTGCGCACCTGGGCCGCGGCCACGCACGCCCGCACCAGCTACGACCTCGACCGCTGGGCCGAGGGCGACGCCGCTGCGGAGGAGGCGCTGGAAGCGGCCGACGCGCTCGGGCTGGACGGCGCCTGGGCCGACACCGCCGTCACCCTGGCCCGGAGCCGGGGCGGCCGGGAGGTGGGGGCGCGGCTGGAGGAGGCCCTCGAGCGGGCCCGGCGCTCCGGCGACCGGGACGTCGAGCTGCGGGTGCTGTTCAACCTGGCCACCGTCCCCTGGGAGGCGGGCGACCTGGACGCGGCGCAGCGGTGGGTGGGCGTCGCGCTCGCCCGGGCCGAGGCCCTCGGGGTGCCGTGGCTGTTCTACGCCGCCGAGCTGCGCCACCTCGGCGTCGTCGCCCGGTACGTGACCGGCGACTGGGACGGCAGCCTGGCGCTGGCCGAGCAGCTGTCCCGGGTGCCGGAGATGGCCGCGCACGTGCGGGCCGCGGGGCTGCTCGTCCGGGTCGGGCGCGGGGACCCGGCCGCGGCCGAGCGGGTGACGTGGGCGCGGGAGATGGCCGCCCGCCTCGACGCGCACGTGCTGCTGATGCTGGCCACGGCCGGCCCGGCCATCGACCTCGCCGCACAGGCCGGTGACGCCGCCGCGGCCGCCGCCGAGGCCGACACCGCCGCCCGGCGGCTGCAGGCGCTGTGGGGCAGCAACCGGCTGGCGGTCGTCCGGCTGGTCGCGCTCGCGCTGGCCGCGGTGGGGGACGCGGCGGCGGCCGCGCGGGCGTCCGGCGACGCCGCGGCCGAGCGGGAGTGGGGAGCGCGCGGCGAGCAGCTGGCCGGGCACGCGCGGGCGGCGGCCGCGGACCACACCCGCGACGTCGGGCCGTACGGCGCCGAGGCTGCCGCGTGGCTGCGGCGCGTCGAGGCGGAGGAGCAGCGGCTGCGCGGGCACGACGCGACCGCGGCCTGGCGGGCCGCGGTCGACGCGTTCGGCTACGGCGACGTGTACGAGCAGGCCCGGTCGCGGCTGCGGCTGGCCGAGGCGCTGCTGGCCGCCGGCGAGCGCGAGGCGGCCACGGCCGAGCTGCAGCGGGTCGCCGACGTCGCGGTGCGGCTGGGCGCCGTCCCGCTGCGGGAGGCGGCCGCGGCGCTGGCCCGCCGCGGCCGGCTCGCCGTCGACCTGCCCGGGCTGGGCCGGGTGCCCGACGCCGCGGCCGTGTTCACCCCGCGGGAGGCGGAGGTGCTGGGGCTGCTCGCGCGGGGCCGCACCAACCGGCAGATCGGCGCGGAGCTGTTCATCAGCGAGAAGACGGCGAGCGTGCACGTCAGCAACATCCTGGCCAAGCTCGGCGCGGGCAGCCGCACCGAGGCCGTCGCGCTCGCCGCCGCCCGCGGCCTGCTCCCGACGGCCGACACCCCGGCCGGCTGAGGCGCGCCACCGGACCGGCGGTCGCCCCGTCGGCGGCTCCTGCGGCCGAGGAACGGCGACCCACACGGCCTCTTGCGGTGTTCCTCGTGCTCCTGCGGTGCTGCAGGACCGCGAGAGGACGGGAAACACCGCGAGAGCCGGCCCGTTGCGGGTCGAGCGCGTGCGTTGCGGGTCCTGCAGCACCCGCGGAGCGCGAGGTCGACCCGCAACGCGCTCAGAGCATCGTGCGGAGACGCTCCCGGCGGGCTCGCAGCACGTCGACCGAGGCGGACGCCGACGGCGGCCCGGGGACCTGCTGGCGCAGCTGCGTGTGCACCACGGCGTGCGGGGTCGACGTCTTCGCCGAGACGCGGCTGACCAGCCGGTTGATCTCCCGGCGCAGCTCGGCGGCGTCGCGCCACGAGCGGCCGGCGTCGTCCTCCTCCGGGTGGTCCTCGACGATCATGAAGTCGCCGTCGTCGGCCCGGTGGCTCTGTGCCACCCGCAGGCGCAGCTCGTCGTCGCGCTTGGCCAGCAGCTCCGCCGTCTGCGCGGGGGTGAGCAGGCCCGGGATGCCGAGGAAGTCGTCGTCCTCGGGGGCCAGCGCCACCGCGCCGGAGCCCTCGCCGGTGTGCGCCGTCCCGCTGTGCAGCACGTGGGCGAACCGGGCGTCGGCCTCCAGCGCCTCCCATTGCTTCATCTCGCCCTCGCGCGGCTCCCGCGGCGGCAGGTCGAGCTCCTCCAGCTCCTCGTCGGGCTGGGTGCGCGGCGGCGGCATGACGTGGTTGCGCTGCTCCTCCATGGAGGCGGCCAGCGCCAGCAGCGGCCGCACCGCGGGGAGGAAGACCGTCGCCGACTCGTGGGAGGCGCGGGCGCGGACCACGCGGCCGACGGCCTGGGCGAAGAACAGCGGCGTCCGGTAGGAGGTCATCCACGCCAGGACGGCGGCGCGCGGCACGTCGACGCCCTCGGAGATCATGCGCACGCAGACGGCGATGCGGGCCGACCCGGTGGCGAAGCGCTCGATCTTCTTCGACGCCTTGGGGTCGTCGGAGAGGATCAGCTCCGGGGCCTTGCCGGTCACCCGCTTGACGATGCGGGCGTAGGCGCGGGCGTCGTCCTGGTCGCTGGCGAGGATCAGGCCGGCGGCGTCGGGCATGCCGCCGGCCTCGCGCAGGTGGGTGATCCGGTCGTCCATGGCCGCGATGACGTGCGGCACCCACTGGCCCTTGGGGTCCAGCGCGGTGCGCCAGGCCTGCATCTCCACCGACTTGGTGCCGGCCTCGGTGAGCGACGCGGCCACCACCTCGCCGGCGGAGTTCCGCCAGCGCGCGGTGCCGGTGTAGGCGGCGAAGACGACGGGGCGGACGACGTTGTCGGCCAGCGCCTCCTTGTACCCGTAGGTGTAGTCGGCGCGGCTGACCAGGCCGCCGGCCTCGCCCTCGAACGTGTCCTCCTCGTAGCGGACGAAGGGGATGCGCTCGTCGGGCTTCGTGCGGAACGGCGTCCCGGTCAGGCACAGCCGGCGCGCGGCCATGCCGTAGGCCTCCTCGACCGCCTCACCCCAGGACAGGCCGTCGCCGGCGTGGTGCACCTCGTCGAGGATGACCAGCGACTTGACGGCGGTGGCGCGGGCGGCGTGCAGCATCGGCTTGCCGGCGACCTGCGCGTAGGTGGTCACGTAGCCCTGGGTGCCGGCGCGGACCGGGCCCACGGCGTTGGTCAGGTTCGGGTCGAGCACGATGCCCATCGCGTCGGCGGCCTCGGCCCACTGCAGGCGCAGGTGGTCGGTGGGGGCGACGACGACGACGCGGGCGACCTCGCGGCGCTGCAGCAGCCGGGCGGCCAGCGTCAGCGCGAAGGTGGTCTTCCCGGCGCCCGGGGTCGCGGTGACGAGGAAGTCCTTGGGGGACTGCTCCTCGTACTGGCCGAGCGCGGCCTGCTGCCACGCCCGGAGCGGCCGTCTGATGGTCTGCGGGGCGACCGCCTCCGCACGTGCTGCACTCCCCATGTCGGGGTCCATCCTGCCGTCCGGGGAGGAGACACGCCCAACCGGTCCTGGCTTGCGTGCCCGCCCGCCGACGACGTATGGCCCGGCGCCCGCGACGCGCTGAGCAGGACGTTCACCGCCGCGCCCGCCGGGGTGTGGCGAGCGTCATGCGGCAGCGGGACCGGTCCGTCCCGTCCCGCCGTCCCCACCGGCCCCTAGAGGTCGCGGCCGACCACGCGCAGGTCGGGCCGGGTCTCGATGCCGGCCCGCGGGTCGGGCACCGGCGGCAGGCCGGCGGCGCGGCGCAGCCGCTGCTCGGGGACGTCGAGCGCGGCCGCCAGCGGTCGCGCCAGCTCCTCGGAGATGAACGCCTCGCCGCCCTGCGAGAGCCGCTCCAGCACCTCGCGCGGCACGGTCCACCGGGAGCGGCGGGAGGCCTCGTCAACGGTGCGGCGCAGCTCCCACAGGCGCCGCCGCACCAGATCGGGGACACCGGTCATCGGTCCAGGGTAGGTCGGGGCGGCGGGCCGGGCATCTCCGCAGGACCACCCGGGAGCGGGAAGCCGTTGGCCCGGCGACGGTCTGCGGAGCTACTCTCGACCCGGCTCCTGGACCAGGCAGCCCCTCGGCGCGTCGACCCCGCGGGACACCCACCCGCCGCCGTCCGCGCCGGCCGCCCACCCCGTCGAGGTCCCCGCTGGAGCCGTCCGTGTCCGCCGTCGTCCCGCCCCGTCCCGCCCCCGCCCTGGCCGCCCGCCTGCGCGGCGTCGCCAGCTCGCCGGTCCGCGAGCTGCTCGCCCTGCTCGACCGGCCGCAGGTCATCTCCTTCGCCGGCGGCCTGCCCGCGCCCGAGCTGTTCGACGCCGACGGTCTGCGCGCCGCCTTCGCCACCGCCCTCGCCGGGGACCGCGCCCGCCGCAGCCTGCAGTACGCGCCCACGGAGGGGGACCCGCAGCTGCGTGCCCTGGTCGCCGAGCGGATGACCGCCCGCGGCCTGCCCACCGCCGCCGGCGACCTGCTGGTCACGACCGGCTCCCAGCAGGCGCTCACCCTCGTCGCCACCGCGCTGCTGGACCCCGGCGCCGTCGTCGCCGTCGAGGAGCCGACCTACCTCGCCGCGCTGCAGTGCTTCCAGCTGGCCGGCGCCCGCGTCGTCCCCGTGGGCAGCGACGAGCACGGCGTCGACCCGGACGCGCTGGCCGAGGTCGTCGAGCGGGAGCGGCCCGCGCTGCTCTACCTGGTGCCCACGTTCGCCAACCCGACCGGCCGCACCCTCCCCGCGCAGCGGCGCGCCGCCGTCGCGGAGATCGCCGCCCGGGCGGGGCTGTGGGTGGTCGAGGACGACCCGTACGGCGAGCTGCGCTACCGCGGGACGCCGGAGCGCCCGCTGGCGGCCGAGCCGGCGGGGGAGGACCGCGTCCTGTACCTGGGCAGCTTCTCCAAGATCGCCGCGCCGGGGCTGCGGATCGGCTGGCTGCGCGCCCCGGCGTCGCTGCTGCCCGCCCTGACCGTGGCCAAGCAGGCCGCCGACCTGCACACCTCCACCGTCGACCAGGCCGCGGCCGCCGCGTGGCTGGCCGCCACGGACGTCGAGGCCCACGTCGCCCGGCTGTGCGCGGCCTACGTGGAACGGCGCGACGCGATGATCGCGGCCATGCCGGCGACGCTGCCGGACGGCAGCGCGTGGAGCGACCCGGACGGCGGGATGTTCACGTGGGTGCGGCTGCCGGGCGACGTCGACACCGCGGAACTCCTCCCGCGCGCGGTCGCCGCCGACGTGGCGTTCGTCCCGGGCGCGCCGTTCTTCGCCGGCACCCCGGACCGGGCCACGCTGCGGATGTCGTTCACGACGAACACCCCCGAGCAGATCGCGGAGGGCATGGCCCGGCTCGCCGGGGTGCTCAGGGCAGGGGCCGCACGAAGCTGACGCGGTCCAGCCCCGGGCCGTCGTAGTCGGAGTGCACCGGGACGCCGTCCTCGGTCCGGTCGCCCGGCTCGAGCACGAAGCCCAGGCGCGTGTGGAAGGCGATCGACGCCGCGTTGGTCGGGCTGGTGATGCAGCGGACCTCCCGGGCGCCGCACCCGGCCATGGCGCTGCAGAACGCCTCGTACAGCCGCCGCCCCAGGCCGCTGCCGCGCCGGTCCGGGTCGACGCCGACGAAGTGGACGTAGGCGCGGTCCGGGCGGTCGGGGGAGCGGAAGCCGACGAGGAACGCCGCCACCCGCCCGTCGCCGTCCTCGACGATCGTGCTGGTGCCGGTGACGTGCTGGAACCACAGCCGGGGCAGCAGCAGCGTCCGCTGCAGGTCGCCGGACTCGCCCCCCAGGTGCCCCCACCACACGCCGAGCGTCGCCTGCACGCGCGGGTGGTCGGCCTCCGTGGGGTGGCGGGCGGTGAGTCCGTCAGGGAGGTCCAGCAGGTCCACGGGGTCGGGCGTCGTCACGCCGCCGACCCCACCACCGGGCGCGCATCGCCGTCCACCGGGTTCCTGGCCGACAGCGTGCACGAGGGTGCAGCGATCGCCGTCGGAGCTGCACCTCAGCGCACACCGTCGGCCGGGCGGGGCTCAGTCGGCGGGCTCGTCCACCCAGTCGGGGCCGTTGACCTCGCCCGGGCCGGCCAGGTCGTCGGCGTCGACGATCGTGTACGCGTAGCCCTGCTCGGCGAGGAAGCGCTGCCGGTGCGCGGCGTACTCGCTGTCGAGGGTGTCGCGGCTGACCACCGTGTAGAAGTGCGCCTGCCGGCCGTCGGCCTTGGGGCGCAGCACCCGGCCGAGGCGCTGGGCCTCCTCCTGGCGCGAGCCGAACGTGCCCGACACCTGGACGGCGACCGCAGCCTCGGGCAGGTCGATCGAGAAGTTGGCGACCTTCGACACCACGAGCGTCTTGATCTCCCCGGCGCGGAAGGCGTCGAAGAGCTTCTCCCGCTCGCGGTTGGTCGTCGAGCCCTGGATGACCGGGGCGTCCAGCGCGCGGCCGAGCTCCTCGAGCTGGTCGAGGTAGGCGCCGATCACCAGCTTCTGCTCGTCGGGGTGCCGGTCCAGCACCCGGCGGATCACCGGCAGCTTCGACGTCGCCGTCGCCGCGATCCGGTACCGCTCCTCGGGCTCGGCGACGGCGTAGGTCATCCGCTCCTCGTCGTCGAGGGAGACCCGCACCTCGATGCACTCCGCCGGGGCGATGTAGCCCTGCGCCTCGATGTCGCGCCACGGCGCGTCGTAGCGCTTCGGGCCGATGAGGGAGAAGACGTCGTCCTCCCGGCCGTCCTCGCGCACCAGGGTCGCCGTCAGGCCCAGCCGGCGGCGGGACTGCAGGTCCGCGGTCAGCCGGAAGATCGGCGCGGGCAGCAGGTGCACCTCGTCGTAGACGATCAGGCCCCAGTCCTGCGCGTCGAACAGGTCCAGGTGCCGGTACTCGCCCTTCCGGCGGGTGGTGATCACCTGGTAGGTCGCGATGGTGACCGGGCGGATCTCCTTGCGCTCGCCGGAGTACTCGCCGATCTCCTCCTCGGTGAGCGAGGTGCGGGCGATGAGCTCGCGCTTCCACTGCCGGCCGGCGACGGTGTTGGTCACCAGGATCAGCGTGGTCGCCTTGGCCTCGGCCATGGCCGCGGCGCCGACCAGCGTCTTGCCCGCGCCGCAGGGGAGGACGACGACGCCGGAGCCACCCGCCCAGAAGCCCTCGACCGCCTCGGCCTGGTAGTCGCGCAGCTGCCAACCGGACTGGTCCAGCTCGATCGGGTGCGCCTGGCCGTCGACGTAGCCGGCGAGGTCCTCGGCCGGCCAGCCGACCTTGAGCAGCGCCTGCTTGAGCCGGCCGCGCTCGGAGGGGTGGACGACGACGGTGTCGGTGTCGATGCGGGCGCCGATCATGGGCGCTACCCGCTTGGAGCGGACGACCTCCTCCAGCACCGCCCGGTCGGAGGAGGTGAGCACCAACCCGTGCACCGGGTTGTTGACCAGCGTCAGCCGGCCGAAGCGGTCCATCGTGTCGGCGACGTCGACCAGCAGCGCGTGCGGCACCGGGTAGCGCGAGTAGCGGACCAGCGCGTCGACGACCTGCTCGGCGTCGTGCCCGGCGGCGCGGGCGTTCCACAGCGCCAGCGGCGTCACCCGGTAGGTGTGCACGTGCTCGGGGGACCGCTCGAGCTCCGCGAACGGCGCGATGGCCGCGCGGCACTCCTTGGCCAGCGGGTGGTCGACCTCGAGCAGGAGGGTCTTGTCCGACTGGACGATCAGGGGGCCGTCGCTCACGGGCGCGTCTTCCTCCAGGTGTCGGTCGTGCGAGGGGGCGGGCGCCGCGGCGCACCGGACTGTCCAAGGTAACGCCGGGAGGCGACAGGTCCTTCCTCAGCGGCGGGGGCGCCAGCGCTTCCAGTGGGCGACGGCGGTGGCGCGGGGCTTGCCGTCCCACTCCAGGGCGACGTCGACGGTCATCTCCGCCTCGGACGCCTCGGTGACGACGGCCAGCAGCGACACCGGCTCGGTCAGCGGCGCCGGCCGCAGGTAGCGCACGTCCAGCCCCGCGGTCACGTACGGCAGCGCCGCACCCGGCAGCGGGCCCCAGCCGCGCACGTCGGCCTCGTGCACCACCGCGGCCGCGGAGTGGCAGTCCAGCAGCGTCGAGATGATCCCGCCGTTGAGGTACCCGAGGCCGTTGTCGTGCTCCGGCCACGGCCGGAACTCTGCGACGACGCCGTCCGCGCCCGGGGTGCTGCGCAGCCGCAGCCCCCGCGGGTTGGCCGGCCCGCACCCGAAACAGGTCAGCTCGGGCAGCAGCCGCTCCTGGATGCTCACCGGACCGGTCACGCCCGCACCTCCTCGTCGTCGACCAGGGCGACCGAGGTGATCCGGTGGACGGCGAAGGTGCGGGTCTCGCCGCGGCCCTCGTCGAAGGCCTGCAGGAACCCCCCGCCCAGCGACACCGGCTGCACGACCCGCTGGCTGCCGCTGCCCTGCGCGTCCACGTAACCCAGCCACACCGGCACGCCCGCCCGCACCGCCCGCGACAGCAGCTCCAGCGTCCCCGCGGTGGTCACCCCCGGCACCTGCCGGACCGCCTCGCCGCGGCGGGCCGACAGCGCGGCGTCCCCGGCCCGGATCTCCCGGACGGTCGCGACCAGCTCGGCCTCGGTGAGCGGCCGGGGCGCCGCGGTGGTCGCCGTCGTCGCCTTGCGGCCCAGCGCGCGCGGGCGGGCCGGCGGCCGGGTGAGGACCGCGCCCCCGGAGGACTCCCCGGCCGGCGCGTACCCGGCCTCGCGCAGCACCGTGAGGACCTCGTCGGCGCCCAGCCCGCTGACCAGCACCCCGGGCGCGAGCCGGCGCAGCTCCGCGGCGGCGGCCCGCCGGTCGTTGAGCACCTGGGAGAGCAGGCCGTGGTCGTCGGAGCGGACGTAGCTCTCGATCGAGCCGACGCGCAGCCGGCCGTGCTGGCGGGCCACGTCGTCGACCAGGTAGTCCAGCGCCTGCGGCACCGGCGTCCGCGAGGCGCGGGCGAAGAAGTCGTGCAGGTCGGCGGCCGACCAGCCCGAGTCCAGGGCGCGGCGGACGCTGCCCTCGGAGACCCGGAAGACGGTCGCCCCGCCGGAGGACTCGACATCGGCGACGACGGCGAGGGTGTCGGCGAGCTCGGCGACCAGCGGTCCGGGCGCGACCAGCGACAGGTCGGGCTGGGCGAGCACGTGGTCGACCGGCTCGGGCAGCAGCCCGCGCATGCCGTCGGCCGCGCCGTCCTCCCCGGCCGTCAGCAGCCCGCGCCCGCCGGTGGACAGGACGCCGCCCACCAGCACGCCCAGCCGGGTCGCCTCGTCGAGCATGCCGGGCACCGGCGCCAGCCGGTCCGCCCGCCGCGGGGTCCGCCAGCGCAGCAGCTCCACCAGCGCCTCGGGCGCCAGCCCCGCGCCGCGCGGGTGCTCGGCCAGCACGGCGAGCGCGCCGCGGCGGATCCCGGCCGCGGTGTGCCGCACCAGCTCCGGCGACAGCGCGTTGACGGCCTTGCCGGCGACGTCGCGCTGGCCGACCAGCGAGGGCAGCCGCGTGCTGTCCAGCCAGCCGCCGGCCAGGGTGGCCCAGCGGTCGGCCAGGTCCTGCTCGCGCCACACGTCGTAGGCGCGGGTGGGCAGCCACTCGTCGCGGTGCGGGCCGCCGACGTCGAGCAGCCCGGCCGCGTGCGCGAGCTCCAGCAGCCAGCCGGCGTCGGCCTCGTCCACGTGCAGGGTGCGGGCGATCCGCTTCTGGTCCCGGACGGCGACGCCACCGCTGCGCAGCAGGCCCGCCGGCTCCTCCTCCAGCAGCGTCAGCAGCTCACCGACCCGGCCGATGCTCTCCAGCGCCGCGCCGGCCGCGCGCCGGTCGAGGGTCGCGAGGTCGCGGGTCACCACCTCCGGCTCCGGGCGCAGCCGCGGCGGGCCGTAGGGCCGGTCGCCGCGCAGCAGCAGCCCGACCTCCCGCGGCAGCTCCACGTTGAGCGCGTCCACCCGGGCGAGCAGGCCGCGCTGCAGCAGCCGCCGCGCCGGTGTCCCCGGCCCCGCGGGGCCGTCGGGCAGGTGGCCCACCGGCCGGCTGCCCGCCAGCCGTTCCAGGACCTCCCGCTCCTCGGGGTCCAGCTCCGCGACCGCGGCGGGCAGGTCCGCGGGCAGCGCCAGGCGCAGCTCACCCGCCCGCCGTCCCAGGCCCGCGGGGTACCGGACGGCGCGGCGCACCGGCTCCGGGGCGTGCAGGACGTCGTCGCCCCACAGCAGCGCGCGGTCGGTCAGCGCCTCGATCGCGGCACCCACCACGTCCTCGGGGACGTCGGGCAGGGCGCCGACCAGCTCGGCGGCCTCCACGCCGTCGGTGGGCGCGAGCAGGACCACGTCGAGCACCTGCAGCGTCGCCGCGTCGAGCTCGTCGAGGGCCCGGTCGACCGACACCGGCACCGCCAGCCGGCTGGCCAGGGCGACGACGTCCGACGGCGCGGGCCGGGCGACGTCGGGTCGGGCGGCGAGCAGCGCGGCCACCTGGGCGTCGCTGCGGGTGCGCAGCCAGGCCGACAGGGTCGCGGGACGTTCGGCGGGCATCCGGTCCACGGTACGGCGCCTGCGACGATGGCCGCGTGCAGCCCGCCGCCGACGACCCGGCCACCGTCGCCGCGCTGGCCGCCTACCGGGGCGGGGCACTGCGGTGGGTCTCGGGCGGCGTCCTGGCCGCCGTGCTGGGCGTCCTCGCCGGCGTGGCCCTGGCCGCGGTGGCCTCCGGCACCGGCCGGCGGGTACCCGTCGCCGGGCTGGTCGTCGTCGCGCTGCTGCTCGCCGCACCGCTGGCCGTCGGCACCGGGGTGGGCTCGCTGCTGCGGGCGCGCCGCTGGTCCGCGGCGCTGGCCGCCGGCCCCTGGCGGCCGGGTGTGCTGCGGGTGGCCGGGGCCGCCGTCCTCTCCTTCGAGCCGGCCGGCCCCGACCAGCCCGCCCCGGTGCGGTGGCGGCTGGAGAGCACCACGGTCTGGCGGGTGCGGATGGTGCAGCGGCTCGACGGCACCGACGTCCGCGCCGTGCCCGCGGGCGCCGGGGAGTGGGTGTTCACCGCCGACGGGATGGGCACCCTGTTCGGGGCCCGCGAGCCCCGCGGGCGGCGCTGACCGCCGCCGGCCGGTGTCGCGTGCGCCCCGCGGCGGCCGGTCGGGGAAGATGTCGGCGAGGGCGCACCCGCGTGCGCACACGGACCACGGAGGCGACATGGCCAAGCGCAACCCCAAGCAGGCGCACCTGGTGGAACCCACCTGGGGGCAGTCCGAGGACGCCGGCCCGCCGGTGACCGAGCTGATCAGCGAGATGGCGGGCTCGCTGTCGCCCTTCGGCGAGGACCACAGCTTCCCGCTGCCCCCCGAGCGGCTGCGGTACGCGCACCCGACCGACAAGCCCAACCGGGCCGGGATCATGGCCGGGGAGCCCCGCAAGAAGCGCTGAGCACGACGGCCGGCCGGCCCTCTCCCCGGGGGCCGGCGCCGGCCGGGTCACGGCCGCCCGGGAGCTCCCGGGTCCACGCGGCAGTCGGCGACCAGGGCGCGGTGGTCCGACAGCGGCAGCCGCACGGCCTCGCCGGTCCCCAGCGCGGTGACCGGGCCGCGGGCGAGCAGGTGGTCCAGCTGCCGCGCGGGCGCCTCCACCGGGAAGGTGGGCGCCGAGGCCAGGGCCCGCAGGCCGCTCACCCGCCGGGCCTGCCGCGGGTCCATGTTGAGGTCGCCCATGACGACCAGCGGCTCGCGGGTCCCGGCCAGGGACCGCAGCAGCCGGCGCAGCTGGAGCACGTTCCAACCCGGCACGAACGACAGGTGCGTGTTCGCCACGGTGAAGTGCCCGTGCGGACCCTCCAGCACGGCGGCGACGGCGACCCGCGGCTCGTCCCCGACGACCTTCGGCGCGCGGGCGCCGCGGAACCACACCGGCACCCGCGTCGGCAGCGCCGGCAGCCGCACCACCCGCCAGGAGACCACCGGCAGCCGGGACAGCAGCGCGATGCCGTAGCTGGCCGAGCCGGGCTGCTCGTCGCCGGTCGCGGCCATCCACGTCCCGCCGGGGGTGCCCGACAGCGCCGCCACGAACTGGTGGTCCACCGCCCCCATCGCCTCGGCCGCCACCGCCGTCAGGTCGGCGTTCAGCGACCGCGGCTGGTCGCGGTCCACCTCCTGCAACCCCAGCACGTCGGCGTCGAGCGCCTTCACCGCGGCGGCGAGGCGGTCGACGTCGACGCGGTCGTCGGCGGGGGAGCGGCCGTGCAGGATGTTGAACGTCGCGATGCGCACCGCGTGCCCATGCCCCGTGCCGGGCGCTCCCTACCGTGCGTGGCCCGGGGCGCAGCGGGTAGCAGGTCCGGGTGCAGCCCGACGACCGAGACGAGATCCGTGACCTGCTCAAGCGCACCGCCGTCGCCCTGAAGGAGGGCGGGGTGCCCTTCGCGCTCTGCGGCGGCTACGCGGCGTGGGTCCGCGGCGCCCCGGAGCCCGACCACGACGCGGACTTCCTCGTCCCGGCAGCGGAGTCCGAGCGCGCGGCCAAGGTGCTGGCCGAGGCGGGGCTGCAGGTCGCCGACCCGGCCGAGGACTGGCTGACCAAGGTCGTGCAGGGCGACTCGTTCGTCGACGTCCTGTGGCGGGTGTGCGGCTCCCCGGTCGAGACCGACCTGATCGACCGGGCCGAGGACAAGCCGGTCCTCTCGGTGCACATGCCGGTGCTCGCCGCCACCGACATCGTCGTCACCAAGCTGATGGCCCTCGACGAGCACTACTGCGACTTCGCCCGGATGCTCCCGGTCGCCCGGGCGCTGCGCGAGCAGGTCGACTGGGCGCGGGTCGCCCGCGACGTCGCCGGCAACGACTTCGCCGTCGTCTTCCTGCAGTTGCTGGGCCGGCTCTCCATCGTCGACGTCCCGGCCGGGGACTGAGCGCACCGGAAAGGCGTTCTCCCGTCCCGGCCGGCGCCGACTAACCTGGACGGGAGGGCGGCCGCCGTGCCGCGCGCCGGCGACCGCCGGCCCGACCGCGACGTGACTGAGGGATCGACGTGCCGACCGGCAGAGTGAAGTGGTTCAACCCGGAGAAGGGCTTCGGCTTCCTCTCCCGCGAGGACGGCCCCGACGTCTTCGTGCACCGCGACGCCCTCCCCGCGGGCACCGAGGAGCTCAAGCCCGGTCAGCGCGTCGAGTTCGGCATCGTCGCCGGCCGCCGCGGCGACCAGGCGCTGCAGGTCCGCGTGCTGGACCCGCTGCCGTCGGTCACCGCCGCCCACGCCGCCGCCACCCGCAAGAAGCCCGACGAGCTGGTCCCGATCATCGAGGACCTCATCAAGCTGCTCGACGACGTCTCCGAGGGCCTGCGGCACGGCCGGCACCCCGACCGGGCGCACGCCCGCAAGGTCGGCACCGTGCTGCGTGCCGTCGCGACCGACCTGGAGCACTGAAAGGACCCCCTCCCTCCCCGCCCCTGGGAGGGGGCCGTTCCAGGCTGCTCGGGCGCGGTCGGCTGCCGGTTGCTACTCGGCGCGGATGAAGCCGATCGGCCAGGCGCCGGAGAACTCGCCGCAGTCGGTGCCCTTGTCCTCGACGACGACCAGGTAGAACGCCGCCGGGACGACGTCGGAGCTGCTGATGCCGTCGAAGCTGCCGGCGCCGTCGCCCACCGGGACCTCGCCCAGCTTCTCCTGCAGCTGGTCGTCGAAGACCTGCACGCTCCACCCCTGCTCGGCGACCGCGTCGGGCACGGTGAGGCGGATCGGCGAGTCGGGGGAGACCTCGATGATCGGCGGCGTCACCGACGCGTACTGCTGCCGCTCGCCGCCCAGGCAGTACTGCGTGGGGTCGACGCTGACGTCCTGCGGGCCCACGGTGACCTGCACCGAGGGCGGGGCGTCGGGCTCGTCGTCGCCGCAGCCGGCGAGCAGGGACAGCAGCGCCGCGGACCCGGCGAGCGCGCGCCTCACGGCGCCCACTCCGGCGCCGGCTCCGGGCCGCGCTGCTGCCGCTGACGGCCCCACAGCACGACGCCGACGGCGAGCACCAGCAGCGCCGCCGCGACGGTGAAGCCCAGCCAGCCGATCGGCGGCAGCGCGATGCCGAGCGCGCCGCCCACCACCCAGGCCAGCTGCAGCATCGTCTCCGACCGGGCGAACGCCGAGGCCCGCTGCGAGTCCGGGACCTCCCGCTGGATGATCGCGTCCAGCGACACCTTGCCCAGCGCGTTGGCCACCGCGGACACGGCCGCGACGAGGGCGGCCATCGCGAAGCCGTAGAAGACGGCGGCCAGCACCGTGACGCCGGCGGCGACCCCGGCCGACACCAGGACCATCCGGTCCGGGCTGACGGTGTGCAGCCGCGAGCCGACGGCGGTGCCCAGCACGCTGCCCACGCCGGCGGCCGCGGCGATGCCGCCCAGCGCCAGCGTGGCCTCCCAGCCCTGGGCGGTGGCCTTCACCAGGAAGGCCGCGAAGATCGTGAGGAAGCCGCCCAGCCCGCGCAGCGCCGCGTTCGCGCGCAGCGCCACCACCACGTGGGGGCTCACCTGCCGGCGGCGACCGCCGGCGGTGTCCTGCGGCGTCGTCGTGAGGACGTCGGCGGGTTGCTCGCCCGCCGGCACGTCGACGTGCGCGGGCAGCCGGATCGCCAGGACCCCGGCCGCCGCGAACACGACGGCGGTGCACCACAGCTCCGGCGGGAAGCCGAACGCCCACGAGACGCCCGCGGCCAGCGCGCCGAACACCCCCGCGGTCAGCAGCCCGAACACCGACGTTCGCGAGTTCGCGCTGGTCAGCGACATGGCGCCGGGCAGCACCCGTGGCAGGACGGCGGCCCGCAGCACGTTGTGCGCCTTCGACAGCACCAGCACGCCCAGCGCCGCGGGATACAGCAGGAAGTCGTCGAAGTGCGCGGCCATGACCAGCGCCAGCAGGGCCCGGCCGAACGAGCAGGCGGCCATCGCCCAGCGCCGGCCGCGCTGCATCCGGTCCAGCAGCGGCCCGATGACCGGCGCGACGACCGCGAACGGCGCCATCGTCACCAGCAGGTAGAGCGCCACGTTGCTGCGCTGGGCGTCCCCGGCCGCGGCGAAGAACAGCGTCCCGGCCAGCGACACGGCGATCATCGCGTCGCCGGCGGCGTGCATGGCGTTGGTCCACAGCAGCTGCGTGAGACCGCTCTCCGCCGCGCCGTCGGCCCGGCTCGCGGCGCGGACCCGGCGCACCGCCGCGCCGGTCAGCTCGCGGCTGCGTGCCACCGCCACCCGGGTGACGGTGGCCCGGGGCGGGGGCAGCGACCCGGCGGGCTCCGTCGCCGCGCCCGAGGTCACCTCGGTCGGGGCTCCCGCCGCGGGATCCTCCCCCGGCAGCACCGCCGTCCCGTCCGCGGCCGCCGGGCCCGGCCACCCCGCCGCGGGCGGGGCCTCGGGCGGGTACGCGGCCGGCGGGTAGGCGGCGGGCGGGTAGGCCGCCGGGGGGTGGGCGGGC
>NZ_JBJGZP010000037.1:0-29080 GCF_054050555.1 Blastococcus sp. SYSU D00695 | reverse complement strand
CCCCCCCCGCCCCCCCCCCCCCCCCCCCCCCCCCCCCCCCCCCCCCCCCCCCCCCCCCCCCCCCCCCCCCCCCCCCCCCCCCCCCCGGTGCGGCCGCAGGGCGGACTCAGACGATGCGGCGCATGGCGGTGATCCCGCCCATGGAGTCGATGCCGACGACCTTGACCGGCTGGCCGGAGGTCGAGGCGTGCACCATCTGGCCGTTGCCGATGTACATCGCGACGTGGCTGACCGGGCTGTAGAAGAACAGCAGATCACCGGGCTGGAGCTCGGCGCGGGAGACGGCGGTGCCCATCTGGGACTGCATCCGGCTGGAGTGCGGGAGGCTGACCCCGGCCGCGGCGTAGGCGTACTGCATCAGGCCCGAGCAGTCGAAGGAGTTCGGGCCGCTCGCGCCCCACACGTAGGGGTCGCCGACCTGCGCGAGCGCCGTGTCGACGGCGGCCTGGGCGGACCCGCTGGCGGCCACCGGCCGGGCGACCGCGGCGGGGGCGACGGCCTGCCCGGTGCGCACGGCCTGCGTCTGCTGCACCTGCTGCTGCTGGGCGGCGGTCAGCTCGGCGTACTGCCGCTGGTAGCTGGCGATGTCCGACTCGAGCTGGTCCTCCTGGCCGGCGAGGTCGTCCAGCGTCTGCTGGGCGGCCGCCTCGGCGGCGTCGGCCTCGGCCTGGGCCTGCTCGGCCTGCTCGGCGGCGGCCGACACCTCGTCCAGGACGCCGTTGGTGTGGCCGGCGATCTGGTCGAGCATCGCCAGGCTGCTGACGAAGTCCTCGGCGGAGTCGCTGGTCATCAGCAGGTCCAGGGTGGCCAGGCCGTCGCCACCGCCGCCGGTGTAGGCGCTGCGGGCGACCTGCCGGATGCGGCCGTCGAGCGCGTCCCGCTGCGCGTGGGCCTGCTCGACCTCCTGCTGGGCGAGGGCGACGGCCTGCTGCTGCTGGGCCAGGGTCTCGCGCGCCTCGTTGACCTGCTCGCTGACCGCCTCGAGGCGGGTGCTGGCGTCGGCGACGAGCTGCGCCGCCTGCTGCGGCGTGGTGGCCGCCTGCGGGTCCGCGGCGGCCGTGCCCGGCAGGCTCGTCAGGGTGAGGGCGGCGGCGGTCCCCACGAGTGCCCCGCGGCCGAGCCAGCGGGAGGAGGGACGGGGGGTCCCGGTCGCGAGACCGGGGAGGAGGTGTTCTCGTGCATGCCCCAGGGCAGGGCGAGGCGTCGCCACGGTCGGCGGCTCTCCGTTCTTCCTCAGCAACCGCCTACCGAGTTAGCTGACGGGTTCGGGCTGGGAAGACGTGCCCTATCTCTGCGCGCCGCGGACGGCGCGTGCGCGCCGGCTGTCCGGCGCACACGAGAACTCACCCCAGTGCTGCGGTGGGTCCCCGGCTCACCTCGATCCCGGCACCACCGTGGTGGCGCCGGCACGTCTGGTGACTCGGCGGTGCCCGACCGAGGTCACCCTGCGTCGGGCGACGACCACCCGGTCGGACGGGCCCACGGTACGGACGTCATGCACAAGTGACAAACGCGGGGAGCGTGGATTGTGGGAATCACCACGATCCGCAGGCTCGCCACTCCGGTGGGTCACCGCCACGGCGGGTCCCGCGCCCGTCAGCCGATGCGCCGGCGCTCCTCCGCCCCCTCGGGTGGCACCCCGCCGGGGGCCGGCCGGTGCCGTAGCGGCGGCACCAGGCCACCCTCGGCCAGCGCGCGGACGGCGCGGCGCTCGACCTCGTCGAGCTCCACGACCACGCCCGGGGCGGCGCCGGCCACGGGGTCCTCCACCGGCAGCGCCGCCCGGCGGGTCATGGGCACCACGGCGGGGTCGGTGCCCTGCCAGCCCGGTGGCGCCCCCAGCAGCACCGTCACCACGCAGTCCCCGCAGCCGGTGCCGCGGGCGGTGCAGGTGTCGCAGTCGATCAGCACGGCCACTCTCCTCCCGGTCCTCTCGTCGGTCGCGGGCGACGCTAGGCACGCCCACCGACAGTTCCGGCCGGGTCCCGGCGCCGGGGCTCCTCGCGGCCGGCGCCGGGCCGGACGCCGGGCCACGCAGGGCGCCGGCCGGGGTCACCCCGTGGGCGTGGCCGCCCCGCGCCCGGTCGCCGTCGTGGCCGGCGGCCCGACGGTGTCTCCGCACTCGGCCTGCGGCGCGCCGCCCACCGGGCCGGGCACCCGCACCGCGGGCCACGGGCCGGTGCTCGGGCGACCGACCAGCAGCACCTGGTCCGTCGGCAGCGACCGGACGACGACCGCCCCCGCCCGGGCGTCGGCGGCCAGCATCGACCGGCTGTCCAGCGCCAACCCCACGTGCCCGGGCCCGGACTCCGGCGTCCCGAGGAAGACCAGGTCGCCGGGCAGGACGTCCGCCGGCGCGATCGGCCGGGTGGCCGCGAAGAGCCCGGCCTGGTCGCCCGGCAGCTCGATGCCGGCGGCCCGGTAGACCGCCCGGACCAGCGAGCCGCAGTCGTAGGACCCCGGGCCGACCGCTCCCGGCGCGTACGGCCGGCCGAGCAGGTCCATCGCCGTCGTCACCGCGGTGAGCGTCTCCCGGGGCAGCACCAGCAACGGCGTGGGCCGGCGCGGCAGCTGGGCCACGCCGGCCTGGGCTCCCCCGCCGACCGCGCCGACGGGGACCAGGCCGCCCGGCAGGCCCGCGGCCGGGTCCAGCAGCTGCGCGGCCGCCGGGGGCGTCACCCCGGCGGCCACCAGCTCGTCGAGGTGGGCGCGCCAGTTGGCCGCCGTCTCCTCGTCCACCCGGACCTGCTCGGGCTGCAGGTGCGCGAGCTCCCGGTCGACGTCGCCCAGCGCTGCCTCCAGCTCGCCGGTCACCGCGGCCGCGGATGCCGCCAGCCGGTCCACCTCGGCAGCGACCCGGTCGGCGTGCGCCTGGGCGTCGGCGAGCGCCGCCGCGGCCCGGTCGCGCCCGGCGACCACGGCCCGGCGCCGGCGCTCCGCGGCCCCGACCACCTCGGCCGCGTGCGCGTCGACCGCGTCGAGGAAGCCCATCACCGCGACGACCTCGCCCGGGTCCCCACCGGTCAGCAGCAACCGCAGCGGGGTCGGGGCCCCGCCCTCGCGGTAGACGGCGGAGGCGTAGGCGGCGACGGCGGCGCGGGAACCGGCCAGCTCCCCCTCGACCTCGGCCACCGCCGCCTCGGCCCCGGCGGCCTCGTCGCCGGCCCGGGCGAGCGCCTCCTGCGCGGCCACCGCCTCGCCCCGGCGGCCCAGCAGGTCGGCCCGGACCTCCGCGGCCCGCCGCTGGAGCCGGTCGAGCGCGTCACCGCCGAGGACCCCGGTGGTGGCTCCGGGCCGGTCGCCCGGGGCGGCGGACGCGGGGACGGCGGGCGGACCGGCGAGCACCAGGGCGAGCGCGGCGGCCGTGCCGGCCAGGACCACCGACGGCCGTCGGGAGCGCCCCGCGGTGCGCTGGTGCATCGATCACCTCGTGCCGGACGGGACCCCCGTGGTCCCCGACCGGATGCTGACCCGTGGCACCCCGACGCGCCACCGCGACCTGCGCGTCCGGCTCCCCGGGCCGCGCCCGCCGGCGGCGTGGGAGCCCGGGACTGTCGGTGGCCCGACCTACCGTCCGCCGCGTGCTCCCCTCCACCGCTCCCCCGGCCGGGTGGGTCCCCGGGGCCGGCGGCGCCCGGGCGCCGCGCTTCGACCCGGGTCCCCGCTACGTCCAGGGCACGATCGAGGAGCTGGGCACCCCGCTGGCGGAGGTCACCTTCGTGGTCGTCGACCTCGAGACCACCGGCGGGTCGCCGCGCGACAGCGCGATCACCGAGATCGGCGCGGTCCGGGTCCGCGGCGGGGAGGTCCTCGGCGAGTTCCAGACGCTGGTCGACCCCGGCCGCGAGATCCCGCCCTACATCAGCGTGCTCACCGGGATCACCACGGCCATGGTCACCGCGGCGCCGCGGATCGCCGCCGTCCTCCCGGCCTTCCTG
Organism: Blastococcus sp. SYSU D00695; assembly: GCF_054050555.1. Lineage (NCBI taxonomy): Bacteria > Bacillati > Actinomycetota > Actinomycetes > Geodermatophilales > Geodermatophilaceae > Blastococcus > Blastococcus sp. SYSU D00695. The sequence goes on along the minus strand of NZ_JBJGZP010000037.1, from coordinate 25,142 downwards.
GAGTTCGCCCGGGGCGCGGTGCTCGTCGCGCACAACGCCCCGTTCGACCTCGGCTTCCTCAAGGCCGCCTGCGCCGAGAGCGGCATCCCGTGGCCGGCCGCCGCGTCGGTCGACACCGCCGTCCTGGCCCGGCGGCTGCTCAGCCGCGACGAGGTGCCCAACTGCAAGCTGGCCACGCTCGCGCCCTACTTCTCCGCCACCACCGACCCCTGCCACCGGGCGCTGGCCGACGCGCGCGCCACCGTCGACGTGCTGCACGGCCTGTTCGAGCGGCTCGGCCCGCTGGGCATCACGTCACTGGAGGAGCTGACCGGTCTCACGCGGCGGGTGGACCCCGAACGCCGGCGCAAGCGCCACCTGGCCGACGACGTGCCCGGCGGGCCCGGCGTGTACCTGTTCCGCGGCCCGCGGGACGAGCCGCTCTACGTCGGCACGTCGAACGACCTGCGCAGCCGGGTGCGCAGCTACTTCTCCTCCAGCGAACAGCGCAGCCGCATCACCGAGATGGTCGCCCTCGCCCAGCGGGTCGACACGATCCCGTGCGCCCACGACCTCGAGGCCGCGGTCCGCGAGCTGCGCCTCATCGCCGAGCACAAGCCCCGGTACAACCGCCGCTCGCGGTTCCCCGAGCGCGCTCTGTGGTTGCGGCTGACCGAGGAGGCCTTCCCCCGGCTGTCCGTCGTCCGCCGGGTGCGCCCGGGCGCCGGGGTCTTCCTCGGCCCGTTCCCCGACCGCCGGGCCGCCGACGCGGCCGCGGCGGCCATCCACGAGTCCCTGCCGCTGCGGCAGTGCACGTCCCGGTTGTCGCTGCGGGTGCTGGGCACCGCCTGCGCCCTGGCCGGCATGGGCCGCTGCGGCGCGCCGTGCACGGGAGCGCAGACGGTGGCGGAGTACGACGCGATCGCCGGCGTGCTGCGCGCGGCCGTCGCCGCCGACCCCGAGGCGCTGCTGGCCCCGCTGCTGTCCCGGGTGGACCGGTTGGCCGCCGAGGAGCGGTACGAGGACGCGGCTGTCCTGCGCGACCGCGTCGCCGTCCTGGTCCGGGCCGTGCGCCGCCGGCAGCGGCTGGAGTCGCTGGCCGCCGTACCCCAGCTGGTCCTCGCGCGGCCCGACGGCGCGGGCGGCTGGCACCTGTCGGTGGTCCGGCGGGGGCGCCTGGTCGCCGCCGGTGGCGCGCCGCGCGGCGCGTCCGTGCGGCACGCGCTGGCCGGGCTGCTCGTCACGGCCGAGACGCCCCTGGGGCCCGACGGCGAGCTGGCCGCCACGGTCGACGAGACCGAGCTCGTGCTGCGCTGGATGGAGAAGCCCGGCACCCGCCTGGTGGAGGTCGACGGGACCCTCGCCTGCCCGGTGCCCGGGACCGGCGCGTACAGCACCTTCCTCGACCGCGTGGAGGCCGGCCGCCGCGACCGCGACCCCTTCGCCGACGGCCGCGACCTCGGCACCCGTACCCGCCCGGACCGCGTCGTCACCGGGCGGTGACCGGCTGGGCGGCCCTCCTCCCCGGTCCCGCACCCGGCAGCGAGCCGCGGCCCGCGGGAGGCCCCGTCAACTAGCATCCCGGATGTGATCACCGCCATCGTCATGATCGACGCGGCCACCGACGCCATCCCGGAGGTGGCCCAGGCCGTGGCCGACCTCGACGGCGTGAGCGAGGTCTACTCCGTCGCCGGCGACACCGACCTCATCGCCGTGGTCCGGGTCCGGGAGTTCGACCAGATCGCCGAGGTGATCGCCGGGCGGATCAGCAAGGTCCCGGGGGTGCTGGAGACCGACACGCACATCGCGTTCCGGTCCTACTCGCGCCACGACCTCGAGGCCGCGTTCGCCATCGGTCTGGAGTAGCCGCCGGTCGCCCGCCCCCGAGCGGCCGCTCAGCGCGGCGGGGCCACCGACCGGCTGACGGCCACCCAGCGGTCCAGCAGCGCGGCGGCACGCCCGTCGTCCACGGCCGCCGCCGCCCGCTGCAGCGCCGCGGCGAGGGCCGCCTCCAGGTCCCCGTCGACGCCCTCGAACGCGGCCAGCGCGGCGGCGGCGTTGAGCAGGACGGCGTCGCGCACCGCCCCCGGCTCGCCGCCCACGACCCGGCGGAAGACGTCGGCGTTGTACGCCGGGTCCCCGCCGCGCAGGGCGTCCACGGACGCCGGGGCGATGCCGAGCGCCGCCGGGTCGACCCGCGCGGGCCGCACCGCTCCCCCGCCCACGACCCACACCGCGGACGTGGTCGCGGTCGTCAGCTCGTCCAGGCCGTCGTCGCCCCGGAAGACCAGCGCCCGGGTGCCGCGCTCGGCGAGCACCGCGGCGAGCACCGGGGCCATCCGCGGGTCGGCGCAGCCGACCGCCGCGGCCACCGGCCGGGCCGGGTTGGCCAGCGGCCCGAGGAAGTTGAAGACGGTCCCGATGCCCATCTCCCGCCGCGGGGCGCCGGTGAACCGGAAGCCGGGGTGGAACACCGGGGCGAAGAAGAACCCGATCCCCGCGTCCGCCACGCAGCGGGCGACGGCGTCCGCCGGCAGGTCGATGACGACGCCGAGCGCCTCGAGCACGTCGGCGGCGCCGGAGGACGACGACGCCGCCCGGTTGCCGTGCTTGGCGACCGGCACGCCGGCGGCCGCGGTGACGACCGACGCCATCGACGAGATGTTGACCGTGTGCGCGCCGTCGCCGCCGGTCCCCACGATGTCGACGCAGGCGAGGTCCAGCTCCACCGGCGTGGCGCGGCCGAGCATGGTGGCCGACAGCCCGGCCACCTCGGCGGCGGACTCCCCCTTGGCCCGCAACGCGACGGCGAACGCCGCGATCTGCGCCGGGGTGGCCTCGCCGGACATGATCTCGCGCATCGCCCAGGCGGTGTCCTCCGCCGGCAGGTCCTCGCGCGCCAGCAGCCGGGTCAGCAGGCCGGACCAGGTGGGCGTGCCCACGGCGTTCAGCGCCGAGCGGCGGGCACGCCGACCCGCTCGCGCAGCACGTCGGCCACGACCCCCGGCGCGGTCAGCGCGTCCAGCGGGAAGGGCAGCGTCGCGTCGGCGCGCGACCAGTGGGCCAGCCAGCGGTCGGGCTGCCGGGCGATGAGCACGCACAGCGCCGGGCGGTCGGCCACCTCGAGCGTCAGCTGGCGGGACAGGGCCAGGCCCCCGGTGGGCTGCGCCTCCCCGTCGAGCACGCACAGGTCGATGCCCCCGTCGTCCACCGCACGCACGACCTCGTCCCCGGTGCCGCACTCGACCCACGTGATCGGGCCCACGTCGGCCGCGGGGCGCTGCCCCACGACGGTGCGCACGGCCGCACGCACCTCCGGTCGGGAGCTGTAGACCAGGACGGTGGCCGGTGCGGACGTGCTGGCCGAGGGGTCGCTCACGCCCGGGAGCCTAGTGCCCGGGAACCCTCCGCACGGTCGTCCGCCCGGGTTCCCCGGCCGGACGACGCGGCCCCTGGTCTCGAGCCGGTCACGGACCCGCCACGCCCGGCGACCCACGGTCGTCCCCGTCGGCACGCGATGCCATGATGGCGGCGTGACAACGGCTCCCGTCGCGAGCGGCACCTTCGACACCTCGCGGGTGCACTCCCTGACCCGACCGAACATGGTCAGCGTCGGCACGATCGTCTGGCTCTCCAGCGAGCTGATGTTCTTCGCCGGCCTGTTCGCCATGTACTTCACGGCGCGAGCCCGGGTCGGCGGTGACAACTGGCCCCCGGAGCCGACCGAGCTGAACCTGCCCTACGCGCTCACCTTCACGGTGATCCTGGTGGCCTCGTCGATCACCTGCCAGCTCGGCGTCTTCGCCGCCGAGCAGGGCAACGTGTACGGCCTGCGCCGCTGGTTCACGATCACCTTCGTGATGGGCCTGATCTTCGTGCTCGGGCAGGCCAACGAGTACCGGGAACTGGTCCACGAGGGCACGACGATCAGCTCGAGCACCTTCGGCTCGGTCTTCTACCTCACGACCGGCTTCCACGGTCTGCACGTCATCGGGGGCCTGATCGCCTTCATCTACGTGCTCATCCGGTCCACCATGGGCCGCTTCACGCCGGCACAGGCGACCTCGGCGATCGTGGTCTCCTACTACTGGCACTTCGTCGACGTCGTGTGGATCGGGCTCTTCGCCACGATCTACCTGATCCGCTAGGGAAACGGTGTCCACCACGAACCCGCTGTCCGACGCCCAGGCCGAGGACGTGCCGCGTCGCTCCCTCCTCCGCCGGTCCCGCCCGGCCGAGGCGTCCCCGGCCGCCGCGGCCCGCTCGCGCCGGCTGTCCAAGGCCCGCCGCCGGGTGACCAACGTGGCCGGCCTGATGGCCGCGCTCGTCGTCACCGGCGCCCTGTACTCGTCGCTGGCCCCGGCGCACGCCGAGGAGGCCGACGCCGCAGGCAGCGGTGAGGACTACGAGGCCGGCCGCGAGATCTACGAGAACAGCTGCATCACCTGCCACGGCTCCAACCTCGAGGGCGTGGAGGACCGCGGCCCGTCGCTCATCGGCGTCGGTGGCGCGTCCGTGTACTTCCAGGTGCACACCGGGCGCATGCCCCTCGTCCGCCAGGGCGAGCAGGGCCACGACAAGCCGGTGGTCTTCAGCGACCAGGAGATCGACCAGCTGGTCAGCTACGTGCAGGCCAACGGTGGCGGCCCGGCCGTCCCCAGCGGCGACCTGCGCGACGGCGACCTGGCCGCCGGTGGCGAGCTCTTCCGGCTGAACTGCGCCTCCTGCCACAACTTCGTCGGCGAGGGTGGCGCGCTCTCCTCGGGCAAGTACGCCCCCGACCTGCACGACGCGGACGACATCGAGATCTACACGGCGATGCTGAGCGGACCGGAGAACATGCCGGTCTTCGGTGACAACCAGCTCACGCCCGAGGAGAAGCGCTCGATCATCAACTACATCCAGACGGTCAAGGACATGCCCGACCCGGGCGGCGCCGGCATCGGCCGCGTCGGTCCGGTGGGTGAGGGCCTCGTCATCTGGGTCGTCGGGATCAGCGCTCTCATGTTCGGGATCTTCTGGATGGGGACCAAGGCGTGACCACGCACGACACCCGCCCCGGCTCGGCCGGCGGAGCGGACACGTCCGGCCCGCTGCACGGCGGCCCGGACGACGACTACACCCCCGAGCAGCTCGCGGCGATGTCCCGCGAGGAGCTCGACCTCCTGGGTGCCCGCTACGACGGCGTGCAGGTCTTGCACGTCGACCCGGCGCCCGAGCCCGGCTCCGCGCTCGAGCGCCGCTACGTCCGCCAGATCGGCTCGGTCTTCGCCCTCGCCGGGCTCGCCGCGTTCGCCTTCGTCGTGGTCTACGTCGGCTCGGGCTGGTTCCTGCCCGAGTGGGAGTGGACCCTCGACAGCAGCACCTGGAGCGCGCTGTTCACGCCGCTGACCGGTGGGCTGATGGGCCTGGCCCTCGTGCTCGTCGGCGTGGGCCTGGTGCTCTACACCAAGAAGCTGCTGCCGCACGAGACGGCGGTGCAGGACAAGCACGACGGCTCGCACTTCGACCGGGTCACCACCGGCGCGACCCTCGTGGGCGGGCTGCACAACAGCGGGCTCGCCCGCCGCAAGCTGATCACCCGCTCGCTCGCCTTCATGGGCGGCGGCCTCGGGCTGATGCTGCTCATGCCGCTCGGCGGTCTGATCAAGAACCCGAACACGGGCAACCCGCTGGGCCGCACCTCGTGGGCGGAGGGCGTCCGCCTGGTCCGCGACGACGGCACCCCGATCCGCCCCGGTGACGCCGTCCCCGGTTCGCTGGAGACCGTCTTCCCCGCCGTCGAGGGCGGCAACCGGGAGTCTGACGCGGCGACGATGCTCTTCCGCCTGCGCCCCGAGCAGCTCGCGGAGAACCAGCCGCGTCCGGGCCAGGAGGACTTCGGGTACGGCGACTACGTCGCGTACTCCAAGATCTGCACCCACGCGGGCTGCCCGGTGTCGCTGTACGAGCAGGAGACCAGCCGGATCCTGTGCCCCTGCCACCAGTCGCAGTTCGACATCACCGACGGCGCCAAGCCCGTCTTCGGACCGGCCACCCGCTCCCTCCCCCAGCTCCCGCTGGCGATCGACGACGAGGGCTACCTCGTCGCGCGCAGCGACTACATTGAGGCCGTGGGTCCCACCTACTGGAACCGGGAGCGCATCTGATGGCTCGCACCGCCACGGCCCCCGGGGCGCCCACGTCCCGCGCCGGCAAGATGGCCCTGGAGGTCGACGACCGGCTCATCGTCGCCGGCCCCGTCCGCCGCACGCTCAACAAGGTCTTCCCCGACCACTGGTCGTTCCTGCTCGGCGAGATCGCGCTCTACTCGTTCATCGTCCTGCTGCTGACCGGCACGTACCTGACGTTCTTCTTCGACGCGTCCCTGCGTGAGGTCACCTACAACGGCAGCTACGCGCCGCTGCGCGGTGTGGAGATGTCGGCGGCCTACGAGTCGACCCTGGACATCTCGTTCGACGTCCGCGGCGGTCTGCTGATCCGGCAGATCCACCACTGGGCGGCGCTGCTGTTCATGGCGTCGATCGTCTGCCACCTGCTGCGCATCTTCTTCACCGGCGCGTTCCGCCGCCCGCGCGAGACCAACTGGCTGATCGGTGTCGGCCTGATGATCCTCGGCATCGCCGAGGGCTTCGCCGGCTACTCCATCCCCGACGACCTGCTGTCCGGCACGGGCCTGCGGATCATGTCGGCGATCATCCTGGCGATCCCCGTGGTGGGCACCTGGGTGCACTGGGCGGTCTTCGGCGGCGACTACCCGGGTGAGCTGATCGTCGGACGGCTCTACATCGCACACGTGCTGCTGATCCCGGCGATCCTGCTCGCCCTGATCGCGGTGCACATGCTGATGCTGGTCAAGCAGAAGCACACCCAGTTCCCCGGCCCGGGTCGCACTGAGCACAACGTCGTCGGCAACCGCCTCTTCCCGACGTTCGCCGGCAAGGCCGGTGGCCTCTTCTTCGTCGTGTTCGGTGTGTGCGCCGCGCTCGGCGGGCTGGTGCAGATCAACCCGCTGTGGCTCTGGGGCCCGTACAACCCGGCGCAGGTGTCCGCGGCCTCGCAGCCCGACTGGTACGTCATGTTCCTGGACGGCTCGACGCGGCTCTTCCCGGCCTGGGACATCAACCTCCCCGGCGACTACACGATCCCGGCGCTGTTCTGGCCGACCGTGGTGCTGCCCGGGATCATCTTCACGGTCCTGGCGCTGTACCCGATCATCGAGCGCAAGCTCACCGGCGACACCGCCTCGCACCACCTGCTGCAGCGTCCCCGCGACGTCCCGGTGCGCACCTCGCTGGGCATCATGTCGCTGACGTTCTACGTCGTGCTGCTGCTCTCGGGTGCCAACGACGTGATCGCGGACAAGTTCATGATCAGCCTGAACGCCATGACCTGGGCGGGCCGGCTGGGCATGATCATCCTGCCGCCGATCGCGTACGTGATCACCTACCGCATCTGCCTCGGCCTGCAGAAGCACGACCGCGAGGTGCTGGAGCACGGCATCGAGACCGGTGTCATCCGTCGCCTGCCGCACGGTGAGTTCATCGAGGTCCACCAGCCGCTGGGTCCGGTGGACGAGCACGGCCACGGCCAGCTCGCCTACGGCGGCGCGCCGGTGCCGAAGAAGATGAACCAGATCGGTGGCGCCCGCCGCGCGATCCGCGGGTTCTTCACGCCGATCGAGGAGCCGGCCGCGGTCGAGCTCGAGCAGCGGCGCGAGGAGCACGGGCTGGCGAGCGCGGAGTCCCGCGAGCTGACCAGCTCCGGGCGCCCGGCCGACGGGGGTCGCCCCTCCGAGGGTGGCAAGCCGCAGGAACCGCGCGACTGACCCCAGCTCCGGCTGGCACAGAGGGCCCGGTGGACGACCGTCCACCGGGCCCTCTGTCGTTCTCCGGGCTGGACGGCTCGGCACTCGCGCCGGCACGGCCCCGCAGGCGGGGAGGCACATCGCCGTGCTCTCGGTAGCCGGCGCGGGTGCGCGCCCGGCGCGGCCCGTCCCCCAGCCGACGGTGTCCTGCCGCAGGCCACCCGACGGGAACCCGGCGGCCCGTCCCGGCACGAGGGTCCCCGCCGCCGGCCCCGTCGCCGCCGCGCTGCGACGCGCGCGGGCGCGTCCGCGCTGCCGCCGCGCCCGGACCTGCCGCCCCGCGCCACCGACCGGCCGGGACGAGCGGCAGAGCGCGGCCGGCCGCCGGCAGCGGACCGCGCGAGGGCCGGCCGCGTTCTCTCAGGCGCGCTCAGCCGGGTGCCGGAACCGGGTGCCCGGCGTCACGGGACCGGAGCCGCGGCCGACGCCGGGGCCGACGCCGGTCCGCGGGCGGCGCTGCACCCCGGGACTGCGGAACGGCAGCCGAGGGCCCCTGACCGGCCCCTGAGGCCGTTCGGAGCGGCGTGAGCGGTTCGAGGGGGGCCCGGGCTCCGGCACTGGGTGCGTGACGGTCCCCGGGCCGCCCCGCCGCCGGAGCGGGCATGGAGCCGGACGCTGAGCCAGGCTCCCCCGCGTCGTGCTCCACCGATCGGCACCCGCACCGAGGCCCCCGTCGGCAGGACGGCCCCACGGAGCCCGCCAGGCCCTGGAACGGCGACCTCAGGGCCGCCCTGCGCCTGCCTGCGCCGGATCCGCCCCCCTGGGTCCGCGCCGACAGCCCGGCCCGGGACGGACCGCACCCGGTCCGGTCGACGCGCCCGGCCACCTCCGCAGGAGGCCCCTCTCCCCCGGACACACCGCGCCTTTCCCCCGGACACACCGCGCCCCTCCCCCGGACACAGCGCGCCTTCCCGCCGGACGCTCCCTCCCGACCGCGCGGCCTGGCGCACCAGCCCTCAGCCGTGACCCGAGGTCCACCCCGACGGAACGCTGCCGGCCCCCGCCGGCGCGACGCCCGAGCCCGTGGGCGGTGGCTGCCCGACCTCGCCTCCCCGGCCACGACCGTGCCGGAGGACGTCCGCCGGCGACGGGCCCGGTCGAGGCGCTCGGCCCGGACTCACGACCGCCCGGGCCGGCGTCCAGGGGTCCGCGCCGGGGTCAGCACCGCGCCTCGCGCCGATCGGGCGCCCCGACGCCACCCGCTGCCGCGCCGACGCGCGGACGCACGCTCGTCGCCCGGCTGCGGCACCGGGAACAGCCCGGAGACGACGAGAGCCCCTCCTGCGGGTGCAGGAGGGGCTCTCGGTGGGTCGTGCTCAGCCGTGCGCGTTCTGCCCGACGTAGTACTCGAACAGCAGCCCGCCCACCATGGCGAGGACGGCGACGGCACCGATGGCGATCAGCCAGGGGTAGAAGAACGCCAGGCCCAGGGCGGTCAGGCCGATCGACGCGGCCAGCCCGAAGGGCCAGTAGCTCGCCGGGCTGAAGAAGCCCAGCTCGCCGGCGCCGTCGGCCATCTCGGCGTCCTTGCGGTCCTCGGGACGGGCGTCGATCCGGCGCGAGATGAACCAGAAGAAGCCACCGACGAGGATCGTCAGCCCCGCGGAGAGCGCGAGGGCCGTCGTCCCGATCGGCTCCTTCGCCCAGAAGCCGTACACCACCGCGAAGATGACGAGGGCCACCGAGACGACGTTGAAGATTGCTGCTTCGACCTTCACGAGCTTCCTCCCGGCTGCGTCGTGGCGTGGAACGGGTGCGGGACGCGGATGTCAGCCATCGGCCATCTGGGAGTCCTCGGCGAAGTCCCAGGGACGGGTCGACACCGACGCACCACCGTTCTCGGGGTCGACCTCCTCCAGGGCCTCGAACGTGGTGGCGCCGCCCTCGCGGAGCTCGAGGTAGCGGTCGTAGTCCTCACCGCTGACCACGCGGACCTCGAAGTTCATGTACGCGTGGTAGGTCCCGCAGAGCTCGGCGCAGCGACCGACGTAGGCGCCCTCCTGGCCCTCGTCGATCGTCACCTCGAAGACGTTGTCCCGGCCGTTCTCGTTGCCCGGGATGACGTCGAGCTTGAAGAGGAACTCGGGGACCCAGAACGAGTGGATGACGTCGGCCGAGCGGACGTAGAACTGGATGGTCCGGTCGGTCGGCAGCACCAGCACGGGGATCTCGTCGCTGGTGCCCACCGTGGTGACCTGGTCGGCCTCGTCCTCGGCGGTGTCGGCGTAGAGGAACTCCCAGTTCCACTTGAAGGCCTGGACGGTGATGTTCACGTCCGGGTCCTCGCTGCGCTCCTGCACCTTGTTCTGCACGACGACCGTGAAGAAGAACAGGCCCGCGATGATGAGGAACGGGATGATCGAGTACACGATCTCCAGCGGCAGGTTGTACGCCGTCTGCCGGGGCAGCTCGTCGCTCTTCTTGCGGTGCTTGACCATCGACCAGCCGATGAGCGCCCACACCAGGATGCCCACGATCAGGGCGGCGATGACCGACCAGATCCAGAGCTCCTTGATGTCCTGGGACTGCTCGGTGATGCCGGAGGGCCAGCCCCACCGCCAGAACTCGTTGTCGGGGGTGCAGCCCGAGAGGGCCGGGACCCCCAGGAGACCGAGCGCGGCGACCCGCGCGAGCCTGTTGCCTCGAGCCACTGCTCGTTGCCTCCTCGTCCGCCGCCGGCGTGTGCCGGACGGTCATCCCCGGCGCCCCCGCGGCCGTGCCGGCCGACGGTGGGCACCGACCACAGTCTGCGGCGAGACTAGCCGACCCCGCTCGGCGGCCGAGCACCGGCGACACACGACCCGCGGGGTCGTCGCCGGGTCGTGACCCGACGGCCCTGCGACGCCCCCGCGACCGCGCCGCGACGGCGGTGACGGCCCTCACGGCTGCCCCGGTACAGGACCCGCGGCGGTTAGAGTCAGGGCGTGTACTCCCGGCTGCTGACCCCGAAGTGGGTGGCTCTCCACCTGCTCGTGGCCGCGCTGTTCGTGGCCACCTTCTTCCTCGGCCACTGGCAGCTGTCCAAGGCCGAGGACGGCGGCGGGGCGGTCAACTGGAGCTACGCGCTGCAGTGGCCGCTGTACGGGTTCATGGGCCTGTGGTTCTACGTGCGCATGGTGCGCGAGGAGCTGCGCCGCGACCCGGACGAGGACGAGCCGGGCCAGGCCCTGGTCCTCTACCAGCGCCCGCGCATCGACACCAGCGGCGACCCCGAGCTCGCGGCGTACAACGCCTACCTCGCCGAGCTCAACGAGAAGGCGCTCGGTCAGCGGGGGCCCGGTGCCCGCTGAGCGCACGGCGGCGCCCTCGGGTCTCCCCCGCGCGCTCGCCCGCCGCGTCGGCCAGGGGATCCCCGCCGCGCTGGTCCGCTACCGGGTCATGGCCTGGGTCGTCGGCGTCCTGCTGATCGCCCTGGTGCTGGTCGCCGTCCCGGTCAAGTACCTCGGCGGCCCCGCCACCCCGGTCGCCGTGATCGGCACCGCCCACGGCTGGCTCTACGCGATCTTCTTCCTGTGCGCCTGCGACCTCGCCGTCCGCGCCCGCTGGACCCTGCGGGGCAGCGTCCTGGTGCTGCTGGCCGGGACCATCCCGATCCTGTCGTTCGTCGCCGAGCGGATCGCCACCCGCAAGACCCGCGCCGGCGAGCGCGTCTGACCACCGTCCCGGCCGCGCCGGGACTCGAGCCGACCGGAGACTGCTCCCATGTGCGGCCTGCTGGCCTACCTGTCCACCGACGCCGCCCGGGTCGGTGAGCCGATCGTCGACGACGTCCGCGCCGCGCTGCACTGCCTGCACCACCGCGGTCCCGACGACACGGCCGTGTGGTCGGACCCCCACGTCGTCCTCGGCTTCAACCGGCTGTCGATCATCGACCTCGAGGGCAGCCCGCAGCCCCTCCCCTACGCGCAGGACCGGTACCGGATCCTGTTCAACGGCGAGATCTACAACTACGTGGAGCTGCGCGAGGAGCTCCGGGCCGCCGGCGCGGAGCTGCACACGCACGGCGACACCGAGACGATCGTCGCCGGCTACCACCTGTGGGGCCAGGACGTCGTCCGCCGGCTGCGCGGCATGTTCTCCTTCGTCATCTGGGACACCCAGACCCGGACCGCCTTCGGCGCGCGGGACCCGTTCGGCATCAAGCCCCTGTTCACCGCGCGGCTGGCCGACGGCGGGCTGGTCTTCAGCTCGGAGAAGAAGGCCGTGCTGGAGCTCCTCGGGGGCAGCGCGGCGGCCGGCGGCGTCGACCCGGCGTCGCTGCAGCACTACCTGACGCTGCAGTACGTCCCCGAGCCCGCCACGCTGCACCGGGGCATCCGCCGGATCGAGAGCGGCACGAGCTTCACGGTGGTCGACGGCGAGCTGCACACCAGCCGCTACTTCCACCCGGCCTGGGCGCCGCGCCCGGTGCCCGCCGGCCGGGAGCAGGAGCTCTACGAGCGGATCGCCGACGCGCTGGACGAGTCGGTCGCCAAGCACATGCGCGCCGACGTCACCGTCGGGTCGTTCCTGTCCAGCGGCATCGACTCGACGGCGATCGCGGCGCTCGCCCACCGCTACAACCCGGACCTGATGACGTTCACCGTCGGCTTCCAGCGGCAGGCGCAGTCGGAGATCGAGATCGCCGCCGAGTCCGCGAGCATCCTCGGCGTCCGCCACGTGCCGGTCGAGATCACCGCCGAGGAGTTCGCCGAGGCCATCCCGACCGTCGTCTGGTACCTCGACGACCCGGTCGCCGACCCCGCGCTCGTGCCGCTGTACTTCGTGGCCCGCGAGGCCCGCAAGCACGTCAAGGTGGTGCTGTCCGGGGAGGGCGCCGACGAGCTGTTCGGCGGCTACACCATCTACCGCGAGCCGATCAGCCTGGCGTGGGCGTCCAAGCTGCCGCCCGCGGGCCGCCGGGCCATGGCGCGGCTGGCCGACCTCCTGCCGGAGGGCGTGCGCGGGCAGGACCTGCTGCGCCGGGCCTCGATGCCGCTGGAGCAGCGCTACTACGGCAACGCCCGCAACATGCGCGACGACGAGCTGGCCGCCCTGCTGCCCGGCCATGACCCGGACCTGTCGCACGTCGCCGTCACCGAGGACCTGTACCGGCGGACCCGCGAGGCCGGCTACGACGAGGTCACCGCGATGCAGTACGTGGACCTCTTCACCTGGCTGCGCGGGGACATCCTGGTCAAGGCCGACAAGATGACGATGGCGCACTCGCTGGAGCTGCGGGTGCCCTTCCTGGACACCGAGGTCTTCGCGCTGGCCGCCTCGCTCCCGGTGGAGCAGCGCGTGCCCCGGCGCGGGGACGCCACGAAGTACGCCCTGCGCCAGGCGATGGCGCAGATCGTGCCGCCGCGGATCATGAACCGGCGCAAGCTCGGCTTCCCGGTGCCGACGGCGGACTTCCTCGCCGGCCCGCTGCACGAGTGGGCGCGGGCGATCGTGACCGGCAGCCAGACCGACGAGTGGCTCGACCGCGCCCACGTGCTCGGCCTGCTCGACCGGCTGCGCACCGAGCCGGTGCCGAGCAAGCGCATCGCCCGTCAGGTCTGGGAGGTGCTGGTGTTCATGGTGTGGCACGGCATCTTCGTCGAGGAGCGGATCACCCCGGTCATCCCCGAGACGGTCTACCCGGTCAGCCTCTGAGGACGACGGAGGCCCGGCCCCCGCGAGGGGACCGGGCCTCCGTCACTCCTGGAACGGCCCCGTCGCAGGGCCCCGGGACGCGCGGAGCGTGTCCTGGGGGGCGACGGGGTCCTCCGATCAGCTGAAGCTGTCGCCGCAGGCGCAGGAGCCGGTCGCGTTCGGGTTGTCGATCGTGAAGCCCTGCTTCTCGATGCTGTCGACGAAGTCGATGACCGCGCCGCCGAGGTAGGGGCCGCTCATCCGGTCGACGATGACCTCGACGCCGTCGAAGTCGTAGGTCTGGTCACCGTCGAGGAAGCGCTCGTCGAAGAAGAGCTGGTAGCGCAGCCCGGAGCAGCCACCCGGCTGCACGGCGATCCGCAGTCGCAGGTCGTCGCGACCCTCCTGGTCCAGCAGCGCCTTGACCTTGGCCGCCGCCGGGTCGCTCAGGACGACACCGGTCGCCGTGGTGTCCTGCACCGTCATGTTCGTGTCCTCCCACGTCCGAGGGGTGCCCGTAGCGACAGTCCCGCTCCGGGCCAACACCGCCGCAGCGGGTCCTCTTCCCACTGTACGGCGCCGCGCCGCGGCGGGCGGGTGACGTGCACGTCCCCACGTAGACTCGGACGCGTGAAGTTCAGCCTGCCCGGCCGCCGGGACCGCGCCGAGGCCGCGCCCGACACGGCCGCCGACCTGACCGCCGAGCTGGTCAGGACGGCCGGCAAGGGCCGGCCCACCCCCAAGCGCAGCGAGGCCCAGGCGCGCCGCCCCGGCCCGCCTCCGCCGCCGCCGACGACGCGCAAGGAGGCCTACAAGCGGATGCGCGAGCAGCAGGCCGCGCGTCGCGCCAGCGCCCGCGAGCGCATGGCGATGGGCGACGACTCCTACCTGCCCGCCCGCGACCGCGGTCCGGTCCGCAAGCTCGTGCGCGACGTCGTCGACGCCCGCCGCAACCTCGGCTCGCTGTTCCTGCCGTTCGCCGCGTTCCTGCTGCTCAGCTACATCGTGCCGCGGTTCCAGGGGATCGTCATGCTGATGTGGATGGCCTTCTTCCTGGTGCTCATCGGCGACTCCGTCCTCCTGGGCCGCCGGATCACCCGCACCGTGCGGGAGCGCTTCCCCGACGGCCAGAAGGCGACCAAGGGCGTCGTCTGGTACGGCATCAGCCGGTCGACGATGATCCGCCGCTGGCGCTTCCCCAAGCCCGAGGTGGCGGTCGGCCAGCAGGTGTGACCGGCCGCGGATAGCGTCGCCGTCCGTGGAGTACCGACGCCTGGGCCGGTCCGGCCTGACCATCAGCGAGATCGCCTACGGCAACTGGCTCACCCACGGTGGGCAGGTGGAGGAGGACGCCGCGCACGCCTGCGTGGCCGCCGCCCTCGACGCGGGCATCACGACCTTCGACACCGCCGACGTCTACGCCGGCACCCGCGCCGAGTCCGTGCTGGGCCGGGCGCTGGCCGGGCAGCGCCGCGAGGGCCTGGAGATCTTCACGAAGGTCTACTGGCCGACCGGTCCGGGCCGCAACGACCGCGGGCTGTCCCGCAAGCACGTCATCGAGAGCTGCCACGCCTCGCTGCGCCGGCTGCAGACGGACTACCTGGACCTGTACCAGGCGCACCGCTACGACCCGTCCGTCCCGCTCGAGGAGACGATGACGGCCTTCGCCGACCTGGTGCGGCAGGGCAAGGTCCTCTACGTCGGCGTCTCCGAGTGGCGCGCGGACGAGATCGCCGCCGGCGCGGCGCTGGCCCGCGACCTGGGCATCCAGCTGATCAGCAACCAGCCGCAGTACTCGATGCTGTGGCGGGTCATCGAGGACGAGGTCGTCCCCACGTCCGAGCGCGAGGGCCTCGCCCAGATCGTCTGGTCGCCCCTGGCCCAGGGCGTCCTCACCGGCAAGTACCTCCCGGGGGAGCAGCCGCCGGCCGGCAGCCGGGCAGCTGACACCGAGGTCGGCGGGTCGATGCGCGGCTTCCTGCGCGACGAGGTCCTGACCCGCGTGCAGGGCCTGCGCGCCGTCGCCGACGACGTCGGGTTGTCGATGGCGCAGCTCGCGGTCGCCTGGGTGCTGCAGAACCGCAACGTCGCCGCCGCGATCATCGGCGCCAGCCGCCCCGAGCAGGTCCAGCAGAACGTGGCGGCGGCCGGGGTGCGCCTGGACGACGACGTCCTCGCCCGCATCGACGAGGTGCTCGGCGACGTCGTGGAGCGCGACCCCGCCAAGACCTCGCGGGGCTGACGGCCCCGCCCCGGGCGGGCGCTAGCGCTCGTCCGGGGCGAGGCCCATCGGGCCGTACACCCGCGTCCCGCCGTCGAACAGCGAGACGGCGTGCACGCCCCGGGTCAGCAGCTGTCGCCAGTTCTCCCCGAGCCAGGACTCGGCGTCCCCCTGGTTCTCCGCCGGCGGCGGGGTGATGCCGACCGACGCCGGGTCCACCGTCTGCCCCGCCGGGTCCTCCAGGCGCCACGTCCAGGTCATGGCGCCGAGGCTAGCCATCCCGCGCCCCCGCGGCCCGTCGCGACCGCGGCGTGATCACCCGCGCGTTACGGCGGCTGCCCGCGCGGGCATGCAGCAGCGACCACCCCGACCCGGAGGACCGATGACCGCCCCGCCCCCCACCGGCGCCTCGCGTGCGACGCCGCCCCCGCCCGCCCCGCAGGACGCGTCGACCGGCGAGCTGATCAGCCGGCTCACCGAGCAGATCAGCACCCTCGTGCGCGACGAGGCCCGCCTCGCGCAGGCCGAGGTCACCCAGAAGGCCAAGCGACTCGGGGTCGGGGCGGGCCTGTTCGGCGGCGCCGGCCTGGTCGCCTTCTTCGGCGTCGCCGTCCTCGTCAGCGCCGCCGTCCTCGGGCTGGCCGAGGTGCTCCCCGCCTGGCTGGCCGCGCTGGTCGTGGCCGTCGTGCTGCTCGCGGTCGCCGGGGTGCTCGCACTGCTCGGCAAGAAGGACGTGCAGCAGGGCTCCCCGCCCGTCCCCACCCAGGCCATCGCCAGCACGAAGGCCGACATCGCCACGGTCAAGAAGGCGGCTTCCCGATGAGCACCCCCGCGCCCGATCCGACCGACCCCGACGCCATCAAGGCCGAGATCGAGCAGACCCGCGCGCAGCTGGGCCGCACGGTCGACGAGCTGAGCGCCCGCCTGGACGTGCCTGCCCGGGCCAAGGAGGGGGCCGCCCGCGCCAAGGACACCGCGGTGGAGACCTACCGGGAGAGCCCCCCGGCCGTGATCGGTGCGGGCGCCGCCGTCGTCGCCCTGCTGGGGCTGCTCGTCTGGCGCCGGCGCACCCGCGACGTCCGCCGCGCCCGTCGCCAGGGCCGCCGGGACGCGAAGCGCCACGCGAAGGTGCTGGCCGCGCGCCGGGCCGCGGCTGAGAAGGTGGCCCGGAAGACCAGGACGAGGGCCCGCCGGGCCGCCAGGAGGGCGACGTGAGCACGAAGAAGCTGGCCAGGAACACGAGCACCGGCGAGATCACGAAGCAGAGCAAGGGCAGCAAGCTGCTGTACCGCCCCATCGGCCTGCTCGGCGGCATCGCCGCCGGCATGGTGTCCGGCGCGGTGTTCAAGCAGGTGTGGAAGCTGGTCGCGAACGAGGACGACGCCCCCGGCGCGCTGCAGAGCGAGTACCGGATGCGGGAGGTGGTGCTGGCCGCGGCCCTGCAGGGCGCGATCTTCGCCGCCACCAAGGCCGCCATCGACCGGGCCGGCGCCCGCGGCTTCACCAAGCTGACCGGAAGCTGGCCCGGCGACTGATGACCGGCACGAGGCCGCGCGAGAGCGCCGTCGACCGCATCCGCGAGCGGGTCGAGGAGAAGGCGGCCCGGCGGGCGGCGGCGAGGGAGGCGGCGGAGCGCACCGCACGGGGCGCGCCCGCCGCCGACCCGACCCGCCCGCCCGCGGGCGCGCCGGGGCCCGGGGAGCTGCCCGGGATGCACGCCGACCGCCCCACCCGCATCCCCGCGCGGGGCTGGAAGCAGATCGTCAAGCGGGCCTGGGCCGAGCACAACGCCGACAACATGCCGATCATCGCCGGCGGCGTCGCGTTCTTCGCGTTCCTGGCGATCTTCCCGGCGCTGATCGCCACCATCTCCCTCTACGGGCTCGTGGCCTCCCCCGAGACCGTCGCCCAGCAGGTGGAGGACCTCGCCGGCCAGCTGCCCGCCAGCGCCGCCGACCTCATCGGCGAGCAGCTCACCGCCATCACCCAGAACAGCGGCGGCGCGCTCTCGGTGAGCCTGGTGGTCTCCGTGCTCGCCGCCCTGTGGTCGGCATCGGGCGGCACCGGCAACGTCATCTCGGCGGTCAACATCGCCTACGACGAGGTCGAGACCCGCGGGTTCGTGAAGCGCAAGGCCCTCGCCCTGGGCCTGACGCTGGGCGCGATCGTGTTCGTGCTGGTCACCTTCACGCTGGTCGCCGTCGTGCCGGCGGTCCTCGACGCGCTGCCCCTCGGCGTGGTCGGCACCGTGCTCGCGCAGGTCGTGCGGTGGCTGCTGCTGCTCGCCGTCTTCGCCGGCTCGCTGGCCGTGCTGTACCGCGTCGCGCCCGACCGGGACGCCCCCCGCCTGCGGTGGGTCAGCCTCGGCGCGATCGTCGTGACCGTCATCTGGGCGCTGGTCAGCCTGGGCTTCAGCTTCTACGTGGGCAACTTCGGGTCCTACGACAAGACCTACGGCGCCATCGCCGGCGTCATCGTGCTGATGCTGTGGCTGTACCTGACCTGCTACCTGGTGCTGCTCGGGGCGGAGATCAACTCCGAGGCCGAGCACCAGACCGCGGTGGACACCACGGAGGGGCCACCAATGCCGATGGGCGAGCGGGACGCCACCGTGGCCGACACGCTGCCCGACCCCCCGGAGCCGACCCAGGAGTCGCACCCGGAGCGGTGACCGCTCACCGGACGTGGGACTCCACGAACGGGGGCCGCACGACCGTGACCGGCTGCGGACGGCCGCGGACGTCGACGGACACCTCCGCGCCCTCCTCCACGCCGGCGGCGGTGTCGAGGAGGGCCAGGGCGATCCCGGTCCGCAGCGACGGGGAGAACGTCCCGCTGGTGACCTCGCCGATCCGCTCCCCCGCCGCCCCGAGCACCGGCATGCCCGGCCGCGGGATCCCGCGGCCGGTCGCGCGCAGCCCCCACAGCAGCCGGGCGGCACCGGCCTCCCGCTCGGCCAGCAGCGCCTCCCGGCCCCAGAACGCCGGCTTGCGCCAGCCGACCGCCCAGCCGCTGCGAGCCTGGTTCGGGGTGATCGCGCGGGAGAGCTCGTGCCCGTGCAGCGGGTAGCCCATCTCCGTGCGCAGGGTGTCGCGGGCACCGAGCCCGCACAGCCGCAGCCCCTCGTCCGACCCGACCTCGACCAGCTGGTCCCACAGCTCGGCCGCCCGGTCGGCGGCCACCAGCACCTCGTAGCCGTGCTCCCCGGTGTAGCCGGTGCGGCAGACGGTCACCTCCGCGTCGCCGCCACCGGTGCCGGTCACGAAGGCCATGTACGGCAGCTCGCCGGGCAGGCCGAGCAGGGACAGCACCTGCGGCGACCGCGGGCCCTGGACGGCCAGGACGGCGACGTCGGCGTGCCGGTCGGTGACCGTCACCCCCGCCGGCGCCGCGTCGGCGAGCCGCGCGACGACCTCGGCGGCGTTCGCGGCGTTGGGCACGAGGAGGACGTCGTCGTCCCCGTGCAGGTAGACGATCAGGTCGTCGACCACCCCGCCGGCCTGCGGCTCCCCGTTCGGGACGCAGCACAGGGTGTACTGCGCCTGCCCGGGGCCGATCCGGCCGAGGTCGTTGGTCAGGCACGAGTCGACGAGGGCCGCCGCCCCGGGGCCGCGCACGGTCGCCGTCCCCAGGTGGGAGACGTCGAACAGGCCGACCCCCTCGCGCACGGCGGCGTGCTCGGCCAGCACCCCGCCGCCGGCGTACTCGATCGGCATCGACCAGCCCCCGAAGTCGGCCAGCTTCGCGCCGGCGGCGACGTGCCGCTCGTGCAGGGGCGAGGTCCGCGCAGTCACGAGCGCACGCTAACGCGCCTCCGGGGGCCGGTCCCCGCGGCGAGCACGCGGGGAGAGGGGTCCTCCTAGTATCGGCGACGTGCCGCCCACCATCACCGCCACCGACCGCCCGCTCGAGAAGGTCCCCGGGGACGCCGTCGTCGTCGGGGTGGGGCGGGGCCCGTCGGGCCCGCTGCCGACGCCGGGCGCCGAGGCCGTCGACCGCCTGCTGGGCGGCCGACTGCTGCCCGCGCTGACCGACCTCGGTGCCCGCGGCGGGGAGGACGAGGTCACCCGCGTGGCCACCCTCGGTCAGGCTCCCTTCCCGGTGGTCGCCGTGGCCGGCCTGGGCGCCCCCGACGCCGAGGGCCGCTACGCCCCCGAGGCACTGCGCCGCGCCGCCGGTGCGGCCAGCCGCGCCCTGACCGGGCGCGGGTCGGTCGTCAGCCTGCTGGCCGCGGTCGGCGGCACGCCCGACGCCGAGCGGCTGCACGCCGTCGGCGAGGGGGCGCTGCTGGGCGCCTACGAGTTCACCGCCTACCGCTCCGACCTGCCCGCCGACCGGCCGACGCCGCCGCGGGAGTTCACGGTCGTCGTCCCCGACGCCCGCGAGGCCGAGGCGCCGCTGGCGCGCGTCCGGGCGGTCGCCGACGCCGTCACCCTGGTCCGCGACCTGGTCAACACCCCGCCCAACGACCTGTACCCGGCCGAGCTGGCCGCCCGCGGCGCCGCCGCAGGGAAGGCCGCCGGCCTGTCCGTGGAGGTGCTGGACGAGAAGGCGCTGGCCGCGGGCGGCTACGGCGGCATCCTCGCGGTGGGCGGCGGCTCGGCCCGCGGCCCCCGGCTGCTGCGCCTGACCTACTCGGGCAAGCGCGCCCGCCGGAAGGTCGCGCTGGTCGGCAAGGGGATCACGTTCGACAGCGGCGGCCTGTCGATCAAGCCGGCGGCGAACATGCACCACATGACCAGCGACATGGCCGGCGCCGCCGCCGTCATCGCCACCGTGTGCCTGGTCGCGCGGCTGGGGCTGCCGGTCGAGGTGACGGCCACCGTGCCGATGGCGGAGAACCTGCCCAGCGGGACCGCCTACCGCCCCGGCGACGTCCTCACCTTCCGCAACGGCAAGAAGGCCGAGATCACCAACACCGACGCCGAGGGCCGCCTCGTCCTCGCCGACGGCATCGTCCGGGCGGCGGAGGACTCCCCCGACCTGCTGATCGAGACCTCGACGCTGACCGGCGCGCAGCTGGTCGCGCTGGGCAGCCGCACCGCCGGCGTGATGGGCACCGACGAGCTGCGCGACGCCGTCGTCGCCGCCAGCCGGCGCAGCGGCGAGCCGATGTGGGCCATGCCCATGCCGGCCGAGCTGCGCAAGGGCCTGGACTCGCCGATCGCGGACCTGGTCAACGCGAACGCCGACCGCATGGGCGGGATGCTGGTGGCGGCGCACTTCCTCGCCGAGTTCGTGCCGGCGGGCCTGCCGTGGGCGCACATCGACATCGCGGGGCCGAGCTACAACACCGGCGGCGCGTGGGGGCACACCCCCAAGGGCGCGACGGGCGTCCCGGTCCGCACCCTGCTGGCGGCCATCGAGGACGCGATCGCCTGACGACGCCGCGGGACCGTGCTGCCGCCCCGGGCGGGAGCACGGTCCCGGGTCAGAGCCGGTTGGTGCGCTGCCGCGCGCTCCAGTCGCGCATCCGCTGCGGGTAGCCGGTGACCTGCGCGTCGTACACGGGGATGCCCAGGTCGCGGGAGAGCCGGCGGGCCACGTCGGGGCCCGCGATGCGCCGGCGGGTCCACTCGCCGTCGGCGGCGACGAGCAGGATCGTCGTCTCGGTGACCGCCGTGCGCGGCTCCACGTAGCCCTCGACCCCGCGCCGGCTGGCCACGAACTGCTCCAGGTGGCCGAGGTCGGCCCGGACCGAGGCCCGGTCCAGGGTGCCGCGACGGTCCGGGCGCCCGGCCGCTCCGCCGCCCCTGCCGCCGCGCAACCGCCCGAAGAGCCCCATCGCGCCGCCTCCGTCCGCAGGTCGCCCGGTGTGCCGAGGCACGCCCGAGGACACCAACGGGGCGTCCGGCCCAGCCGTTCCCGGAGTGGCAGGATGGGGTCGCCCATCCCCCGTCCGAGCGACAGGGGACCGCAGGAACTCGAGGAGCCACTCGTGAGCGCACCCACCTCCCCCGCCGACCTGGTCATCCT
The DNA here is from genome assembly GCF_054050555.1 of Blastococcus sp. SYSU D00695. NCBI lineage: Bacteria > Bacillati > Actinomycetota > Actinomycetes > Geodermatophilales > Geodermatophilaceae > Blastococcus > Blastococcus sp. SYSU D00695. The sequence goes on along the minus strand of NZ_JBJGZP010000037.1, from coordinate 3,483 downwards.
CGGCGGTGGCTCGGGTGGCTACGCCGCCGCACTGCGTGCCGCGGAGCTCGGCCTGTCCGTCGTGCTGATCGAGAAGGGCAAGGTCGGCGGCACCTGCCTGCACAACGGCTGCATCCCGACCAAGGCCCTGCTGCACGCCGGCGAGGTGGCCGACCTCGCCCGCGAGGGTGAGCAGTTCGGCGTCAAGACCTCCCTGGCCGGCATCGACATGGACGGGGTCAACGCCTACAAGGACGGCGTGATCGGCCGCCTGTACAAGGGCCTGCAGGGGCTGATCAAGAGCCGCGGCATCACCTACGTCGAGGGCGAGGGCCGGCTGGCCTCTCCCACCTCCGTCAGCGTGGACGGCCAGACCTACGAGGGCCGGCACGTGCTGCTGGCCACCGGCTCCTACGCCCGGTCGCTGCCGGGCCTGGAGATCGACGGCACCCGGGTCATCACCAGCGACCACGCCCTGAAGCTCGACCGCGTGCCGGCCTCGGCGATCATCCTCGGCGGCGGCGTCATCGGCTGCGAGTTCGCCAGCGCCTGGAAGTCCTTCGGGGTCGACGTGACGATCGTCGAGGCGCTGCCGCACCTGGTGCCGCTGGAGGACGAGTCCTCCTCCAAGCTGCTGGAGCGCGCGTTCCGCCGTCGCAAGATCGCCTTCGAGCTGGGCAGCCGCTTCTCCGGCGTCCAGCAGACCGAGAACGGCGTGAAGGTCTCCCTGGAGAACGGCAAGGAGATCGAGGCCGAGATCCTGCTCGTCGCGGTCGGCCGCGGCCCGGTCAGCGAGGGCCTGGGCTACGAGGAGGCCGGCGTCGCCATGGAGCGCGGGTACGTGCTCGTGGACGAGTACTGCCGCACCAACCTGGAGACCGTGTCGGCCGTCGGCGACCTGATCCCGACCCTGCAGCTGGCCCACGTCGGCTTCGCCGAGGGCATCCTCGTCGCCGAGCGGGTGGCCGGGCTGAACCCGGCTCCGATCGACTACGCCGGCGTCCCGCGGATCACCTACTCCGACCCCGAGGTGGCCTCCGTCGGGCTCACCGAGGCGCAGGCCAAGGAGCGCTACGGCGAGGTCAAGACCCTCACCTACGACCTGGGCGGCAACGGCCGCAGCCAGATCCTCAAGACCTCGGGCGCGGTGAAGCTCATCCAGGCCGTGGACGGGCCCGTCGTCGGCATCCACATGGTCGGCAGCCGCGTCGGCGAGCTCATCGCCGAGGGCCAGCTGATCTACAACTGGGAGGCCGAGGCCGACGACGTCGCCAGCCTCATCCACCCGCACCCGACCCAGAGCGAGGCCCTCGGCGAGGCGCACCTGGCGCTGGCCGGCAAGCCGCTGCACGTGCACGGCTGACCTCCCGCACCGCCCCCACCCCGCCGTTCTCCAGCGTTCCCACAGAAGGAGCCCCGCACCGATGCCGACGACCGTCACCATGCCCGCCCTGGGCGAGAGCGTCACCGAGGGCACGGTCACTCGATGGCTGAAGCAGGAGGGCGAGCGGGTCGAGGCCGACGAGCCGCTCCTCGAGGTGTCGACCGACAAGGTCGACACCGAGATCCCCTCCCCCGCCGCCGGCGTGCTGACCAAGATCCTGGTGGCCGAGGACGAGACGGTGGACGTGGGCGCCGAGCTCGCGCTCATCGGCGGGGACGGCGACGGGGCGGGCGCCGCGCCGTCCTCGGCCGAGGACGCCGACACCACGCCGCAGACCCCCGACCAGCAGGTGCAGGACGCCGACCCGGCGACCGACGCCGACGCCGGCCAGGCCGCTCCCGCCGCCGAGGCCCCCGCCCCCTCGGGCGACAGCAGCTCGAACGGCGGCTCGGGTGGGGGCGAGGGGACGCCGGTGACCATGCCGGCGCTCGGCGAGAGCGTCACCGAGGGCACGGTCACCCGCTGGCTCAAGGCCGTGGGCGACGAGGTGGCCGCCGACGAGCCGCTGCTGGAGGTCTCCACCGACAAGGTGGACACCGAGATCCCCGCCCCCGTCTCGGGCACGCTGCTGTCGATCACGGTGGCCGAGGACGAGACCGTCGAGGTCGGCGCCCAGCTCGCCGTCATCGGCAGCGGCGCGGACGGCGGCGCCCCGGCGCCGCAGCAGGCTCCCCAGCAGTCACAGCAGGCCGCTCCCCAGCAGCCCGCTCCGCAGCAGGCCGCCCCGGAGCCCCGCGAGGAGACCCCGACGGCCAAGCCGGCCACCGAGGCCCCGGGCGCCGACTACGGGTCCAGCGGCTCGCTGCCGTCCACCTCCCCCACGACCGCCCCCGCCCCCGCCCAGGCGGTGGCGCCGCAGGCCCCCGCGGCCACCGGTGACCGGTCCTCCGCCCCGTCGGGCGGCGACGGCGGCGGCCAGTACGTCACCCCGCTGGTCCGGCGCCTGGCGGCCGAGCACGGCGTGGACCTGTCGACGGTGCAGGGCACCGGCGTGGGCGGCCGCATCCGCAAGCAGGACGTCCTGGCGGCGGCCGAGCAGGCCGCGCCCGCGCCGGCCGCCACGGCCGGGGCGGCCCCGGCGGCCCGCTCCGCCACCCCCTCGCCCGCGGCGCAGCCCGACACCTCGCTGCGCGGCCGCACCGAGAAGATGCCGCGGCTGCGCAAGGTCATCGCCCAGCGGATGGTCGAGTCGCTGGCGATCAGCGCCCAGCTCACCACCGTCGTCGAGGCCGACGTCACGCGGATCGCGACGCTGCGCACCCGGGCCAAGCGCGACTTCGAGGCGCGCGAGGGCGTGAAGCTGTCGTTCCTGCCGTTCTTCGCCAAGGCCGCCGTCGAGGCCCTCAAGGCCTTCCCGTCGGTGAACTCGTCGGTGGACATGGAGGCCGGCACGGTCACCTACCACGACGCCGAGAACCTCGGCATCGCCGTGGACACCGACCGCGGCCTCCTGGTCCCGGTCATCCACGGCGCGGGCGACCTGAGCATCGGCGGGCTGGCCCGCAAGATCGCCGACCTGGCCGAGCGCACCCGCAGCAACAAGGTGAGCCCCGACGAGCTCGGCGGGGGGACGTTCACGCTGACCAACACCGGCAGCCGCGGCGCCCTGTTCGACACGCCGATCATCAACCAGCCGCAGGTGGCGATCCTCGGCACCGGCTCCGTGGTGAAGCGGCCGGTCGTGGTGAGCGACCCCGACCTCGGCGGGGTCATCGCGGTCCGCTCGATGGTCTACCTGGCCCTCACCTACGACCACCGCATCGTCGACGGCGCCGACGCCGCCCGGTTCCTCACCGCGGTGCGGGAGCGACTGGAGGCCGGCCAGTTCGAGGGCGAGCTCGGCCTCGCCTGACGGAAGGAACCCGTCCTCCTCGCGCCTCGCCCGGCGTGGGGCCCGGACGGGGCCAGGGGGGGGGGGGGGGGGGGGGGGGGGGGGGGGGGGGGGGGGGGGGGGGGGGGGGGGGGGGGGGGGGGGGGGGGGGGGGGGGGGGGGGGCGGGGGGGGTCGGGGGCGGACCGGGCCCGCGCTGGCTACGGTGCGCGGCAGGGGGCCGGGGGGGG